>CAZPBO010000041.1:4320-9328 GCA_964584815.1 uncultured Planctomycetota bacterium
ACCGTAGAGTTCGTATTCGTCCACCGCTTCTTTGCGTATCTTGTATGTGGTTATTTTGCTTTCGCGCTTTGAGTTGTTGACGGTGGCAGATTTTTTCGCCTCCGCTATGAGGGGAACTCCCAGTTCCTGCGCGCATTCCTGACAATAATAGCCATTTGTGGCGGTGGCGACAAGCCCCTGCTCTATCTCGTCAATCTCAATCCGCCGACCACACCTCTCGCAGTAATACACAACCACCGACATCACGCTCTTCCAACATCAGAACCTAAAGTCAAAGTCACCTGACTGTGACCCTTTTATTATACCCTTTAACTCCATCTTTAGTTCCTCAGGCTCATCGGCGGCTTCAAGCGCATCCTTTAAGGTTATCAGGTCTTTTTCGTAAAGTTCTTTGAGGGACTGGTTGAAGGTGCGGCAGCCAAAATATGCGCCTTCCTTTATTGATTTATAAAGTTCAGTGGTGCGTCCTTCAAGGAGGAGTTCTTTGATGGTTGGGGTGGCGACCATAACTTCCACCGCTGGAACGCGCCCTTTACCATCGCGCCGCGCAAGAAGCCTTTGGCTTATCACTCCCTCAAGAACGAGCGACATCTGAAGCCGTATTAGGTTATGCTGATACGGTGGGAAGAAGTTGAGAATGCGTTCTACCGTCTGCATAGCGTTTACGGTATGCATAGTGGAGAGGACGAGGTGTCCCGTTTCGGCGGCGGATAAAGCCGCTTCCATCGTTTCTCTGTCTCGCATCTCGCCTATCATAATCACATCGGGACTCTGGCGCACCACATGACGCAGCGCGGTGTGGAAGTCTTCTGTGTCGCTGCCGACCTCACGCTGGGTTATCACCGATTTTTTGTCTTTGTGGATGAACTCAATGGGGTCTTCTACTGTGACGATGTGTTTATTGAAATGGGTGTTGATATACTCAATCATCGCGGCGAGCGTGGTAGATTTGCCGCTGCCTGTGACGCCTGTCACCAACACCAGACCCCGCGGCAGACTGGATAAACGCACCAGCACATCCACAGGCAGGTTCAATTCTGCAAAGTCCAGTATCTGACTCTCAATATGGCGGAAAGCGAACCCTAACTGTCCCCGCTGGTAGAAGATGTTGACGCGGAAACGCCCGATACCAGACATATCAAAGGATGTGTCAATATCGCGGCGGTTGAAGAAGCCGTCTCTTTTGGTGTCCTCTATCATCTCGTAAACTTCGCGCGCCTCCTGCGGTGTTACCACATCCATATCAAGAAAATGTATCCGTCCGTCAATCCGCAGACAAGGTGGGGTGCCGACTTTGATTATCAAGTCGCTGGCACGCTCTATCACCATCCGCCGCAAAAGTTCTGCTAACTCCATATCCCAATCACCCTTATAACTCTCCTACATAATTCTACCATCAAACACCTCTCCTTGTCAAGTTTAGACGACCGACTTAAGTTCTGCGCCCACCTTATTTTCGGTTTTTGGCTTCTATTTTCCTATACAAAACCGTCCGAAAATCCGCTCAAGCAGACCTTCTGTCGCATTGGTGTTGAGCGTTGTCGCCAGTTCGTCCGCCGCATCCCTCAAAACCTCCGCCGCCAACTCCATCTCCCCTTCCAGCAACCTTTCAGCCTCTTTCAGCAGCGCTCTCACCTCCTCCACCACCCCACCTGTGCTGTCTGATACTTCAGGCAGCCGCGCTTTTATCTCCTCTTTCAGCCCCTCAATCCCTTCTCCTGTCAGGGCGCTCACAAAAAGTGCGTTCACGCCTTTAAGGCTTATCCTGAGGTCTGCTTTGTTGACGACAAGCAGTCCGCGTTCAGGCGGCTTGGGCGGCTTTTGGGGAGATATCTGTTCTGCACCGACGACCTTTATTTGCAGGTCCGCTTCCTTCTTCAGGGTTGTTAGCAAGTCTTTGAACGGTTCCGCCTCTCCTGGTGTGTCAACGAGGAGGACGCGTCTTCCGCGTATCAGCGTTTCCACCTCAATCCAGTCGCGTGTTGTGCCGGCGGTGGAGTGGACAAGCGCAACATCACGCCCCACGATACGGTTAAGGAGGCTGGATTTGCCCGCGTTGGGGGGACCCGTTATTAGAACGCGGGGCAGGTTAGGAAGGTTACTTTTACTGCTGACGGTTTTTATCTCTTCGCGGAGGCTTCTGATACGCTGCGATAAAGTCTTCAAATCTTCTGCGTCAATTTCTTCATCGGGGAAATCAAGTTGCGCCTCAATGTCGGCACGGATGCTTTGGATGGTGTTGTAGACTTTACGCAGTTTCTGTGGTGTGGCGAAGAGAAGTTTTGCGCTTGCCTGTCTGCGCTGGGATTGTGTCTGGGCACGCACAAGCGCGTTTATCGCCTCCGCCTGCGCAAGCGTTATGCGTCCGTTCAGAAAAGCGCGCATCGTGAACTCCCCCGCCTTTGCGTGACGCACACCCCTCTCAAACAGCCGTCTCAACGCCGCCCTACCAAATCCGCGCCCCAGATGCAACTCCACCATCTCCTCCTTTGTATAGGAGCGATTTTTTCTGAAAAGAAGTGCCACTCCGCGGAAATCCGCCTCCCCCCACGGGGTTTCTATGCGCAATGTGACGGGGTGGGCGTGGAAGGTCGGTTTCTGGGGCAGCAAGAATTCGGTGGAGCAGAGTTTAAGGATTCCATCGCCTGATGCGCGCACAATATCTGTTGCTCCTTCAGTGCTGCTCAGCGCTGCTATCGCATCCTTCATCTGCCGTCCTCACAATTAGGCGATGTAGCGTAGGAGTGTGCAGACAGGTATATCCACAGTCTTCTCTGGTGGCACCTCTTCTGGGTGGAAAGACGCGGTATCCTCTTCCGCCATATGGGCGAGTGCTTCTCGTGGGTCGTCGGTGTCGGGGTGGAGGATGGTGGTGATTATGCCGCCGAAAAGTCTGACCGTTCCGCGACCGCAGTTGACCACTCCTGTTGCGGAACGGGCGTGGAGACGGGCGAGGAGCAGGGCGAGGGGTGCCTGTGAAGGTGGCAGGTTGGGTGGTGTGATTGCTTCAGCGAGGGCGCGGCAGAAGGGGGGGCTTTCTACGGATAGCGCCTCCACATCAGGGCGCGAAATGAGGGCGACACGACAGTTCTGCACCGCCACCACATCCTCATCCAGCGCGTCAGAGGCAAGAAAAGCCTCAAGTGCCACCGCATCGCCTGCGCTGTAGGTGCGTCCACCTCCCTCTATTCTGCCCTCAATCAGGAGCGCCAGACGCGTGGGCGGAGAGCCGGAAATGAAGAGGGGGGAGCCTTCTGGAATATGCCTGACAGAGGCGCTTTCCATAAGGGTAGAGGCGGGTTCTGGCGGCAGAAGGGAGAGGAGTGAGGAGGGTGTGTCGGTTTTAAGGGGAAGCGCTTTTAGGGAGCAAAGGGCGCGGCGCAGAGGGAGGAGACCTGCCGGGCGCATAAGTAGCGCGTCAGCACCTCCGCGAACAGCGCGCAGAAGATGGGCGTCATCTGCACGCCCCACCGAAACCAGAAAGGGTATCGCCGATATGTTACCCACCGATTTGAAATGAGCAAGGAACTCAAGTCCTGTTACCCGCGGAAGCGAGCAGGCGGATAGCACAACATCAACCGAGAAGGAGAGCCTGCGCAGAAGATGTGCAGCGCCTATAGGGTCGTCTGCCTCATAACAGCGCACTCCAAGTGCCAAAAAAGCGGCGCAGGCGATGCGCCTCATCAACCTGTCGGATTCCACAACCACTGCGGTCAGAGCCAATCGTCCTCCTCCAGAGCAAACGGGTTGACAAGGGGTAGAACTTTCCTTTCCGATATGTCAACACAGAGGCGTTCTCCCAAACGCGCTATCAGTGTGCGCTCGCCGATATAGTCGTCAACGACGACCCGAAAGGTGTGGTCGTTTACGGCGACAGACAGCAGGCGAGCCTCGTCGGGGTTTGAGGCTAACACAAGGGCGGCTTCTGTGTTGGTGGGGGGTGCGATTTCGGGTGGTGCGGGCAGTGGAAGGGCGCAGACGACCCCCCCACAGCGCATAAGCGCCGCCTCAAACGCCACCACATCCTGTGGAAGCCGTATCTCCACCTCGTCTCCCTTGCGCTCAATGCTGCCAGAGAGGGCTTTAAGCAGATGGCGCAACTCTGTTATGAACAGCCCCACCGATGCGCGCCTTACACTGGCAAGTCCCGCCAGTTTCAACACCACACTGCCTTTCTCTTTCTTCAGTGTTATGGTCAGTGTTGCGTCTTCTGGTGTGGGGCGTCCCCTAAGCGGCAACCCCGCAAGAAGAATGTTTTTGGCGCACTCAATCATAAATCCGCACACTTTTTCGGAGAAGATGCCCTCGCCTTGAGTTACACTCTTTATGCGGCAGCCCATCCCTCCCGTCAACCTCTGCAGCCACAAAGCCAGTTTTTCTGCTTGAGAAGCAAGAGGGGCGGCATCAGAAGGCGCGCTGTTTTTTATGAGTGTATGGATGATGGTCGCGGCAAGGGTCGTTTTCTCGCGCAAAGTATCGGGCAGGAGGCGCAAAGCGTGGTCAAGTGTAGCAAGCCCCATGGATGCGAGAAGATGTTTTGCACCTGTGTTGTTTGTTTGCGGTGGCTGGGATGGTGGTGCGCCTTCAAAGATGATTTCTGTTTTGGCTTCTTCCTCCTTTGACGGATGCTTGCTGCCGAACGCCGCGTTTACCAACCCGTCCACATCCGCGCTCACAGGAGGGGCGCTCTGCAGGATTGTTAAGAGTTTCCTACGCTCGTTGTCGGCTTCGTCGGTTCCTGCAGCGCCTTCGCTAACCGACAGGTCAATGTGGAGGGATGAGGACTTCTTTGAATAGCCGAGCAGTTTTGCAAGCGATGCGATTAGGGAGCGCGCCTCGTTGACGAAGCCCTGCAACTGGCGCTCTTTCTGAGGCGTTTTTAAGGCGTTGCGGACGGTTTCTGTGGCACAGAGCAACTCATAGAACCCCACATCCTTGGCGGCGGAGCGTATCTGCGATAGGATTTCTGCCGCGCGGTCATCTCCAGCACCCTCAAGGTCCTCAAGCA
>CAZPBO010000041.1:9428-13413 GCA_964584815.1 uncultured Planctomycetota bacterium
CAGCAGATGGGTGTTGTGACTTTTGAGCAGGTGGAGGAGGCGCTTGAGTTTCAGAAGAAGGAGGGTTGTAAGATAGGTGAGGCGCTCATAAAGTTGGGGTATGCCACTTCTGAGCAGGTGGCGCAGGCGTTAGCCAAACAGTTCCATATGCCCTATATTGACTTGAACTCCATAGATATACCAGAAGATGTGATAAATAGCGTGCCGGCGGAGGTGGCGATTGAGCATAAGATAGTCCCGATACAGGGGCGTCAGCGGGTGGTTACAATAGCGATGTCAGACCCTCTGGATTTTGAGACGGTGGATAATGTGCGATTTATTCTGAACAAGGAGGTGGAGACAGTTCTGGCGACGCCTGAGGCGATAGAGGACGCGTTGAGGAGGTATTATGGTTACGGTGAGGATGAGTTGACAAGACTGGCGGAGGAGAAGGGCGAGGAGTTGGATGATGTGACGCTGAGGCGGGAGGAAGCGGAGGCGATGATAGACGATGGTGTGAGTGCAGACGATGCACCAGTCATAAGGCTTGTGAGCACGATAATTGCGGAGGCGCTAAAGCAGAGGGCGAGTGACATTCACATAGAGCCGTTTGAGAAGAGGTTGAGGATAAGGTATCGGATAGACGGGATATGTGTGGAGCAGGAGTCACCGCCGAAACGGTTGCAGGGCGCTATAGTGAGCCGTATCAAGATAATGGCGAAGTTGGATATGGCGGAGAAGCGGCGTCCGCAGGACGGGGCGATACAGTTGAAGATGTTTGGGCGGGAGTTGGACTTGCGTGTTTCTATCGTTCCATCCACTTGGGGCGAGTCTGTGGTCATTCGTATCCTTGACCGCGAGCGCGGACTGATGCCGCTGGAGAAGTTGGGACTGCACGAGGACGACTTCAAACGCTTTAAGAAGATAATCAGGCGCCCAAACGGCATATTCCTTGTCACAGGACCCACAGGCAGTGGCAAGACCACCACTCTTTATGCGGTGCTTATGGAGTTGAACCGTTCTGATGTGAAGATAATAACGGCAGAGGACCCTATAGAGTATCACATTCCTGGCATAAACCAGTGTCAGGTAAACCGCAAGGTGGGGATGACATTTGCGCGGATAATCAGGGCGATGCTGCGTCAGGCGCCCAACATAATTCTTGTGGGTGAGATACGCGATAGGGAGACGGCGGATGTGGCGATTCAGGCAGCGCTTACAGGACACCTTGTCTTTTCCACCCTCCACACAAATGACGCTCCCAGTGCGCTGCCGCGTCTGATTGACCTCGGGGTCAAGCCGTTCCTTGCGGCATCAGGTGTTATCGGCGTGATGGCGCAGCGCCTTGTGCGGGTTCTCTGCCCTCACTGCAAGGAACCTTATGAGCCATCAGAACATGAGTTGCAGGCTATAGGAGTGAGCCGCTCCGAGGCAGAGGAAGCCACTTTCTATCGTCCCGTAGGGTGTCCTGAATGTGGCTATCGCGGTTATCGTGGCAGGCTGGGCATCTTTGAGTTGATGGAGATGAACTCGGTGCTGCGGCAGATGACATTTGAGAAGAAGACCGCCCACGAGTTGCGGGAGCAGGCACGCAAGAGCGGTATGGTCACCTTGGCGGAGGATGCTGTTAGGAAGGCGATGGCAGGAATAACATCGCTGCAGGAGGTCTTGCGTGTCACCACCGCGCAGGAGATTCTCTCTTACTGATGGGAGTTTTGACTATGCAGATAGAGCGTCTTTTGGACATAGCGATAGAGAACGAGGCTTCTGACCTGCATTTGACTGTGGGTTTGCCGCCTGTTTATCGCATTCACGGACGGCTGCGCAAACTGGAGGTCGCGCCACTGACACCTGAAGACACCGTCGCCTTTATGAAGTCTATTGCTTCCGACAGGTGCCAGCAGGAGTTGAACGAGAAAGGCACCACCGACTTTTCCTTCTCTTATGGCGAGAAGGCGCGTTTCAGGGTCTCCTGCTACCGCCAGCGTGGCTATGTCGGCGTCGCCCTGCGTCTTCTACCCATGCGCTTTATGTCCTTTGAAGAAATAGGTCTGCCCCAGCAGTTGAAGAACCTGCTCCTTAAACCGCGGGGGCTTGTGCTTGTCACAGGACCCACAGGTAGCGGAAAGACCACCACACTTGCCACAATGGTTGACTTCATCAACACCAACCTTGACCGCCATATAGTGACGGTGGAGGACCCGATAGAGTATCTTCATAGCCACAAGAAATCCATAATAACGCAGCGAGAGATTGGGATAGATGTGGAGAGTTTTGCGGAGGCACTGCGGCGCGTTCTGCGTATGGACCCCGATGTTATCCTGATAGGTGAGATGAGGGATTTGGAGACGATGCAGGCGGCGATAACCGCGGCGGAGACGGGGCACCTTGTCTTTGCGACGCTGCACACAATAGGCGCGGGCGAGACCGTTGACCGCATAATTGACGCCTTCCCCCCGCACCAGCAAGCCCAAATCCGCGCACAACTCTCAATCGCACTTCTTGCTGTCGTGTCACAGACCCTCCTTCCTCGCGCTAACGGTAAAGGACGCATCGCCGCCTTTGAGGTGATGTTCGTCACCCCAGGCATCGCCAACCTCATCCGTGACAACAAGACATATCAAATTCCAAACGCCATTGTCACCGCGAAAAAAGAGGGGATGTTCCTGCTGGACGATTTTCTCTTCAAACTCTTTGTTGAGGGGAAAATCGGCTATCAGGATATGATGGAGAAAGCGAAAGACCCTGTCGCGCTTCAGGAGAAGGTGAAGAACTACAGCGCGCGGAAGGCAAAATAAAATCCCACCCCCCGTTTGTTTGGTCACCGCTGTTTTATATAATCCTTTGCGCGAGAAGGAGAGGGTGTTGGAGCATTTCTATCTCTGGGGCGAGTTTGTATCCTTGGCTTCCGTTGTGGTTCTTGCGGGGACGGTGCTGACACGGTATGCCGATGCCATTTCAGAAAAACTGCAATTGGGGCGCGTCTTTATCGGGATGATGTTTCTGGGGTTTGTGACCTCTCTTCCTGAGTTGGTGATAACCCTCTCTTCGCTTGTTGAGGTGGAACAGCCTGATATGGGCGTAGGCAACATATACGGTTCCTGCCTCTTCAACCTGTTTATGATATGCCTTGTTGACTGGCTCTTTATGCGTGGTAAGGTATTCGTCAAGACCCAAAAAGGTGAGGCGGTCTGTGGTCTTATGTCCATAGTTCTTGTGGCGGTGTCTCTTGCGGGGCTGACCTTGGGGGGGCGGTTCGGTGTCAGCCATCCCAGATTCTTTGACCCCCTATCCATAAATTTTGGTATTACATCCTTTCTGATACTTGTGGTGTATGGGGTTGCCTCGTGGGTTTTGTATCGTGCGGAGCGAATGCCCAAACAGGAACAGACGGCGCCACCTGACAGAAGTGGTCTGTGGAGGTTGCTGGTGTGGAGTGGTGTTGCGGCATTGGCGATAGTGCTTGCGGGGGCGCTTCTGACCAGAACCTGCGACAGGATTGCGACGACATACAAGTTGGGGCATTCGTTTGTGGGGACGGCGTTTCTGGCGGCGATATCGTCAATGCCGGAGTTGGTGTGCACATTTGCGGCGGCGCGATTGGGCTCTGTGGGACTTGCTTTCGGCAACATCTTCGGCTCCAATCTCTTCAACATCGCGATACTGGCGATAACCGATGCGGCGTGGCGCAAAGGGCTTATCTTTGCACACAAAACGGGTGATGAGCATATGGTTGTGGGGTTGTGTGTTGTGATTGTGACGGCGATATATCTTGTGGCGGGGCAGATGGACTATCGCGCCAGGCGACGGGTGGGTTGGGTGACAGGGGTTGCGGGGGTGTTATATGTGGGTGGTCTGGCGGCGGCGTTCTTTCTCTCCCGTCTTTGACACAAAAGACCAAAACAGTTGTGACACCACGCGCATCTATTATAATGGGAAACCGATTTATGGAGTGATTTATGGCTGCTGTGATGGATGAGAAGGCGAGAGCGGTTCTTGAGGCTGC
>CAZPBO010000041.1:13513-22026 GCA_964584815.1 uncultured Planctomycetota bacterium
GCCGTTCAGTGGCTCTTCCATAAGGTTGAGGTTCTTCTACTTCTGCCTCTTGAAAAGGAGGCAAAGACCATAGAGTATCTTGGCGGCAAAAACGCCTATTATTTTGAGGACGGAGAAACGGTGCGCAAGGTAGCCGACATCCTGCGCGTCACCTTTCCTGATGGCTGGGTTTTCAGACTCTACTTCGCAAGGGACACTAAGATGCTTGTGAAAAGTGAGTTTCGCCACACGACCCATCAGAGCCGCTATGTGGAGCGTTTCTTCACCCGCTACAAAAAAGTGCGTTCAATTCTATTCCCGCGTAGGATTTACGAGTATAATCATCAGAGCGGGCGGTTCACCCGTGTCAAAATTGACTATGAGGTCAATGTTGGGCTTAGGAGGAGAACCTTTAAGATGCCTACTGCGAAGGAGGTGTCCTGATGGCGCGGTTGAAGGTTCATTTTACGCGGAAGTTGGTGAAGGTTTACGACTTAAATAAGCCTCTTATAACGATGGGGCGGGCTCCCGACAACGACATCCAGATTCTGGCGAAAAGCGTTTCCAGAAGGCACGCCCACATAATATTTGAGCAGGAAAAACCGATTATAGAGGACCTCGGTTCCTCAAACGGCACCAAGGTTAACGGTATTCGGATAAACAGGGCGGTTCTGAACGATGGCGACCTTATAGACATAGGTGGGGTGCGGGTAACATTTTTCCTAAAAGAGGAGCCGATAGTTGCGCCTGAATTCACCCACACCATAAAGAGGCTGCCGCTGCCTGATGGGTTTCGGGAAAAGGTGGTGGGGGGGAAACAGTTGGGGCTTATCTTCCCCACATCACGGGAGATTATAGAAACCTGTTACGATGTATCACGGGAGTTCATAGAGAAGCGTGATATGGCGGCGGACGATGCGCTTAATCTGCAGACGGCGCTATATGAGGCGATAGACAACGCCCGACGCCACGGTAACTGTGACGACCCCCGCAAAATGATACGCGTCTTCTTACGCGACTGGGACGACCGCGTCACTGCTACTGTTATTGATGAAGGGGATGGGTTTGATTTTGTTTCGGTTCTACGCAAGACCGCAAGTCAGGATGCTTTGGACGCCGCACGGCAGCGTTATATGGAAGGCGGTATGGGCGGACTCGGCATCCGCCTTATGCTCAAATGTGTTGACCGCCTGGAGTACGACAACAAAGGTAGCAAAATCACCTTAACGAAAATGAAGGCAAAGGTTCCTGCAGAAAAACCCTCTGTTCCAGCCCACGCACCAAAGAAGGGGGGGGAAGAAGAGGAGGAAAAACTTACTGAAGCGGAAGCCGCATACAAAAAGGAGGTCGTTAAGAAGATTGAGGAGACAAAAAAGTCCAACATAACCGATGTGGTTGAGCGTTACAAGGACCGCATCTCCCGCATTATGTTGGGCAAGGAAGAGGTTTCCGAAAAGGAGCGCAGCGATATGCTCCACTTCAACATTCCTGATGAGTTCGGGCTTGAGGAAGATGCATCAGAAGAGGATGGGGGACCGATAGCAAAGGGCGGTGGTTAACGGTAACAGAACCTAACGATAAAGAGAGTGTTGCCTTTGGGGGCGGCAGCGACCAGCGCTCTTATAATACGCGCTCCGCGTTTGTCTGCCGTCAACTTCACCTCAATCCAGTTCTTGCCCCGCTTCACCGCCGTCTTCATTATGGATTCGTCTGCCTCCGCCACCGCGTTTATCTGACGCATCAATCCTTCAACCGCATCCTTACTTATCCACACCTTGAAGAGCACAACTTCTACCCCACCACCGAAGCGCGCTTGCCGCATCCTCTTTCGCAGCATCTTCTCATCCTGTTCCATCATCTCCTCAAGGCGCGCCCTTCGTGCTAACCTCTCTACATCCTTCAGCAACTTATCAGCAGCCTTCGTTTCTACTGCCTTTCCAAGACTTCTTTGCGATTTCCCAAGAGCGTTATCCAGTGCTTTTGTTTTGCTTCTTCCTGCGCCCTTGCCTCCACGGTCTGCCCATTCGGCGTGCTCTTTCCTCGTAAGCGCCTTCTTAGCCTTTGCAGCGGCTGGGCGTGCCGGGGGAGACGCAGGTTCCGGCGCTGCGGCAACCGCTTCACGCTTCTCCACCCCGCTTCTTTGCTTGGCACCGCCGGGTAGCGCCCTCCTATGCCATCCTTCTCCCGCGCTATCCTGCTTCAGTTTCGCTAGTTCCTTCTCCTTCTCTGGTGGATGGAGTTTCTTTCCTTCATAGGGTTCTGTGTTTTCAGCCGCCACCCGTCCTGTCTGTAATGCGCTTTTCTTCTCGGCTTCCTTGTTCGTCTTAGCGTGAGCAGCGGGCGGGGACTTTTTGGCAACGGCTTCAGGTGCAACCGGAGGTGGACCAACAAAAGGTTTCGCCGCTTTTTCTGTGACCACACCTTCCTTGAGCAGCGGCATTATAAGGATGGCGACCAGAAGCGCCGCCGCCACCGTCGCCAACCCCGCTACCAACCTCCTTAAACCCACACCGACCCTGCTCGCCCTCAATGAAGGCAATAAATCAACAGGGACCTTCTCACGCGGCAGACCACGCACAAGACTCACAACGCGCTCAAGACGCCGTTTCTCCCTCGCACAGTTCGCGCAACTCCTTATATGCGCCTCTACCGCCGCTTTCCTCTCCTCATCCAATTCCCCGTCTATTAGGTCGTTCAACAGCGCCTTCACTTCTTCGCATCTCATCTCTGCTGCTCCATCTTCTCCAACCTGTTAGACACCTCCTCCTTATTTTTGGTTCTAATCTGCCACAAATTCTTTGCCCAAAACCCGCTCCAGTCGTTCTTTCAGCAGTTCGCGACCACGATGGACCCGCGATTTCGCCGTCCCAAGTGGCACATTCAGGATTTTTGCCACCTCCTCGTAGGGAAGTTGCTCAATATCGCGCAGAAGCACCGCCACCCGAACATCCTCCGGCAACCTCATTATCGCTTCTTGCACTATCTGTGCCCTTTCCCGCTTTTCCACATTTTCCGCCGCATCATGGTCAGCCGCCGGTGGGTCTGCCCGCCATCCGTCAGCGCTTGTAAGCACCTCCATATGCCGCCTTCCAGCCCTCCTCTTCAACGCCGTATACGCGCAGTTCAATGCTATCCTGTATAGCCAGGTGTAGGGCTTTGAATCCTCGCGAAAACTACGCAATGCACGATGCGCTCTTAAGAATGTCTGTTGCAACGCATCTAACGCATCATCCTCATCACCCAGCATCCGCAGAAGGAGATTGTAGAGTCTGTCAGCAAACCGCCTGTATAAATCCTCAAGCGATATCACCCTTACCTGCCCTCATAGCATATTTATTATACCAGAGACTTCCGCCTTTCACAACTTGCAAACCCTCTATCCTGCCGTAAGATAAATTGAGGGGAGATTTGGGATGTGATACGGGTGCTGGTGTTGGTTTCTGTCTGTGGGGCGCTTCTGGCGCAGAAGAGGCGGGGGCAGAGACGCTCCATCAAAGAATAGCCAACGGATGCTTGTCCAGCGCAGTATAAATTTCTATAATCGGTAACCATCTTTGGAGGCAGGAAAGTGAGAATTGGCGTGCTGTTTTTGATAGTTGCTGCGGGGGGGTATGTGTTCGCGCAGGCAACAGAAAGCGACCTGAAGACGAAAGTGGAGTCGCTGCTTAAGTCTCTGGGCAGTGACGACTGGCTGAAGCGTCAGGAAGCGGAGAAGAAGTTGCTGGGTATGGGGGTTGAGGCGGGAGACATACTGTGGGAGCGCTTAAAAAGCGTTAAGGATGCAGAACTGCGCACAAGAATTGAGCGGATACTTAAGGAGATGGGGCATGTGCCGGCAGAGTATCGCAACCAACTTAAGCAGTTGTTCGGAGCGCTGAAAGGTGACGACATCCTCGCTGCCGAATCGGCGTTTCTGCGCATCGTCAACCTCGCCAGCACCAACGAGAAGGCGAAGCGCTGGATTCAACGGTTCGCCGAGAAATTTTTTGGGCAGAAGACATCCCGAAGCGTCAAGGTAGAATTGAACCTTTCAAGCAAGACCGTGCGTGTTGGTGTTATGCCGCGGATAACCTTGACAGTTGAGAACAAGGGCAAGGAACCCGCTTGGGTGCCGCTCAACTTGCGCGTTGAGTTGCGCCTTGAAATAGGAGAGAGGTATATCTCGCAGTACTTTTATCCATCAATTGCTGTGAGAGGACGCGTTCTTGCGAGGTCGTGGGGCGGTCGCAGTTTCGGCATGACAAGACTCGCTGGCGGTGAGAAGTTGAAGATAGAGGTGATGCCGGGATACTCAGGCGGCAGGAGTTCCCGCATAGGCGCGGCAAAGGCAAAATTTGAGTTCGGGCAACAGGTTAAATGCACCCTTACAGTTACATCCGACGGCTCAAGAGTGTGGAGAAGAGCCTCTGCCAGTGCACCCTTCAAACTTCCCACCCCTGTTCCCATAAATGTCTCCACCCCTGTTGTCGCACTTCCTACAGCGCAAAACTACTACGGCTTCACCACCCTGTTTTTGTGCCCCCCATCCTGCAAAGCAGGGGGCAAATTGAAGGTTCGTTTCAAAGCAACCACCAACTCAAGCAACACTGCTTTCTTGGACAGGTTCAATAAGGACCGAATCGTTGTCGTTGCCACCGATGGAGAAAGGACCTTCCTTCTGGGTGAGATGAAACCTCAGCGCAGAGAGAATGAAGTGGTTGCGGAGGCGGAACTTCCTGCTCCCAAAAAGCCGGGAACATACAGGATATGGGCGCTGGCTTACAATAATATGACCGACACGATTGAGCAGGTGGTTAGGGTTTTGCCTCAGGAGAGTAAGCCGCAGCAGAAGGAGCAAAAAAAGAAAGAACAACCACCTCCGCAAAAGAGGCGGTAGGAGCGGAAAATGCTGCCGCTTGATTTTGACGCCATCCGCAGGGGTTTCTTCACAGACCAATACTTCAACAATATCCGCAGTATGCTTGAAGCGCTTTCGGCAGAGCGCGCCACTTTCAGCGGGCACTCCCCGCTGCTCCATATCCCAGAAGACGCCCAGAAACGCCATCTCCCCGGCGACGCTGTTGTTGAGATGCAATTCTTCCATAAAAAGGATTTTGCGATAACCTGTGGGATAGAACACGCACTTGAGGTGCTGCGCCACTGTTGCGGCTTTTTTGATGGCGAGGACTTCGTCAACACATATCGCCAACTGGAAGTTGAGGCGGTGGAAGAGGGAACGGTCTCCGTTGCCCGTCGTCCCATCCTCAAAATCCGCGGTCAATACCGCCATTTCGGATACCTTGAAACGGTCCTTCTGGGAATCCTCGCACGCGAGACAAAGATTGCCACAAACACATACCTCCTGCAAAAAGCCGCCGGCTCAAAACCCGTTCTCTTCTTCCCCGCACGCTTTGACCTTCCCACTACCCAGGCGTTTGACGGCTACGCCTATTTTGTCGGCGTCTCAACCTACAACCGCCTCCATAAACAGAACATTTCCCCGCTTGTGGCAACCCCTGCTCAAGCATCGCTCTGGGGCGGGAAAGCGACTGGCACCACCGCTCACGCGCTTGTTATGTGTTTTTTGCGTGATACTACTGCCGCGATGCTTGAGTTCGCGCGCCTTATGCCGCCAGATGTCAAACGCGTCGCACTGGTGGACTCCAACAACGATTGCGTCGGCGACTCTGTTAAAGTGGCGCTCGCCTTCTTTGAACGCTTCTGCACACTTAAGGAACGCGGCTCTGATGGTGAGGCTGAAAAATTCAGACTTTTTGGTGTCCGTGCCGATACCGCTGAAGATGTCGTTGATGTCTCACTGCAGCCAGACGGCAGACCAGGTGTTGTTGTTGAGTTGACAAAAAAGATGCGGGAGGCGTTAGATGCGCTCGCGCACCGTTCCTGGCAGCCCAACCGCAGGAAACTTGCCCAGCGCTACTTCAGGGAGATAAAAATAGTTGCCTCCGGCGGGTTCAACGCCGAGAAGATAGCCCTGTTTGAGCGCGAAAATGCATATGTTGACTTTTATGGTGTGGGCAGCGCTTATTTCAGCAGCGGGCAGTGCGACTACACCGCTGATGTGGTGCGTGTTAAGGTGGGTGGCGAGTGGCAGGAATGCGCCAAGGTGGGGCGTGCGCCGTGGGAGAATCCCGATTTGAGGAAGGTGAAGTGAGGGCGGTGGTGACGGGGGCGACGGGATTTGTGGGGCGCCATTTGACGGAAGCACTCCTTGAACGCGGATGGCATATTACCGCAGCCGTCAGAAGACCACAACGCCTCGGCGCTCTCGCCAACGCCTTAACCGTCATCCTCTGGGATGCTACAGGACCTGTTCCTGAAGCGCTGCGTCAAGCCATCCATCAGGCAGACTGCCTCTTCCACATCGCGGGACTGATAAAGACGCTCAATGCGGCGCAGTTTTACCGTATCAACACCGCCGCAACCGTGAAACTTTACGACGCCTGCCGTGGCTCAAAATGCCGCTTCCTTTTTGTCTCCTCCCAAGCAGCCGCAGGACCCGCATCCCGCCCCGCTCCTCTTTCAGAATCCGCCCGTCCCCATCCACGCTGCCATTATGGTCTCTCAAAACTCAAAGCAGAATTGTATATCCGTTCCACCGCCCATACCGATTTCACCATCGCTCGCCCATCCCTTGTCTTTGGTCCCGGTGACCCAGAAACCACCCAGTTGGTTCGCCTTATTCGTTTTGGTTTTATACCCGCAGTTCCCGCCCATTTGCGCCTCTTAAGCGTCGTCTATGTTTATGACCTTGTTGACGCACTTATCCTGCTTGCTACCCACCCCGATGCTGTGGGGAAGGTTTTCTTCGTTGCGCATCCACGACCTGTCTCAATGGTGGGGTTTCTTAAGGAGATGGCGCAGGTTTTGGGCAGATGTGTGCGGCGGATCAATATTCCCTGCTCATTTATGGAATTGGCTGCTTGGGGGGGGGATATTTTTGGGCGGCTGACAAAGACCATTCCATCCATTAACTCTCACAAACTACCTCACATTTTTGCGCGCTGGTGGCTCTGCAGTCCAAGGCGCCTTATGGGGCTGGGCTGGCGTCCGCGTTTCTCCCTCAAAGACGCTCTTGCCGATTGGCTGACCCCATCGGGATAAATGCGTATTGACATTGCGTTTGGTTTGCGTAGAATTCTGTATCTGTTGAAGGAGGTAGCAAGATGATGACGGTAGAGGACCTGATAGAGGAGATAATAATCAATCTGGACAAATACAACTTAGAGGATTGTCTTGAGGATATAGGCGCAAATATAATGTCTTTTCTTGAGGCACGCAGATGCCTTTTTTTTATCCACAATCAGGGGACGAATGACTTAACTCTTGAGAAGGTGGTGGGGGGAGGGGAGCCATCGCGTGTGGTAAGGATAGGGTTGAATGAGGGGTTTGTGGGGGTTGCCGCGGCGAACTGCAGTGCTGTGCTGGTTGAGGACATAAACGATGAGCGCTGGGCGGAGATGTTGAGGGTGGAGCGGGAGTTGGGCAATCCATTAGACGATGTGAGGCGCCTTATGGCGTTGCCGCTTATTGCGTTTGAGAATCTGATAGGTGTTCTGGAGGTTGGGGACCCTGCGGCGGAGCAGTTTGCGGAGGAGAATCTGGAGCGCTTAAAGCCGCTTGTGAACATAGCGGCGGTGGCGATACCGCGACGGATGGCGGATGAGTCGTTTGCGAAACTTGCCGAAATCGCTGTGCGTTTTTTGGAGGAGAAGGACCAATACACGCACGGTCACTCCATCCGTGTGATGCGATATGCGTTGCTTTTGGCGGACAAGATAAACCTGCCGCTTAGGGTGAAGAACGAGTTGCGCATATGTGCGCTGCTTCACGACATCGGCAAGGTTATAATACGCGACTCTATCCTGCGCAAGAAAGGTCGTCTGACCGATTCGGAGTTTGAGACGATAAAGATGCATTGCCGTATAGGCGCCAACATATGCAGCAAGATAAGCCGCTCCCTTGCCAGAAAGATTTTGTCGCATCACGAAAGGTGGGATGGTAAAGGCTATCCTGAGGGGTTGAAGGGGACAGACATACCGCTTATATCACGGATAATAGCGATTGCGGATGCCTTTGATGCGATGACGAGCGAACGCCCATACCGTCCGAAGATGCCTGTGGAGGCGGCGATTGAGGAGTTGAGAAAGGGCGCGGCAAGTCAGTTTGACCCCTATCTCGTTGAGGCGTTCATTGAGTTATACGAGGATGGGATTCTGAACATAGTCAAGGTGTAAGGAGGGGGCGATGGAGAAGGTGGAACAGTTGTTCAAAGGGGACTTGAGCGCGGATGTGGTTGAGGAGTTGATGCGTGCGGCGTACGAGGAGAACGGTGTTCGGCGTTGGATAAGGGAGGCGGCGTCAAAGGAGAGTGACCCGCAAAAGGCGCATGTTTTGAGGACGCTTTCTCTTTGGTTTGTGCCAAGGCACGAGGATGCGCTGAAGGTGGCGAGCAAGGAGGCGAAGAAAGGTGCTGGACAGCGTTATCTTTACGCGAGGCTGTTGCTTGCCAGTGACAGACCGCGTGATGCGTTGAG
>CAZPBO010000042.1:0-21930 GCA_964584815.1 uncultured Planctomycetota bacterium
ACTTTGTTATCCAAAACGGCAGAGTAGAAGACACTTATGGCGGTGCTATTGTTTGTGAGAACAACTCCTCCCCGACCATCACGAACTGCGTTTTTCAGAATAACGAAGCGGCGGACACGGACGGTTCGCATGATTACGAGTATGGCGGCGCGATTTACAGCAACCAAAGCAGTCCGATGATAACGAACTGCACATTCAGCAGCAACAGTGCCTGTTACGGCGGCGCGATTTACTGCGGCAACAACAGCAGCCTGACTGTGACCAACTCAATATTCAGCGACAACAGCGCGAACTACTACGGCGGCGCGATTGACTGCTACTCCAGCAGCAGTGCGACGGTAACCAACTGCACCTTCAGCAACAACAACACGAATTGGTATGGCGGCGCGATTGTCTGCTGGAACTCCTGCAGTGCGACATTGAACAACTCTATCTTGTGGGGCAACTCTGCAGGCAGTAGTGGTGATGAGATTTACATAGTAGACTCAGGTTCCTCCTGCACCCTGAACTATTGTTGCGTTGACAACACAGGTTACGGCTTTGGTGGAGGTGTGCCAACGACGACAATAGATGATAGCAATAATTGTACCTTTGCTAACCCGCAGTTTGTGGACGCCGCAAACGGGAATTATCATCTGAAGTCCACATCACCGTGCATAGATGCAGGCAACAACTCATACATAAGCGGTGTGGACAAGGATTTGGACGGCAATCCGCGCATCGTCAACGGCACGGTAGACATCGGCGCGTATGAATACCAACCATAACGCCACCGCAAACCGCCTGACTGCAATCATCCAAAGTTCGTTTGCTATACTTTCACAAACGCGCCTTGCTTGCTATAATAAGTTCGTTTGGAGGATAGCAAATGGCGAAGATGATGATTCTGGTCAATCCTGACAAATGCACAGGCTGTAGGCTGTGCGAGTTGGTCTGTTCGGTGAAAAACGAAGGTGTATCAAACCCTATAAAGAGCCGCATACAGGTGGTGAAGTGGGATGAAGTGGGTTACTATATGGTGATGGTGTGTCAACAATGTGATGATGCGGCGTGTATGGCGGCGTGTCCTGTGGATGCGTTGTGGCGGGATGAGAGTGGCGTTGTGCGTCTGGATAAGCAGCGTTGCATAAAGTGCCGCTTATGTGTTCAGGCGTGTCCGTTCGGCGCGATGGGATACAACCAAGACACAGGCGAGGTGTTCAAATGTGAGCAGTGCGATGGGGAGCCTGAATGTGTGAAGTTCTGCGAGTCTGGCGCATTGGAATTTGTGGAGGCGAGTGAGGCGAACCTGCGCCGACGCCGCACCGCCGCACAAAGAATCGCCGACATCCTCAAAAATATCCCATAAACCGCTCTCTGGAGGACGCGCCATAAGGGTCACCTTCGCAAAACTAATGTGGCATCGTTAAGGGGATGATATGCGGGTTGCGGCGGTTCAGTTCGCTCCTGCGTTCGGCAAGAAGAGCGGAAACATAGCCGTTATAAGGCGCCTGCTTCGCCAAAGCAAAGCCGACCTGTTCGTTCTGCCTGAACTCTGCACGACAGGCTATCAGTTTCGCGACAAGGAAGAATTGCTGGGGTTTGCGGAAGGGGTGGACGGACCGACGGTGCGCGAATTTGTACGTTTGGCATCTGAACTCGGTGCGACAATTGTTTTTGGTTTTGCGGAACTGCGTGGGGGTGAGGTCTACAACAGCGCGGCGGTTGTGTCCCCAAAAGGGCTTGTAGGGGTATACCGCAAAATCCATCTTTTTGGGCGGGAGAAGAGGCTGTTTGTTGCAGGCGGTGAGGAGCCACCAGTTTTTGATGCTGATGGTCTGAGACTGGGCGTGATGATATGTTATGATTGGGCGTTTTGTGAGGTGGGGCGTGTTCTGATGGTCAAAGGGGCTCAGGTTGTGGCGCATCCTGCCAACCTGATGCTGCCTTTTTGTCAGAAAGCGATGCTAACCCGGGCGCTTGAGAACAGGCTCTTTTTTGTGACGGCGAACAGAACAGGGGAGGAGGCACGGGTTGAGCCGCCGTGCCGTTTTACGGGGTTGAGCCAGATTGTGGCGCCTGACGGCTCAATATTGGCGGCGGCTGGGAAGAGCCAAACCACCGTCATAGCAGCAGAGATAGACCCCAAAGTTGCCGACAGAAAAGACATAGCAGAAGATGTGAATCTTCTGAAGGACAGGCGACCGCATCTTTATCGGGCGCTCTGCGGGAACATCTCCTCAACCGACAGACCTGGTTCGTAGACCTC
Organism: uncultured Planctomycetota bacterium; assembly: GCA_964584815.1. Classification (GTDB taxonomy): domain Bacteria; phylum Planctomycetota; class SKW154; order SKW154; family SKW154; genus CAZPBO01. Next base: position 2,249 of record CAZPBO010000042.1, read on the forward strand.
AATTTTTGCGGCTTTGACCAGTTTGGAGATGAAGCGTCTGAAAGCGGCACTGAAATGCTGTGTGCGCAACCTCGCCCTTATCTGCCCGCAAACTGCCTCAAGTGGTTTCGGTTTGGCGCGCTCCACACGCACAAGTTGCAAAAATGTATAAGCGCTGCCGTCCCAGAACGGCTCCTTGGTAAACTCCCCGGGCTTCAGCGCAAGAAGCAGTTTGCGCATATCGCGACGGAGGCTGTCAAGTTCGTTGCGGCAAAGCCCGCCCCTTTTGGCAGACGATAATTCGCTTAAGCGATGTGCTACTTTGCCGAAATCCTCACCTGCCGCCAGCGCCTTTTTCACCTCTTCTATCTTTTTGTGCACATTGCCCTTGCGGATACCTATCTCCCGAAAGACGACCACATCCTTGCCCTGCAGAAACTCTTTTATATGCTTGCGGTAGAATTGGCGAATTTCTTCGGCGCTAACGGGAGGCAGTTGGCTGTCAATCTGGCGTTGCACCCGCTCCCAGAGGAAACGGATACGAATGCGGTCGCGGATGTAGTCAAGAGAGAGGTTTGCGCGCCTGAGCATAGCGGCAAAATCGTCCATCCCGCCCGCACGACGAACCATCTCTTCAAGCGCTTTGCTCACCTGCGTCTCCCAGTCAGGGGTCAACCGCAGCGGTTCCTGTTTCTCAACAGGTCCTGCTTTCGGTTCAATCTCTTGAGGCGCCTCAAGTTGTGTTGGAGGTGGGCGCCCCACATCCAACCACCCTTTTCTGCGCGCATACTGCAGCAGCACCTCATCCAGTATCAACTCCCGCAGCGCTTTGCCGAACATATACTGCGCGAAAAGACGCTCCTGACGCAGCCACGACCACCGCAGACGAAAATACTGCCCTCCCATTATCTGCAGATAGCGCTCCACATCGGTGCGGGTTATGACGATATGGTCAACACGGGCGACGATGAAAGGATGCGGTCTCTCCTTCTTCTGCTGGGCTAAAAGCGGCGTAACAACAACCAGAAAGGCAAGCACCTTCCTCATTTACCCTGCCTCTGCTTGTGGCGCGGGTTCTTTTTGCATATGACCCGCACAACACCTTTGCGGCGCACAATCTGACAATGCTCGCAAATCTTCTTAACTGATGGTCTCACCTTCATTTTGCGCTCCCCTATCCATAACGATAGACGATTCTGCCACGCTCAAGGTCATAAGGGGAGAGTTCCACCACCACCCTATCCCCGGGCAGGATACGAATGAAATGCATCCGCATTTTGCCTGACACATGTGCCAGCACCATATGCCCATCGTCCAACTGAACGCGGAACATAGCGTTGGGCAGTGCCTCTTTTACGACACCCTCTACCCTTATGCCCTCTTCCTTAGCCACGCTGCAACATCCTCCAGTCGGCTCCAATATGATACCACACAAACACAACAAAATTCAAGCGGCTCACTCATCGGAGCGGAAAAAGTCAGCAAGCGGCTGAAACGGGGCAAGGATTATAGTGGGGCGTTTGGCGGTTCCACGCACCAGAATCTCCACTATATTGTTCTTTATAAGGTCAATAACCCAGTTGACAAGGGGTAGATACTTCATAACGCCGGGGGCAATTTTGATTGCGAATTTGAAGCGGAGCCTGCCGCTATAGGTAAGGGAACCGCGTCCTTTAAGACCTATAACCGCGGAGTAGAAATAGGCGTTGGGGAAGCGGATTCGGTCGTTTTTGAGTTCAAATTTGGCGCCGGCTTTGTCAAACGGAACCCCCTTAACGGCGCCGAGCGACAAAACGCGCACCAACTCGCTGAAAAACGGCACCTGCCATATGTTGGCGTGACGCAGGCGAATTCGCCCCTTACCCGAAAACGACTTCTTGCTCAATCTGCCTGTGAAACTTGCGCTCACATCGCCTGTGACCTTCCTCATCTTTGTGCCGAAGAGGTGCTCCGCCGCCCGTCTCACCGATGCCTTGCTTACAGAAACCTTCAAGTCCACACCGTCCTTCCCCACCGAAACACTCCCTCTTAGACGACCGCCATAAACGCTGCCATCCAGTCCTGAAAACTTAACCCCTTCCTCACCCACTTCCATCGCACAAACCACACGCTCTATTTGGAAACCATAGACCGTCACCCCTTTCAAATCAAGACGGATGGGAGCGAGATGGCTCTTCCTGCCGTAATGTCCGCTCAAGACCACGCTGCCCGATATATTGTCAAACTCAACGCCCGCGTTGATGGAGCAGTTCTGCGGATACAAAACGGCGCTATATGTGATGGAGGTTTGCGCGTTCTGGGTTATGGTGAGGTCAACACAACCACTGACTCGCCCTGAAAGGCGCAAATCCGATAAGACATCCCCGCTAGGCAATGCCGCCAGCAGGTCATCGTCAATCTGAAGACCTCGCAGTTTCACGCTGAGGCGAGTGAGCCGTTTTTTGCCCCGTGGCGCCGACACACCATCCACCACTATCGCGCCATCCCGACTGACGATACGCTCCAGCACCACAGAACCTGTTCCCACATCAACCACCACCCTGCCGGAAACATCCGACAGAGGATATGGAAAATGCGGAACGCTGACCGCACAATGCCGCAGAGTGAGCGCAAGCGTGCAGCCCAAGTCATTCGTTGGACCGTCAAGGTGGCAGGCGAAGTCAGCCTGCCCGCGCGGTTTGAAGAGGTCAAAGTAGTAGCGGGCAAAGTCGGGCAGTGCCTTGCGCAACCGCTCATCCACCACCACACCGTACGCCTCAATGCGCAGGCGACTCATCCATCGCCCGTCCCTTTCGCTCACCTCACCCCAAACCGCCGCCTCACCGCCACCCGCCTTCCCCTCAAGCGCAACTACCTCCGCACCCCATTCCCCAAACCGTATCAACCCCCGCGCATCCCTCATCTCCACCGGAAACGCGCGATAAAGCAGCCCCATCCCACGCAGCCGCGCCTCGCCCTCATAACGCACCTCCTCTCCTTTCCTCACAAAACGCAACTCCACATCTGCAACACCCTCTGCAGACCAGTCCGCCTTCTCAAGTCCCACCTTCTCAAGCAGCATTCCCAAAAGTTTCTTCTCCACCTTAACACCCACGATATCGCAACGGACCATAAACTCGTCGCTGCCATAAGGTAGCGTGAAATCGTCAACCTCAACCCGCCCCCCAGCCACCGTTCCACTAATACCAGAAAACACCACCCCTCTCTCCCGCACAGTCAAACTCCCCGCATCAAGACGAACATCCACAGGAAAGTCACCGGGCTTAAGATGCAGTCCGCCGAGTCCCACCTCAACACTCCATTCAACATCCCTTCCTTTTACCTTTCTAACATCCACAGCGAAGGGGACTTTGCCTGTGGCGCCGAGCCGTTCAATAACGGAGGCAACGCTTTCAGGCAACGCCGCTTTTATCCTGTCGTCCACCTCTATGCCGCTACCTTCAACGCGCACATAAAAACTGTCCTCTTCAAGGTTGAACTTTCCTGTTGCGTCTATCCTGCCACAAGGCAGAAGGCTGCTTGCCGAAAAAGAGACGCTTTTGCCGTCAAAAACCGCCCCGCCTGACAGGTTCGTCACCCTGTAGGGGAACCATTTCGCCTCAACCGATGTCTCGGAACGGCAGAGGAATTCTAAGCGAAACACAGGCTTTTGGTCATAATGGAGTGTGAAATGACAGTCAGCCTTGCCGCGGGGGTTTATCGCATCAAAGACGGCTTCTGCCGCTTTGGGCAACCCCTGTCTTAAGCGCTTATTTATCTCCACTCCTACTGCCCAGGCGTCCACATGTGCGTGCAGCCGCTCATCACCTGCCAAAATCACCGCAAAGGATGCCTCACCACCTGTCTCCACCCTACCCTTACCGAAGCAGAAGGCGTTAAAGCGCTCACCATCATAAGTGCCTGTCAGAGTGGCGTTTATCCCCGCCACAGTGAGTTTGGTTTTGGGGATAGCGAAAAGCGCGCTGTGAATTTGGGCGGCGAAACGGGATGTGAAACGGCTGTTTCGCAGTCGGAATGTAGCGTCAAGTCTGATGCGTCCCGCCTTTATGGCGGTCAGCGGCTCAACGAGATAGCGCTCTGGCAGGTGTGTAAGAAGCCGCGCCACATCCGCGCTTTCAAAACGCACAACCCCAAAAATCCGCTCATCTTCCACCTGCACCTCACCACATATGCGTCCTGCATCTCTGACATCCGCTTTAACAGAAACACACAGCGTCCCACCGCTCTTGCACAGGAAAACCTCTCCTTTATCTATCTGCAGAACCAGCCCATCAAGCGGCTCAAGGCGAACCTCAACACCACTCAACTGGAGCCGAACACTGGGTATTTCCCGCCGCTTCCCTGTTTTTGATTTCCCTTTTTTGAGCAGGTCGTCAAAGGGCGTTGACCAGTTCCTGCCAACCGTCAGTGAGAGTTGGGAGAGCCGCACATATATATGTCTTACCTTCAGAGCGGTGGGGTCAAAGAAAACATCAGCCTTATCAACAAGGAGGGAGAAGTCTGGATGTGCGGGCATAACAAGGCGGAGTCGCTGAAGTGTCAGCGAACCTGATGGATTGAAGTGAGCCGATGATAGGAGAACATGGGCGTTGAGTTGTGTTTGTGCAATTTTTGCAATCCAGAAGGCGAGAATACGGGGGTGAGTGAGGACGGCGTAATCAACTGCCGCAACAGCGCAAAATGAGGTGACAACGATTAGGACGGTCAGCAAACCGCGCAAGAGATGTTTTCTGTGCTCCACATTGGCACTCCTTAAACGATGCGTGACCACCTACCACCGACACCATAAGAGACGAGTCGGCGCATTTGCAACCTAACGAGTGCGCTGAGGACACGCGGCGGGGGCAGTCCGCTTTGACGCGATATTTCCTCTACGGTTTCCGCGCCACTTGCGAGCGCATCATAGACCGCCGCTTCATCTGGCGGAAGTTGGGGGACGCTGGATGCGACCTCTTTTGGCGGCGCGCCCAACTCCTGCAGCACATCCGAAACGGATGCGACAAGTGCGGCGCCTTGCTGGATGAGGCGATGGGAGCCCGCAAAATTGGGGTCATCAATGCGCCCGGGAACAGCCATAACGGTTCTGCCCATATCGGCGGCGTAATTGGCGGTTATGAGGGCGCCTGACCGCTGCGGCGCCTCCACCACCACAAGCGCCTCGCACAATGCCGCAATAATGCGGTTGCGGAAGGGAAAGTTCTGCCGTCGTGGGGACGAGCGCGGCGGGAACTCCGTCACAAGCGCACCGCCACAAGCAACTATCTTCTCCGCCAGACGCCTGTTCTCAGGGGGATACACAGCGTCAGGACCTGTTGCCATAACCGCGATTGTAGCACCACCCGCCTCAAGTGCGCCTTTGTGTGCGGCGGTATCTATGCCTTCTGCAAGTCCACTCGTTACGGCAAAGCCTGCGGAGGCAACAGATGCAGAAAGCCTTCTTGCAACGGAGCGCCCGTAGGAGCCTGCACGACGGGTGCCCACCACCGCTACCTGCCGACGCGAAAGCACCTCACCGCTTCCTCGCACAAACAGCACAACGGGCGCATCTGAAAGCGCCACAAATTGTGGCGCCCAAAAACGATGCGTCGGGTATATCACCTGCGCGCCACACGCATTGGCTTCCTCAAGCACCTTCTGAGCCTTCTCTTTCGTCTCATCAGAAAGGAGCCTTTTTGCCACCTCCACTGAGACCCCCGCCACACTTGCTATCTCCATAACATCTGCCGCAAATATCTTCTCCGCATCCCCGAATCGCTCAAGCAACCGTCCCACCCTAACCGCGCCAAGCCCTTGTGTTATATGCAGCCTTAACCATAAAACAGCACCCACAAACTGCCCCCTTCACCTCCACAAAAAATTATAGCAGCGATGCTATGCCAGACCACAACCACATTACAAAAGGTTTACAGATAACGCCTGACAGAACAGCAAGCCAAGCGTATAATTTTGCTTGCAGGTTATTAGGGAGGATTTGGCTATGCGGTTGTTGCCTGTATTGTTTATCTGCTTTCTGTTTGCTGGTGCGGGACTTTTGGCTGACGACATAGTCCACACCAAAGACGGCAAATCGTATCGCGGCAAGATTGTCTCCCGCAGCGCGAAGATAGTCCAGTTAAAGACACCTTACGGGGAGTTGCGCATTCCCACAAGCGACATAACTACGATTGAGAGGGAGTTGGAGCGTCTGAAAGTTGGGCGGCAGGTGTTTGAGGGTGAGGTGGTAAAGGAAGATGAGAAAAGCGTCGTGCTGAAGACCGATTTTGGGGAGTTGCGGATACCGAAGAGCAAGATAGAAAAGCGGGAGAAGTTTGTGCGTGTGGAGGATACAAAGGGCAAGGAGAGAGCGGCGGTCACGATGGACCAGGCGCAGCGGATAAGGTTGCATCAGCAGGCGCTGCAACTGCTGCGCGCCAAAGCCTATGATGAGGCGATAAAAGTTCTGGCTAAGATTCTGAAAGCGTATCCACACGACTCAACAGCGCTTTACAACACCGCCTGCGCTTATGCCTTAAAGGGCGAGCGGGACAAGGCGGTGGAGTTTCTGAAGCGGTCGGTGGAGGAGGGATTCACCGACTTTGACCACATAGCGCGCGACTCCGACCTTAACTCCATCCGCGACCATCCGGGTTACAAAGACCTGATGGCGAGGAAAGAGGAGTATATGGCGCGCGGTGCGCAGAAGTTCCTCGCAAACCTTAAAAAACAACTGAAACTGGGGGAGGGCTACATATACGAGATAGATAAGCAGCGGAAACTGATTTTTGCGGTTTACGCATCAAAAGCGCTGCTTGAGAGGCTGAAACAAACGCTGACAGAATATGCGGACGCGCAATGGCGCGACCTCTTTGACAACAGACCCACCCATTATATCGCGGTTGTGATACTGCGCGTTCAGGATTTCCGTCGCATAGTGCCCAATCCGCGTGTGGGGGGCTTCTACAATCCGCGTAGCCACGCCCTAATCGCACCCGACATCGGCGGAGTCCTCATCCACGAGTTCACCCACGCCCTCCACTTCGGCGACATAGCCGTTAAACGGCAGGCACATCCGATTTGGGTGGTGGAGGGGCTTGCCACCTGCTTTGAATCAAGCGACTTGATAGATGGTCACGCGGTTCCGCGCCACAACGGCAGGCTGATAATTCTCAAGCGCGCCATAGCGGCGGGCAAAACCATACCGCTTAAGCGCCTGATGCGCTTCTCGCATATGCAGTTTATGCGGGTTGCAGGTGTGGCTTACGCTGAGTCGCGTTATGTGATGTTCTACCTCTACAAGAAGGGACTTCTTCGCAAGTTCTACAAAACCTTCTGCGACACATACCAAACAGACAAAACAGGCATTTCTGCACTGGAGAAGGTGGTGGGCAAGAGCATAGACGAGTTTGAGAAGGAGTGGGTGGAATGGGTGAAGAAGTTGGAATGGAAGATGCCGCGTGTGAAGAAGGGCGGACCGTTTCTGGGGATAGTGGCGTCGCCTGCGGCTGGTGGGTTGAAAATCTATCGCGTTCTTGAGGGAAGTCCCGCCGCCAATGCAGGGCTTAAGGTGGGCGACATCATCCTCAAAGCCGATGGTAAGCCACTAAAGACACACAAGGACCTGGTTGATATGTTAAAGAAACACAAGCCTGGTGATGTGGTGGAGATGGAGGTTTTAAGAGGGGAGAAAACGGAGATTGTGAAGGTGAAATTGGGGGCGAGGCAGGATTGAGCGATTCAGAAAGGGAAGAAGACCTGCTTTTTGGGCGCATGGCGCTGCGTAGCGGTTTCATAACAGAGGAGCAGTTGAAGGAAGCGTTGAAAAAGCAGGAAGAGTCGCCTGTCTATCGGCGTCTGGGGGACATACTGGTTGAGTTGGGATATATGAGCCGAGGGCAGGTGGCGCTTGTGATGCGCGCACAGGGGCGGCAACTGGATAGAACAGATAAGCGTTTGCATCTTCCGCGTCGTGAGGTGCTTTTCGGCGCCATAGCAGTCAAGTTGGGGATGGCAACACAGGAGCAGATAAACCGTGCTCTGCGCAAGCAGGCAAAACTGCAGGCAGAAGGCAAGAAGGTGCCTCTGGGCAAGATTCTGGTTGATGATGGTGTGCTGACCCTGTCACAGGTGAAGACGCTCCTTTCACATCAGCGCAAGAACCTGATGATGTGCCCTCAATGTGGAAAGCGCTACAATGTGTTAAATGCTGTTCCGGGCAAGGAGGTGAAATGTCCCAATTGCGGTGCAGCGCTTGAGGAACCATTAGCGGTTGGCAAAGCGGATGTGAACGGCGCTATAAAGGAGGAGGTGGAACCGGGCAAGGTGCGCATAGGCGGATATGTGGTGCTTGAGGAGATAAGCCGCGGTTGGGGTCTGCTTTACAAAGCAAAGGACGAGGATGGTCAAATCGTGGCGCTTAAGACGATTCTGGATGAACATGTGTCACTGCCGCAGGAAGTGGAGCGTTTCAAACAGGAAGCAAATGTTCTTAAGAGGCTTGCTCACCCCAACATAGTGCGAATACTTGATGTTTTTGAGTTTGGAGGCAAGCAGTTTTTCGTGATGGAGTTTGTGGAGGGCAGGACACTTCGTCAGGTTATGGTTGAAGGGCGTTTGGCGTTGCCGGAGGCGGTGCGGATAACAAAAGCGGTAGCGGATGCTCTTCACTACGCGCACCAGAGGGGGGTGTATCATCGTGACATAAAGCCCGAAAACATAATGATAGAAGACGGAACAGGGCGTGTGATTCTGATGGACTTTGGTCTTGCGGTGTGTCAGGAACAGACGATGCGACTGACACGAACAGGGTTTGCTGTGGGGACACCAGCGTATATGGCACCGGAGGCGGCGGGAGGTTCCGCCATCCGCACATACGATGCCACCTCCGACATATATTCTCTTGGTTGTGTGCTTTTTGAGATGCTGACAGGACGCCCACCCTTCTATGCCGAAAGCCCTATTGAAATCCTTGTGCGCAAGATGAATGAGGATGCGCCGTCAGTAAGGGACTACAATCCCGATGTTCCACAGCAGTTGGCAACAATCGTGGCGAAATGTCTTGCACGCAAGAAAGAGGAACGATACAAAAACGCGTGGGAGTTGAAGGAGGCGCTGGTTGACTTTGAACGGGAGCAGGAGCGGCGCCGAAAGACCGCCACAGTGTTGAAAAGGGCGCTTTGCGTCGCGGCGTCAGTCGGATCCGCTGCCGCTATAATCTATGCGCTTTATGCCACCGTCTCCTACATACTCGGAGAGGCTTGATGCCAGAAAAGGTGCTTGTGATTGAAGACGATACGCTGATACTGGATGGCATAGTGCGCAATCTTCGCTATGAGGGGTATGAAACATTTGTGGCAACGGACGGGGAGGATGGATTGCGCAAAGCGCTGGAGATGGAGCCAGACCTTGTGATACTGGATATAATGCTTCCGAAGATGAGCGGATTTGAGGTGTGCCGCATCGTCAAAAAACACAGACCTGAGTTGCCCGTTCTGATACTGTCGTGCCGCTCAAGTGAAGATGACAGGGTCAAAGGTCTGAAACTGGGGGCGGACGACTATGTGGTAAAACCGTTTTCGCTGCGTGAGTTGCTGGCGCGGGTGGAGGCGCTACTGCGGCGTAAACGCATCTATGAGCGGCGATATGAGAAGACCAGATTCGCCGATGTGGAGGTTGACCTTGAGGCGCTGACCGTCAGGAAGGGAGAGAAGGCGCATAGGCTCTCGCCGCGGGAAGCGAAACTTTTGCGTTTCCTGCTCAAAAATGCAGGACGCACATTGGACAGAAAGACCATACTGGACAATGTTTGGGGGTTTGACTATTACGGCACCGCAAGAACCATTGACAACTTCATAAAGAGACTGCGTTCAAAGATTGAGGACGACCCCGAAAATCCGCGCTTCATTCAGACCGTTTTCGGGATAGGCTATCGGATGGTCATTCCTCGTCAGGATTAGGTTTGGTTTGCTCCTTTTTCGGTTTGATGATGCGGATACCGGGTATAGAGGAGATAATGCTACCGCCGGCGGGTCTCTCTATAACGGGGAGTTTTGCCCCTTCCTCAAGTCGCGTCTGCAGAACCTTGAGTTCTTTTTTGATATCTGTCACACTATCGTCGGAGAGACCCAATCGTTCAAGTTCGTCAATGAAGCGCGCGGCGAGTCCGAGGTCGCGCTGTCTGACCGCCGTTTTCGCCAGACGCAAAAGCAGCGACTTAACCTTCTCCTTCTTCTTCCGCTTCTTATAGGTCTCTGCCAGAAGAAGAAGGGTGCCCAAATCTGCTGACTGCAGTTCACTCGCCCTCACCAATGCGTCCTCTGCCTCCTCGTAATGCTCCATCGCAATGTACAGCCAGGCTATTTGTCGGTAGAACTCAGCCTGCCGTTCTGTCTCACCCAAACGCCCGTAAATCTCCGCCATCAGACGGAAGGTGTCAATGCGCAGCGGCTCCACACGGCGGCACTTTTGGCAAAGCGCCAACGCATCCTCGTGCTTCCCCTTCTGCATCGCCGCCAGCGCCAGTCTCTCGTATATCTTTATCGCCTGCTGACTCATCCCGCAATCCGCGTAAGCATCACCCAACTCCAAAAGCACCTCCTCATCGTCAGGTGAGAGTTGGGACATCTTCTCCAGCACCTTGACCAGTTCTCTTTTCTTATCGCCCTGGCTACGCAGAATATCCGCCATCTCACGCAGGGTCTGGAGTGCACCTTCTGTATTGTTGCCGCTCAGATATGCATCCACCAACCTCCAGCGCACATCCACATTTTGCGGTTCAAGGTCAGACATTTTCCGATAAACATCAAGCAGAAACGCCGAATTCGCTCCTTCTTCCAGAATTCCTGTTCTCTGAAGCATTTCAGAGAGTTTTGTGTATTCTCTGAGCGCCTGTTTTGTCTGCCCCAAGTCCGCCAAGGTCGCAGCCAGAGACATCCGTGCCTGAACACACTCATCATCCAACTGCAGTATACGCCGAAAAACCTTAACCGCCTGTTCCTTCTCCCCCCGCATAAGTAGCAGTCCCGCCAGATTCTCCAGTTCTATTATCGCCTGAACCGTTTCGTCAAACTTGAGATGCAGTTTTGAAAGCGCCTCATATGTGACGGGCAAATCAGGCGCTATCTGCTGGATGCGCTTCCACAACGCCACCGCCTCATCTTTCTGGTTGCGGGCAAGAAATTTCGCCTCCAGCCTACGCGCCTGCCGAACCACCTCCTCCTTACGCCCCTGCTTTATCAACACCTCAATCAAACGCTTGTGCCAACGCAACTCATCAGGTTGAAGGTTGATTATGCGTCCATAGGCGTAGACCGCCGAGTCAAGGTCGCCTTCCCGCTCCTTTCGCCGCGCATATGCAAGATACTTCTGAACCGCCTTCTCCACATTCCCCACCGCCTCGTACGCCTTCGCCAGTTTGTGGTCAACCTCCAGTCCCTCAACGCCCAACTCCTCCGCCCGTTCAAACAGCCTTATCGCTTTTCGCAGGTTGCCCTCATTGGAAAAACGCAGCCCCAACTCCACAAGGCGCGGTCCGGGAACGGGCTCCACCTCCTTGTTGGAAGCCAACTTATGCAGAATCTTGAGCGCGTCAAATTTGGGCATCCGCGCTTTCTGTATCACTTCTGCCACATCGCGCACACCATCTATCAGCGACAGCACCTCACGCTCAGCGTCCCAGCCCTCCTCCTGAAAGTAGTGGAAACTCTCAGGTGTTGCCTGAAACACATCTTTGGTTGACGGAACAAGTTTTTTGATTATCTCCCATTCATCAATACGCCGCGCCGCCTCCATTATCAGACTTTCAGGATTGACCGCCACCCTTATCCCCGCATCCAGAATCTTCTGTATCTCAGGCGCCGCCTGGTCCTCCAGAAACTCGCAGTCCACCCTCTCCCACGAGAATATGTCACAGACCTCCTCCGTTATCTGAAAGGCAACAGCCTCCTGTATATCGCGTTCCGTCAGCGCCTCCATCTCAACCAGAACCTTCCCCAACTCCTTCCCCGACTTGCGTTGTTCTGCCAGCGCCTCTTCCAACTGCTCCTTATCCAGTTTCCCATACTTTATGAGCGCTTCACCCAACAGAAACTTGCGCTGTTTCGCCAGCACCAACTCCACATTGCCGCGGTTGAAATATATCAATTTCTCATCATCAGGTCCCACAACCCGCAGTGTCCCCGTCCGTTTCTGTCCACTTATGGACTGAAATATGCTGGAGAAATCCATAATGTTTATGTTGCGCATAGTCGTCATCGCTTCTCTCCTTGCTGCTTGCGGAGTCTATCAAGAAGCCGCTTAAAACGCGGCTCATCGCGCAAACTCTTCAAATCCTCATCCGCGCTCATATGGTCAGGGTCATCATAACCGTTCTCCACCGCCTTCTCAAGATGTTGCAACGCCTCCTCCTTGAAGCCGAGCAGCGCATATGCGCAGGCAAGGTTGTAGTGGGCGAGGTAGTTGTTTGGCTTTGCTTTGAGCGCTGCTCGGAAGTATTTCACCGCGCTCATATAACGCTTCATATACAGGGATGCCAGACCCGCCCAATAGTTCGCCGAAAAGTCCTCCGGCAACTCCTTAAGGACATCCTTGAACTGCTGCAGCGCCTCCTTATACTGCCCCGCATCCAGAAGTTCCACTCCCTGCGCCATAAGAAGGGCGTAACGGTCAGGCAGTTGCCGAACAAGCCGACTCATCCCCAACTTTCTTATAAACGCCAACCCCTTCATCCCAGCAATCCGAACCAATGCGTTCGCCACCTCACCCAGAACCCGCTCATCTTTTTCCTCCTGCAGTATCACCTTGAAGGTGTCCTCCGCGTCGCGTCCGCCCAACTTCTCAAGACGATGAATCGTCTCAATCTTTTCGCGCCAATTTTTTCTGTTCCATCCAACCATCATAACATCCGTTTTGCGCAAAAGTTCACGACTCACACAGAAATGGATTTGGGCAAGGAGCGTCTTTGCCGCGACAGCCACCGCATCTTTCCCAGAAGCAGCGCGCCTTAACGCCGTCTCCACCTCTTTCCTCATCGTCTTCGCCGCCTCACGCAGAAAGCCCTCCGCCGCATTCGCATCCCGCGCACCGCCTCCCAGCATCTTCACCGCAGCAGACACACACCTCGTCAGCAGACCCTTCATCTCTTTCTTCGCCAGATATTCCGCACCCGCATCGCCAAAAAGCACTATCCCCTTCACATCGCCCCGCCCCTCCTTCACCTCCTCCACCGCACTCGCTATGTCGCCCCCTGCAAACAGAAGCAGCGCAAATAATAGCATCTCGCAACCCCAACCTCCTCTTTAATCATATACACCTTTTTATTCGTTGTCCAAAATTTTTATCACCCATAACCAAACCGCCCCGCAAAACAGTATAATAGTGTTGGGGTATGTCTGTGTTGGAGGGCGTTCATATGAGGGCGTTAGCGGTCGTTTTGATTGGTTTTCTGCTTACGGTTGTCGGCGTTTACGCGCAGGATAGGGTGATACTGAAAGATGGGCAAATCTTTGAGGGCAAGGTGGAGAAGGAAACCAACAAGAGTGTGGTGCTGCGGACAAAATACGGTGTGCTGCGCTTTCCGCGGGAGAAAATCTCAAAGGTGGAGAAGGGCGAGCCGGCGAAGGATGAGTATATGTCCAAACGCAAGAAAATTGCGCAGGCGCTTTTTGAGTTGGCGCTGTGGTGCAAGAAACACGGGCTCAAGAAGCAGGCGCTGCGTCACCTGCGGGAAGTGATAAAATACGACCCCGACCACGAGGGTGCCCGCAAACTGCTCGGCTACATAAGAAAGGGCAAAAGATGGGTGAAACAGAAACCACAAAAACAGAAGCCACAAAAGGAGAAACCCACCCCCAAGCAGCAACCCTCCTCCTCAAAAATGAGCCGTGATGAGTGGAGAAGGCTCCATGTTGAGGCGGCAAAACACCTCTTTGCCGAGGAATTTGAGGACGCGCTCAGAATCTACCGCAAAATTCTGAAAGCATATCCCAATGACTATCTGGCGCTTTATCAGGCTGCCTGCGCTCTGGCGCGCCTTGGGAAAAAGAAAGAGGCGCTCCAATCCCTCAAAAAAGCGGTTGACTGCGGCTTCAACGACGCAGAAAAGATGGGGGCAGAACCCGACCTTCAATCGCTGCGCAACACCGAAGAATTCCAGAAAATTTTGCGCCGCATATCACAAACCGAGCAAAAAACCTCCCCCAAAAAAGACGATAAGAAGAAGGAGAGAAAAAAGAAGTCAAAAGTGAAGTTCTTCTGAGGGGGTAGGTAGATGAGGATGCTGGGAGTCGTCTTAGTCGCGGCGATTTTCGGAGGAGGCGGTTTTTGGGTCTACAAGAACTACCTTTCAGGCGCGCCGCAACAACAGCAGCCACAAGTCAAAAGCCAAAAGGGGCTTAAGAGTCCCAAAACAGAGCCCGTTGAGCAGGGCAAAACAACCGTCTCGGTGCAGACTCCGAAACAGAACACCGCAGAGGCAAAACCAACACCCAAACAGGCAAAAGAGCCCCAGATAGCGGTGATGCCGCCACCAGAACCGCCGCAGAATGAAAAGACGCAGACCGAGCAAACAAAAACATCCCCGAAACAGACGCCTGACAACGAATTGTTTGAGCGCCTGAAAGGGATGCTTGCAGAAAAAGATGACGCCAAACTGTGGAAGAAGTTGCAGGGCGTGTTGAAGGAAACGCCACAGTGGCTTAACGCTTGCGAGCGTCTGGGAAAAGAGTTGCTAAAAGAGCGCCGTTTTATAGCGTGGGTTTTGCTCTCACACGCTTATCGCTATCTGCAGGATGAGAATCGTCGCGAGGCGCTGCGCAAAACCCTTACCCAAATATCAGGCGACCTTTTCTACTCCTTCAGACCAACACCAGCATCTATTTACCACAATGTGATGCCAGGCGATACCTTAAGCAGCATTCAAAATGACTATGTGGTGCCGTATCCGCTGATAATGCGCATTAACGGGTTGACATCCACCAACATCCGCATAGGGCAGAGACTCAAGATACCGGTGCCCCCTCAAAGCAAGCGGATGAACGCCTTTGTTCAGGTGGACAAAAGTGAGCACACATTGAGCGTGTTCGTAAACGGATTGTTTGTGAAATGCTTCAAGGTAGGGCTGGGCGCAGAGGACAGAACGCCCAAAGGAGTCTACACGATAGCGAGCAAGGTGGCGCATCCATCTTGGCGCGGTTTCCCCTACGGACATCCCAAAAACATCATCGGCGACTGGTGGTTGGGACTTTCTGGTGGCGGAGTTATGGGCATCGGCATACACGGCACAAACGACCCTAAGTCCGTCGGCAAGGATGTCTCAAAGGGCTGCGTCAGGATGCTGAACAAAGAGGTTGCGGAGTTGGCGACAACCGTGCCACGGGGAACGAAAGTGGAGATACGCGACTGACATTCCGCGAAAGGTTCTTCTATTTTCTCTTAAGTTGGTTTGGATACGCACTTCTTAAGGGGATAGGCGCGACGGTAGCGTTGCGCTTTTCCCGCCGCCACATAGAAAGACGCCTCCTTAAGCGCGGGCGGGTCATATATGCTTTCTGGCACGGCAGGCTTCTGCTGCTCGCCTACACACATAGGCGGCGCAAAATCCATATAATGATATCGGAGCATCGGGACGGCGAAATGATAGCGCGTGTGACGCAGCAGTTGGGGTTCGGGGCGGTGCGTGGCTCCACAACGCGCGGCAGAATTCAGGCGCTCAAAGGGATGGTGCGCGCTGTGCGCCGCTTTGACGGCGCCATAACGCCTGACGGTCCACGCGGTCCGCGCGCCATTGTTCAGCCAGGCACCATATCCGCCGCCCAACTGTCAGGCGCGCCCATCCTCCCACTCACATCCGCCGCATACCCACGCTGGCAACTCTCCTCCTGGGACCGCTTCGTTATGCCAAAACCGTTCGCCTGCTGCGTCGTGCGCTTCGGAAACCCGCTCTTCGTTCCACGCAAACTCACAAAGGAGGAGTTTGAACAATGGCGCCTGAAACTACAGCGGGAGTTGAACCGCATCACAGAAGAAGCCGATATAATAGCAAAACGCTGGGCACAAACAGGCAGGTTCTGCGATATTCCCTGACGCCACAACGGATGTTGTGGGTATAAGAAGTAGAAAGGAGAAACACAAATGCGCCTTCTGCGACGAGGTCTGGAGGGGCTGCCGCCGGCGAAAATACACAAGGTGATACGGATAGTGCGCCGCGTCTTCCTCTACATCCTCGCCGCCACCTTCGCCCTATTCTTCGTCCAATACGGTTGCTGGCGTGTCCCCAAAGGATACACCGCTATGACCCCTGAATACCCACCCGGCTCCCTGCTGCTCTACGACCGCCTCTTCAGATGGCATTACGGGGCAATGCCGGCATTCCCCGCGCCTAATCAGGGACTCCTGCGCGGCTGCGCAGTCCTGTTCAAAGCAAAAACAAAAGATAACCGCGAAGTCCTCGGTCTCTCCCGCGTCGTCGGCATACCAGGCGATGTTGTTCTGTTCCTCAAAAACGGCATTGAGATAAACAATAAATTCTATCCCCACCCCCACAACAGGAAAGGCTACATAACGATTCCAAAAGACCATTTCTTTTTGCTGAACGACAACCCCACAGCGCCGTTCCTTGACTCGCGCGCTTTCGGACCAATACCGATTAAGAACATCGTGGCGCGGATATTTGTGCGTCTTTCAGGTGTGCTTGAAGCCTTCTAACGCTACATCCGCTCCTTCAACGCCTTTGCAGGACGGAATGTGACGGTCTTCCATGCTTTGACTGTTATTTTCTCACCCGTTTTCGGGTTCTTAAGGGTGCGTTTTTTGCGACGCCGCACCATAAAGCGCCCAAAGCCCATGATTTGCACCGACTTATCGCGCTTCAACCCGCGCGCTATCGCCTCCACCACCGCCGCTACACCCTTCTGCGCCTGTGAACGGGTGCATCCCAGTATCTTACGAACCTCCTCCACAAGACCCGCTTTGTTCATTAGCCTTCTCCTAATCACAACATAAGACAACACCCATAATAGTATAACCTCATATTTATTGTTGGTCAAGGGTTTTGTCTACTGATGCATTTTGGGCTACACACGCACCTTTTGAAGTGGAACAACTCTCACTGCACCGAATGGGCAGACCATACGGCAGGAACCGCATTGCAGCAACGCTGGATGCGCAAAAGAAGCGAGATTATCAATCCCCGCATCCTCCACCGCCTGAAGTATCGTCAAAAACTTCCTTACGAGAACGAGAAAGGCTTTCAACGCCGCTTCAGCAAACCGAAGGTTTTTCTCCGCAAACCGCCCATCCTACTTAGCCTCAACTGCAAGAGGCGGCTTTATCCTGATAGCCTCAAAGGGACACCTCTGATAACACATACCGCATTTGATGCACTTCTCTTGAACTATCTTGTGCGGCTCTTTCGGTTTGCCGCTTATCGCGCCGGTGGGGCAGACTTTGCGGCAGACGCCGCAGCCACGACAACTTTCTGCGTCTATCTCAAGCGAGAACAACCCTTTGCAGACTCCTGCGCGGCAGAACCGCTTCTCTATATGCTCCTCATATTCATTCCTGAAATAGCGGATGGTGGTGAGGACAGGATTGGGCGCTGTCTGCCCCAGACCACAGAGACTGGCGTCCTTCACAATGCGTGCCGTCTCTTCAAGCGTTTCTATGTCCTCAGGTTTGCCCTCGCCGCGACATATCCGCTCCAGTATCTCAAGCATCCGCTTGGTGCCGAGACGGCAGGGTGTGCATTTGCCGCAAGACTCTGCTTGAGTGAAGGAGAGAAAATAGCGCGCCACATCCACCATACAGGTCGTATCATCCATAACGACCATACCACCTGACCCCATAATGGCGCCTGCGCCTGTCAGCGACTCATAGTCCACCGGCAAATCAAGATGCTGCTCCGTCAAACAGCCGCCTGACGGTCCGCCTATCTGCACCGCCTTAAACTTGCGCCCTTTCGGCACCCCACCTCCTATGTTGAATATCACCTCCCGAAGCGTTGTGCCCATCTCCACCTCAACGAGTCCTGTGTTATTGACCTTGCCCGCAAGCGCAAAGATTTTCGTCCCCTTAGATGTCTTTGTGCCCATGGAAGCGAACCAGTCTGCGCCGTTTTTGATGATGAGCGGCACATTCGCCCAGGTCTCAACATTGTTTATATTTGTCGGCTTGCCCCAGAGACCGCTGACGGCGGGGAAAGGCGGACGCGGTCTTGGCATTCCGCGCTTGCCCTCAATGGAGGCAATCAGCGCTGTCTCCTCCCCGCAGACAAAAGCGCCCGCGCCCTGATATATCTCTATGTCAAAAGAGAAACCGCTGCCCAATATGTTCTCGCCCAGAAGTCCGTATTTGCGCGCCTGCTCAATAGCATTGCGCATATGGTGCACGGCTATCGGGTATTCAGCCCGAACATATATAAATCCCTTGGTCGCACCGATGGCGTAAGCGCCGATTACCATCCCTTCAAGTATTGCGAACGGGTCGCCTTCAAGAACCGCTCTGTCCATAAAGGCGCCTGGGTCGCCCTCATCGGCGTTGCAGATGATGTATTTGACATCGCCTTTTGCGGCGCGGCAGAAACGCCATTTCCTCCCCGTCGGAAAACCCGCACCTCCCCGCCCCCGCAGTCCGCTCCTCTCAACCTCGTCCACCACCTCATCTGCAGTCATCTCAAACAACGCCTTCGCCAGACTTCTGTATCCCCCGGTGGCGGCGTAATGTTCTATTTTCAGCGGGTCAATGCTACCGCAGCGCCGAAGAACATTCCTTACCTGCCTCTTGTAGAAGGGTATCTCGCTGCGTTTGGTATAAACTTTCCCCTTTTCCTTATAACAAAGTCTTTTGATGGGTTGACCTGTCAGGGCGCTTTCAATGATGTCTTCGGCGTCGTCTGGCTCAACGCCGAAGTATGAGAAGTCGTCGGGTGAGACCGCCACAACAGGCGCACCTGCACACAAACCGTGGCAGCCTGTCGCCATCAATTCAACCTTACCGAGCAAGTTGCGTTTGTGCAGCGCGTCCTGAAGCGCCTCAAAGACATCCTCTGCCCCAAGCGCCCGACATCCTGTCATACACACAAATATCTTTTTCTCAACCTTCGCGTAGGCTGCTTCACACCGCTTTATCCACTCCATTAAGTCGTCAGCGCTGCGCAACCTTGCCATTTGTTCACCCCTTAATTTTTGCTTCCCTTTTCCTTATACATCCTGACAATCTCCGCCGCCTTCTGCGCGTCCAACTTGCCGTAATAGTCGCCGTCCACCATCATCACAGGCGCCAAAAAACATGTTCCCAAACACGCCACTATCTCAAGCGAGAAAAGTCCGTCATCAGATGTTCGCCCTGGAGCGGCGCCACTGGCTTTCACAACTGCCTTTATTATCTGGTCAGCGCCTTTGACAAAACACGCTGTGCCTCTGCAGACGCGGATTGTGTGTCTGCCGCGTGGTTCAAGGTAGAACTGCGCATAAAATGTTGCCACTCCATAAACGCGGGATAAAGGAACGCGCAGATGCTTCGCCGCCTCCTCAAGCGCCACCCTCGGCAGCCAACCCAACTCCTCCTGCAACGCCTGAAGCAGTGGTATCAGCAACGACGCATTGCCCTTCTCAAACCGTCTTAACACCTTCCTTATTGCCGCTTTGGACACCTTTGCCGCCTTCACGCCTGCCTCTCCTCCAGCAAAATTTTAGCCCAAAAGGATACCGCCGCTTAACGGATTTGTCAAATGA
>CAZPBO010000043.1:0-21488 GCA_964584815.1 uncultured Planctomycetota bacterium
CCCGTTTTGCGTATTTTGCTGGATTTGCTTTTGGGAGTCAAGAGCATTGACAAAGTCGGAAGCGTCGCGGCACCTTGAGTGGGATGCGATTCGGGGTGGTGCTTGAAAGGACGATGCTGGGAGGGTAACATAACAGAGCAGCGATAAGGGACGCTACCAATGCGTATCAGGAATCATCCGATTCTGAAGTTCAAGAAAGGAAAGAAGGTGGAGTTTTATTTTGAGGGGCGGCGGATGTGGGGATATGAGGGGGAGAGTGTTGCGGCGGCGTTGATTGCAAACGGTGTTCATATCTTCCGTCATAGCAAGCGAGATAAGCGTCCACGCGGCTTTTTCTGCGCCATAGGTAGATGCGCTTCTTGCAATATGGTGGTGGACGGTGTTCCAAATGTGCGGGTCTGCGTGACGCCCCTGAGGGAGGGGATGCGTGTTGAGGTGCAGAAAGGCAGAGGGAGGTTGTTTAATGCGTGAGGTGGAGGTGCTGGTGATAGGTGGGGGACCTGCGGGTATGAGCGCGGCGGCTGAAGCCGCCTCTCTCGGCTGCGAGGTTTTGCTGGTTGAGGACAAGGAGCGTCTGGGCGGACAACTCATCAAGCAGACCCATATGTTCTTCGGCTCGCGAGAGGAGCACGCAGGAACACGCGGCTATGAGATAGCGAAACTCCTTGAGAATGAGGTGCGAGAACGAGGGGTTGAGGTGCTGTGTGGCACCACAGCAACAGGCATTTTTGATGGGAACATAGTTGGCTTAACTGACGGGGAGAAGTATTTCTGCGTGCGGGCAAGGAGGATAATTGCGGCGACAGGTGCGTATGAGAATGCGCTGGCGTTTGAGGGTGCGGATTTGCCGGGGGTGTTCGGGGCAGGTGGTGTGCAGACGCTTATGAATGTGGAGGGTGTTCTACCGGGGAAGCGGTTTGTGATGGTGGGGGCGGGGAATATAGGTTTGATAGTGTCGTATCAGTTGTTGCAGGCGGGGGCGGAGGTGGTGTGCATAGTGGAGGCGGCGGACAGGGTAGGTGGGTATGAGGTTCACGCGGCGAAGGTGCGTCGCCACGGTGTGCCGATTCTGCTTTCTCACACGGTGGTGAAGGCTTTGGGCGAAGAGCGCGTTGAGGGCGCTGTGCTGGCTGAGGCGAAGGACTTCAAGCCTGTTGCGGGGACGGAGTTTGAGGTTGCCTGTGATGCGATATGTGTGGCGGTGGGGCTATCGCCGCTTATTGACCTGTTGGCGCAGGCGGGCTGTAAGGTGGTTTATTCGGGGGCGTTGGGGGGGTATGTGGCGTGGCACAATGAGGATATGCGGACAAGCGTTGAGGGGATATATGTGGCGGGGGATGCAAGCGGTATAGAGGAGGCGTCAACGGCGATGCTGGAGGGGCGGATAGCGGGTTGTGCGGTGGCGCGTTCTTTGGGGAAGGGTGGTGATGATGCGGGGAGGCGTCTTGAGGAGTTCAAGGGGCGGTTGGCGGAGTTGCGCGGGGGACCATTTGGCGCGAAAGCGAGAGCGGGGAAGGGGGAGTTGTGGGGGGTGGAGTTGGCGGGTTCGCGGTTGAGCAAGCCTGACAGGCAACCCGCCTTTTCTGCGGAGCGCAAAAACGGCTTTGTCGCCGTCATAGAGTGCCCACAGCACATTCCTTGCAATCCGTGTGTGGAGGCGTGTCCACAGGGCGCGATACGGATAGAAGGGGACATAAACGGTCTGCCGGTTTTGGATGAGGAGAGGTGCACGGGATGCGGGCGCTGTATGCTTGAGTGTCCTGGACTAGCGATATTTTTGGTTCGTGACAATGGCGATGGAACAGGCACCGTGGCTGTGCCGTGGGAGATGCTGCCAATACCCAAGAAGGGTGAGAAGGTGGTAGCCACAAACCGCAATGGATTGTTCGTATGTGAGGCGGAAGTAGAGCGTGTGGTGAGGAAGAAGGGAAGGGCGGCGGTCTATCTGCGTGTGAGGAGTGAGCATCTTGATGAGGTGCGTTGTTTTGCGGTGGGTGAGCGTGTTGGGGCGCTTTTCGTGAGGAGACCTTATAAAGGCGGGTTTGCGGATGATGTGCTGATATGTCGCTGCGAGGATGTCTGGCGGAGTCAGATAGAAGAGTTGCTCAAGGCGGGCTACACATCGTTTGAGGAGATAAAACGGATACTGCGTTGCGGGATGGGACCCTGCCAGGGCAAGACCTGCCAGAGGCTGGTGCTTGGGTTGATAGCAGCGCATAGAGGATGCAAATTGGGAGACCTTTCACCGCAAAGGAGCCGCAGTCCTGTTAGACCCACCCCACTTTCTGTGTTCGCAAACTATCAAGGTGAAGGAAAAGATTAATGCCTACCACCGTGTCTGCCGGGTTTCCAGCCGCCGGGTGGACGACCGCCGGGTCCCCATCCGCCAGGCGGTGGGTTACCAGGTCCCCATCGTTTCCATCGGTCACGAATGCGCTCGGCTTCATCCAGTATTCCCCGCAATTCCTCTGCACTGCTTGCCTTAAGCAGTTCGTTCTTCAAGCGGTTGTATGCCCACGGGGAAAGTTGTTTCGCATCCTTAAGAAGTGAACGCATCCGCTCTTTGTCCTCCTTTGTTACCCCTTTGCAGTTTTTCTCCACCTCCTTAACCACCTCGTCAAGGTCTGCTACTCCTTTGCCGTAGTAGTCTTCTGCTTTTTTGATGCGTCTGCGCAGTTCTCTTAAGTTTTTCGCTTTTTTGTAGCCGTTGCAGAGTCCCTCATATGCTCTGTCGCCGAATTCTTGGGCAGCAGAAAGCGTTTTACGCATTCTCTCCTCGTCCCTGCGGGTGACCCCAGAGATGCGTTTTTTCACCTCCTTGACCACCTCGTCTATGTCCTGAAGGTGTCTGGGGGCTTTTTTGACAATGTGCTTTTTTTGCTTTTTGAGCCAGTCGGGGTCAATTCTGCCGGTGATTTTGATGGAGGTTATAAGGAAGCCGTCATATTCTCTGTCGCCGCGGGCACGGATGGTGACGCATCCTTTCTTGAACTCGCTGTGGCTGCCCTGAGCGACCAGTTTTGGACCCTGATAAAGTCTTATGTAGGAGCCTTTGCGAACGACTTTGATTTTGTAGATTTTGCCGCGCTTAGGCAGATAAAGATGGTCGGTGCAGCCGGAGAAGGAGCGGACGAGTTCGGTCTCCCAGTGGTCGCCTTTGAGCCGCCGCGCCGCGTAAATCAGATACCACCCCCTCAACTTGCGGAACTTAATGCGCAGGTTTTCTTCCCGCACTCCTATCGCCGCGACATAGTAGAAATCACCAGAATCGCATATCAGAGTGTGAATTCCCCATCCAGATATCGCCTCAATGATGTATTCAACGGTTATGTTGCCCTCAAACACAACGGGCAATGTGATTGTGCAATCGTGCAGTTTAAGGTAGACTTTCCTACCACGGGGTATGAGTTCCCAGCATTCAGCGGTGACAGTGTTGACTTTCTTGCCAAGGCGGCGGTTTTTGTGAAGGCTCGCCCAGACATTGTTTATGAACTCCTCGCCGCGTTTCTCGTGATTGTAGAGCCAGTCCTTTAGTTGCTCTTTGGTGGAGAAATCGTATGTGATGGTATAAACGCCTCTTGATTTTCGCTCAATGGATGAAGCGTGAAGGATTCCACGCAGCAATGCGAGGTTTTCATCTTTTGGTGTGCGGCTTGGCTTAGGGGATGTGAGTTTACTCGCCACCAGTTGGGCGCGTTTCTCAAGCAATTGGCGCTGCTGTTGCGGAAGAATGTCGCCCCAATTCGCTTCAATCTGTGATATGAGTGCGTCGGCTTCATCCCAGCGCCGTTTTTTGATGAGCCGTTCCAGTTTTGCGAAGGCGGACTTTATCTGGTGCTCGCGGGCGTAAGTGGCGATTTCGGCTGCGAGGTTGCGCCAGACGCGCACATAATGGAGAGGTGCTGCTGTTGCCTCATAAGGTTTGTTTGGTGCTCGCACCTCCTTCAGCGCCTTCTTGAACCCCGGTGCCACCTCCTCAAACAGGTCTTTAGCGCGTTCAAACTCACCACGCACAAAGTCAATATACGCCATCGCCACCTTCAATGTCCTCTCATCAACTTTTGCCTCGCGCGCTTTCGCCTCAAAGAACCCTTTATCCAAGCGGAAAACCGATATCTCATAATCCATTGATGCCGACTTTAAGCGGATGGTGTAGGGCTTCCTCCCTTTCATTACCTGAAACTTCTCCGGCTCATCATCTCCTGAAAGCAGCACATCTATCGCCTTTTTCTGCGACTCCTTCTCAAGATAATTTATGACGGAGTTCACGACCGTTGCTATGGCGCGAATGTCGTTGATGAAAGCGGTCATCTCCGCTGCCGCGGGACCGTTTTTGCGTGCTTCCGCTTCCCTCAGAAGCGTCTCAATGTCCAGTTTCCTCATCGCTTCTTTTATGGAGGCGTAGAAGAGACGGGCTTCCTCCTCAAATTTGCGCAGTTTGGCGAGCGTTTTTTCCTCCGCCAATTTCTTATTTATGGAGTCGTGGAGTTGGGCGAGGTGCTTCTGCAGGGCAGGATGGCAGCGCGGTCTGGCTGCTTCCACCGCCGCTAATGCATCCTTCAATCTCCCATCAGATACCATTTTTTCGGCACGCCAGAGTGCTTCCTCACTCTTGCGCTGCCACAACGCATCTATTGCTTCGGCTTTGCGTTTCGCATACCCCTCCTTGTCGGTTCCAACAACGCCTGATGCGAAGTTAAGCAGCGTATCTATCGCATCCTTAAATCGCCCCTCATTTGCCAGTCTTTCCGATTCGGCTTCTACTTTCTGCCAGTCATCCTCAAGTTTAATGAGGATTTTGGATGCTTTTTCACGGGCTGCTGCCGCCGCCTTCGTCCCAGCATATGTCTCCGCCACATCCCTCAACCTCTTCACCGCCTCCCCCACTTTTTCGGGATTGCGCCTGATGAAGTCTTCCACCGCCTCCAGTGCGCGCTTCGCCACCATCTCTTCCATAGGTTCGCCTCTGGGAGGCTTTACAGGATGCACAGGTTCCACCTTCCTTGGAGGCGTCTTAGGAATCCGCACATGTTTTTTAGGCGGTGTTATGGGTCTCTTCTGGGATACGGTTGGCTGCTTTGTGGGTGTGGGGCGCTTTCCCGATGAGAAGGCGGCGATTAGGGCGATGATTAGGGCGACGGCTACGGCTGCGACGGCGCCGAAGAGCCATAGCGGCTTTTGGGGACGGTCAGGAGTCGGCGCCACCGCCGCGCGTGCCACAGCAGGACGCCTCAAAGCCTCAAGTGTTGCGTCTATCTCCGCCATCACCTGCTCACAGGTCTGCGGACGCATACGCGGGTCTCTGGCGCACAGGCGCTTTATCAGGCGCAGAACAGGTGGTGGGATTCGCTGAATGTCCTCCCGCGCAACCCGTAGCCCGCTTTGCGCCACAAGAACCATCACCTCCATCGCACTCTTCCTTGTGCCGTAGGGTTTTTTGCCCGTTAGCATAAAGTAGAGTGTTGCACCAAGGCTGTAGATGTCGGTTCGGTGGTCAACGCTGGATGTGTCCACCACCTGCTCAGGACTCATATAATGCGGGGTTCCCATAACCTGCCCCGCCAGTGTCACCGCCGAATCAGACCCCGCTACCCCCGTGCGTTTTGCTAACCCCAAGTCGGTCAGTTTCACCTGCTCATCAGGTGTCAACATTATGTTTTCAGGCTTTATGTCGCGATGAATAATGCCGTTTCTGTGGGCGTAGGCGAGAGCATCAGCAACCTGACGCGCGATGTTCAGAGCACGCTCCGCATCCATCGGTCCTTCATCTGTGACGATGTCAAAGACTGTGCGCCCCCTGACCAACTCCATAGAGAAAAAGTAGAAATTGCCCTCACGGGCGACATCAAAGATGCGCACTATGTTGGGATGGTTAAGCGCCCCTGCCGCACGCGCCTCCCTCAAAAAACGCTCCACATAGGTCTTGTCATCACTCAACTTGTGTGACAGGACTTTGAGCGCCACCTCTCGTTCCATTGACAACTGCAGCGCCTTGTAGACCGTGCCCATTCCGCCCCGCCCCAAAACCGAAAGCACCTTATAGCCCGCTATCGTGCGACCCACAAGGTTCTCTTCCACAGGTGTATCAGCCCTCTCTTTTGTCACATCAGGAGAAATAGCCTCCACCACCCGTGCCGTAAAATCCGCCCCTGTTCCTATCCCTTCAAACACCGTCTGCAGACGATACTGAAAACCGTAGGCTTCCTGAAACTCCGCCGCGCACTCGGGGCATCCACGCAGGTGTTCCTCAACCTCTTGCTGTTGTTTCTCGTCCAACTCTTCGTCAAGATATGCCTGTATCAACTCCTCCCAACGCGGATCGCACCCCATCTATCCACCTCCAACTGTTTTCACATGTAACGGCGCAAGCGTTCCCTCAACTGCTTCATTCCGCGATAAACCAATCCCCTCACCACATCCTTTGTCGTTCCCAGAAAATCGGCTATCTCCTGATAGCCTTTTTTGCCCCATAAACGCATCGTTAAAACGACTTGGAATTTATCGGGCATTTCCGCCAGCGCTGCGGTCACAATCTTTTCCGCTTCGCCAGCATCGTTCAGCGACGCGCTTATCTGCTCGCGACTCATCACCTGCTCCAGTCGTTTCAATGTCGCCCGCTCGCGCGCACGCCTGCGCTGCAAGTCCTTCACCGTCCCAAATGTTATTCGCGAAAGCCAGTTGGCAAACTTCTCGGGTTCCTTCAACTGCGCAAGCCGCCTGTAGGCTTTCAAAAACGCGTCCTGGGCAACATCCTCCGCATCGTGAATATCTCCCAGTAACGCATACGCCATACTCACCACAAGCCCCCTGTATTTCTCCACAAGCATACCAAAAGCGAACGCATCGCCTCCGAGGGCGCCTGCTACAAGTTTCACATCATCTACACCCACAGAAGACCCCTTTTTGAGTCCCCCAAGGCGCCCCAAGTATAGTCGCACCCAGGGCGCTTTGCGTCACACAACTTTTTTCGCCTTCAACCGCGCTGCCGCCTCCTCTATCCTCTCAAACGGCTCCACCAACGCAAACCTCACCCACCCTGCCCCGCTTCTGTCCCCACCCGCGCACAGCCACGAACCAGGCATACAGACAACACCTGTCCTCTCCAGTAGTTTTAACGCAAAATCCACATCGTTTTCCTTCACTTCACACCATATATAAAATGTGCCTTCCGGCTCAAGTGGTGAAAGCCCCGCACTCCGCAGACCATCCAGCAGCACATCCGCCATTTGTCGCCACATAAGACGCAGTTTTTCTGAATGCTTCTCATCAAGCAGCGCTGCTGCTGCTGCGTCCTGCACGAAATCCGGCGGTCCTGAATCTATGTTGGTTTTCAGTCGCCGCAGCGCCTTTATCAACCTCTCATCTCCCGCCGCAAAGCCTATTCTGTAGTTTGCCATCAGCGAACGCTTGGACAGACTGAAAACCGAAATAATCCCATCTAACCCGAACTGGAGCGCTGATTTCGGCTTCTCCTTAAACCATATGTCAATGTAGGCTTCATCAGATACAAGCCACAAGTTGTGACGACGGCAGAAAGCCACCGCTTCTTCCAAAAAGTCAGATGGTGCAACGCGTGTTGTGGGATTGCTGGGGTAGTTGATATAAAGGTAGCGGGCGCGGTTTAAGATAGCCTGTGGCACAGCGCTCAAATCCGGCAGAAAACCGTTCTCCTTACGCAGCGGCAGGATGTGGGCGACCCCGCCTGCGAAGTGAACCCCGCGCCACGCAGGCGCATACCCAGGACTTGTCACAAGCGCCGCGTCGCCTGCGTCAAGCAGCGCAAACGGCAGATGGAAGATGAGTTCTTTTGAGCCGATGGCGGCGATGATGTTCCCTGTAGGGTCGGCTTTTACGCCGAAGCGGCGTTCAAGAAACTGCGCAGCCGCCTCCCTGAAAACCTTACTCCCCTCATACTGCGGATATCCACTCCTTCTGTGACGCAAAAGCCCCTGTTGTGCCGCCTCCACCACCACATCAGGCACTTCTAATTTTGGACTTCCAACCCCGAGGTCTATCACATCCTCTCCCGCCTGGCGCATTTGCGCCACCCTGTCCTCAAGCACGGCAAAAGGGTATTTCTCAAGTTGCATTAAGCGTGCCGCGACTTTCATCTGTTTTCCCCGACACCGATACCGTAGTAGGAAAATCCGAGGCGGCGCAAGAACGCGCCGTCATATATGTTGCGTCCGTCAAAGATGACACGGCGCCGCATCAGGCTCTTTAACCGTTCAAAATCGGCTCCGCGAAACTCCTGCCACTCCGTCATCACAAACAGCATATCCGCCCCTTCGGCTGCCTCCTCCATCGTCTGACAGAAGGTGACGGTTTCAGGGAGCACTTTTTTCGCGTTGTGTGTGGCGGCTGGATCAAAGGCACGCACTGCGATTCCACGCGCCACAAGCCCCTTTATCAACTCAATCGCCGGCGCCTCGCGAACATCATCTGTGCGCGGCTTAAATGACAGCCCCCAAACCGCCGCCACAAGTCCCCTTATGTCCCCCCCGAAATGGTTCTCCATCTTGCGCAGCAGCACCTGACGCTGGCGACGGTTCACCTCATTGGTTGCTCCCAGAAGCAGCGGCTCATACCCCGCCTTGCGCGATATGTGAAGCAGACTCTCCACATCTTTGGGTAGGCAGGAACCACCATACCCCACCCCGGGAAAGAGAAACTGCGCCCCAATGCGCGGGTCGCTTGATATGCCGAGGCGAACCTCGTTTATGTCGGCGCCCACCCTCTCGCAGATGTTGGCAATCTCATTGATGAAGGATATTTTGAGCGCCAGAAAAGCATTGGCGGCGAGTTTTGTCATCTCCGCCGACTCGTTGCTCATAAACAGAATCCGCGGACGGGTGCGCATAAACGGCTCATACAGATGCTGCATCACATCCCGCGCGTCAGCATCATCTGTTCCCACCACCACGCGTGCCGGCTTCATAAAGTCCTCAACCGCCGCTCCTTCCTTCAAGAATTCCGGGTTTGAGACAACCGTTATTTTGTGGCGCGCTTCCTGGCGCATCAGCCTCTCAACTTCCTTTGCCGTTCCCACAGGAACCGTGCTCTTTATGGCGACAATCTTTTTGCTGTTGGCGCACTTTGCAATCGTTTCAGCCACTTCATAGATGGCGGAGAGGTTGCAGGCGCCATCGGGCAGCCGCGGCGTTCCCACAGCAACAAAAATCACCCTCCCGTGTCGCACCGCCTCTTCTGCATTTGTTGTGAACCGAATGCGCTTTTCGCTGATGTTACGACGCAGCAACTCCTCAAGTTGCGGCTCATAAAACGGCACTCTCCCTTCCGACAAAGCCGCAACGCGTTCTGCATCTTTGTCGGTGCAGACCACATCGTTGCCGCTCTCGGCAAACCCCACCCCAACCACAACGCCGACATATCCGCTGCCGAATACGCTTATCCGCATTATTTGCCCTTAAATTGAGGTTTTCGTTTTTGCAGAAATGCGGATGTGCCTTCGTTTTTGTCTTCTGTCGCGCAGCAAGCGCCGAAGAGGTCTGCCTCAATGCGGAGTCCTTCCTCAAGTGGAACGGCGAGTCCGCGGTTGACCGCCTCAAGCGCCGCACGCAACGCAAACGGACCATTAGCGCATATCCGCTTCGCTATTTTTTCCGCCTCATCCAGCAGATTCTCCGGCTCCACAACGCGGTTCACAAGCCCCACCTGATAGGCGCGTTCTGCATCCACCATATCCCCTGACAGAATCCACTCAAGCGCTATTCCCCTTCCAACAAGTCTTGGCAGCCGCTGGGTTCCGCCGTATCCCGGTATCACGCCCAACTTGACCTCAGGCTGCCCGAATTTGGCGTTCTTTGAGGCAACACGGATGTGGCACGCCATAGCGATTTCTGTTCCTCCGCCTAAGGCATAGCCGTTAACCGCCGCTATCACAGGTTTCTGCCCGTTCTCTATCAGTGATAGAAGTCTCTGCCCCCGCAGCGCGAAAGCCTTCCCCCGCATCCCATCAAGTTCGGCTATTTCTCCGATGTCGGCGCCCGCCACAAACGCCTTCTCTCCTGCGCCTGTCAGTATCACCGCCAAAACACTCTCATCCGAAAACGCACGCTTAAAGGCGTCCTCCAACTCATCCAGTGTCTGCGCGTTCAGCGCGTTCAGTTTGTCAGGTCTGTTCACCGTTATTACGGCTACCCCATCCCTCACCTCGTAAAGAATGTTTTGATACTCCATAACCTGTCCTCCAAAAGTTATTTTTGCTCTATTTTGAAGAGGAATTCCTGTTCTACCCAGCGTTTTACGGGTTTTCCGTTTTTGAGGGCGGGAAGGAAGCGGTATTTTTTGACCGCCGCGACGGCTGCCTCATCAAGACTGCTGTAACCACTTGTTTTTGCAACATAAGTCTTTACGACCCTTCCGCGTTCATCAACAAGCATCCGCACCACAACGCGCCCCTCAATCCCCTGCTGAAGCGCCCAGGACGGATAGCGAACGGGTGCGCTTTGCACAAGAACAGCAGGGCGTGAGACTCTGTTTGGGGAAGGTGTCTTGGTTGTGGCACCACCTGATATGCCTTCTGGTGAGCCGCAAGCCACCGCAGGACCACCCCCAGTTGCAGGCAGTTTGGTCACATCAAGACCGAAAGGGAGGGGTGCAGGTGTTGGCGGAAGCGGCGTTTTGAGTGGGGTGCTCGGTTTGGGGGGATGCGGTTTTGCCGCCTTTAATGGTTGTGGTTTTGGAGCAGGTTTGGATGTTGGGGTATTTTGGGGAGGGCGGTGCAGCCGTGGCGCAGAAAACCGCTCTCTTTTGCGCAGTTTTGTTAAGGAAAGTGAGTGCCAGGAAGGTGTGCGCACAAAAAAGATACGCTCTACTCCCGCACCGATGTGCGGCAGCGCAAAGAGAACGCCTGTGTTGACAAAGACCGCGATAAGAAGCGGCAAAACCACTCCACGCAACGCCATTCCCCATACAAAAGCAGCCTATATTAACAGGGTCGGCAGCGGCAGTCAAGGATGGTGGGAGTGCGCAAAAGGCAGAAAAGAGCGGAAAAGGTAGTGGCGAGCGGTTAAGATATTCCGTTTGTCAGCGTGAGGGGACAGCCGATGTTTGTTGTATCGCGCTATCTGAAGCCGGAAAGGGTTATACTGGATATGGAGGTTGGCAGTAGAGAAGAGGCGATAAAGCAACTTGCGGGGTGTCTGCGAGGTGCGGCGGAGGTAAAGGATTTTGAGGGGTTTGTGCAAGATGTTCTGCGTCGGGAGAAGCAGGGTTCAACGGCAGTGGGAATGGGGGTGGCGATACCGCACGCCCGCACGGATAAGGTGCAGGGGTTTGTTGTCGCGGTTGGACGCTTAAGGGAGCCGATAAGGTGGCCCAGTCCAGATAACCAACCTGTGCAACTTCTGTTCCTTATGGGGACCTGCACGAGAATCATAGCCCGCTATATCCAGATTGTGGCGCACCTCACACGCATCCTTCGTCACAGCGATTTCCGAGAGAAGTTGCTGAAAGCCTCCACAGCGGAGGAGTTGGTGCGCCTTTTCCTTAGTGAGGAGCGTGCTGACAAATGAAACTTCTGGGTATGATACTTGAGGGAGAGGAGCATCTTGAGGATGTGTTAGCGGTGTTTGCGGAGGTGGGGGTGGTGGATGCGGTTGTGGTGGATGCGGAGGGTTTGGAACGGGTGCTTTCGCATATGCCGATATTTGCGCCGTTGTCGGCTATGGTGAGAGGTGCGCGACAGAGGCGGCGTCTGGTTCTGGGCGTTACCGACAACGACGCAGCGCTCAAAGAGGCAGAAACCCTTCTTAAGGATTACGGACTCAATCTGCGTGAGAGCGGTGGAGGGGTGCTTTTTATAATACCGGTTGAAGGGGCGGTTTTCCTTGCCGAGTGAACCAAGTGCTTTGCTCATAGTAGGACTACTTATTTTATGCGGTTACGGCGGCGGCAGGCTTGTTGGACTCCTGCGCCTGCCCGCCGTGACAGGATACATTATTGTCGGTCTGGCTCTGGGCATATCGGGCGCGGCGATTGTCGGAGATGCCTGGTGGCACAGCCTTGAATGGACTGTGGAGTTTGCGCTTTCACTTGTCGCCTTCAATGTCGGATACGAGTTGCGTTTTGCGGAGTTGGCGCGTCTTGGTAAGGGACTTACACTCCTTGTAGTTCTTGAAACCATAGGGGCTTTTGTTGCGATATGGGGTGTGATGTCGGTGGTGGGTCTGGGCTGGCGTTTGGGGATGTTGATTGGGGCGATAGGGGCTGCCACCGCTCCTGCTGTCACAGTCATTGTCTTCAACTCACTCCGCGCAAAAGGACCGCTTACACAGGCGGTTCTGGCTTGCGTGGGGTTTGATGACGCATTGGGTCTTGTCATATATTCTGTTGTTGCGCCGCTTCTGGCAGCACATGGCGCCGCAAATGGCGCTGTCGCACTCAAAGTCCTTTGCCAGTTGGGCTTAAGTATAGGTGTGGGATGTTGCCTCGGCGTTCTGGCTGTTATTGTGACGCGCTATATAAAACACGAAGCGGAGTTGATGGTGGCGATAGTGGGGATAGTGGTTTTCTGTGCAGGGCTTCTTGAGAGCCGCCCGTTCGGTCTGCACTGTTCACCGCTTCTGGGAGCGATGATGGTGGGATTTCTTGCGGGCAATTTTGGACGGGCAATGAGGCGGTTTGGGGAGACTTTTTTCGCCGCGGCAAGCCCGTTCTACACCCTCTATTTTGCGCTTGCGGGCAGCCGATTGCGCCTCTTTGCCCTTTTTGCCCTTTGGCTTCCCGCACTCGGCTATCTTGGTGCGCGGCTCGGCGGAAAGTGGCTCGGCGCCTACATTGGCGGCAAACTTGGGCGCCTGCCATCTGTCGTCACACGCCTTACGGGTCCCTGCCTCTTCTCACAAGCAGGTATAGCAATAGGTTTGACGGTCTATGCGGCAAAAGATTTTCCGCAATGGGCGCCAACAGTGGTGGCGGTTATGCTGGGAACGACGGTGGTGACGGAGATAGTGGGACCGGCGTTGACGAGGTTTGCGGTGAAGAAGGCGGGCGAGGCGCGCGCCGCTTAACGCTCCCCCCCTGTTGCTGATGTTTTGTTGAGCAACACCCCGCCACCGGGTAAAATGTCTGTCCTGTTATGGGAGATACCGAATGCCTGAATTGCGCAAAGACCCGATAATCAGGCGATGGGTTGTGATAGCCAAAGAGCGGGCAAGAAGACCTTCTGACCTCCACAAAGGGCAGGTGGAAAAACCCGCCCCCGACACTTTCTGTCCGTTCTGTGAGGGCAATGAACACACAACTCCGCCTGAAATCCTCGCTTACCGCGCCCCCGGCACCCAGCCTAACAAACCAGGCTGGTGGATACGCGTTATTGCCAACAAGTTTCCTGCGCTGCAGGCGGAAGGCGACCTCAACAAGCGCGGTGTGGGGATGTATGATATGATGAACGGCATAGGCGTTCACGAGGTCATCGTTGAAACGCCGAAACACCTGCGCAGCCAGACAGAAGCCCCCCAAAAACAGGTGGAGGAGACAATATGGGCATACCGCGATAGGTTGCTTGCCCTGAAGAAGGACAAACGGTTGCAGTATGGGTTGATATTCAAAAATGTGGGCAAGGAGGCGGGCGCTTCACTCTACCACAGCCACAGTCAACTGATAGCAACACCGTTTGTGCCGATACGGATATCAGAGGAGATTCGCGGCGCAAAGGAGTTTTTTAACTATCGCGGGCGCTGCATCTTCTGCGATATGGTCTGTCAGGAGCGTGAGGACGGTTCGCGTCTGGTGGAGGAGTCGCAGGAATTTGTCGCGTTTGAACCGTTCGCATCGCGTTTTCCTTTTGAGACATGGATTCTGCCCAAATGCCACGGTTCCCATTTTGAGGACATAGAGAAAAGGCAGGTGGAGGATTTGGCAGGCATCCTACGCCGTGTCCTCTTCAGACTTGAGAAAACCCTGCCGGGAGTCGCCTACAACTACATCATCCACACCGCACCCTTTAATGAAGGTTTCCTTGAGCACTACCATTGGCATATTGAGATAATCCCGAGACTGACAAAAGTTGCGGGATTTGAATGGGGCACAGGCTGCTACATCAACCCGATGACGCCAGAAGACGCCTGCTCCTACCTGAAAGAAGTCAATATTGAAGAATTGGAGGCTGCCTAATGAGGGTTCTTTTTGCCACCAGTGAGGTTGTGCCGTTTTCAAAGACAGGAGGGCTTGCGGATGTTTCAAACGCCCTGCCCAAAGCGCTTGCCGACCTTGGCGTTGAAGTCCACATCTTCAGCCCGCTATATGCGAAGGTCAAAGATGAGTTCAAGCCGACCGACACAGGGATAAAGGCGGAGTTGCGCGTTTTTCGGCGCAGACAAACGGCGTTCCTGCGCCGCGCCAAACTGCCAAACTCCCCCGTTGAGGTCTTCTTCGTTGAGCACGACGGTTACTTCTACCGTCCAGGACTTTACGGCGATGAGCGCGGTCCTTATCGCGACAACTCTGAACGCTTTATCTTCTTCTGCCGCGCTGTTCTTGAAACCGCAAAAGCGCTCGGGCATCACTATGATGTTGTCCACTCAAACGAGTGGCAGACCGCTATGCTGCCCGTCTACCTTAAAACGCTTTACGCTGACGACGAGCACTGGCACCGCACCGCCTCCGTTCAGGCGCTCCACAACCTCGCCTATCAGGGTGTTTTTAATCAGTGGGATTTCAACTTCACAGGTCTTGATTGGGAGTTCTTCTCGTGGCGCTATCTTGAGTTCTGGGGCAAACTGAACCTTCTCAAAGGCGGCATAGTTTTTGCCGACAAGTTGGTCACTGTCAGCCCCACCTACGCTGAAGAAATCCAGAGTTCTGCAGAATACGGCTGCGGTCTGGAAGGCGTGCTCAAATCGCGCAGTCACGACCTCGTCGGCATCCTGAACGGTTGCGACTACACTGTGTGGAATCCAGAGACCGACAAACTGATACCCGCCAACTACACAGAAAAGGACCTAAGCGGCAAGGCGCAGTGCAAGGCGGCGCTGCAGCAGGAATGCGGTTTTGAAAAAACTCAAAATGTTATGCTTGTGGGAATTGTGACCCGTCTCGCCGAGCAGAAAGGTCTGGATATCCTGCTGCCTGTTCTGGGCGAGATACTTGACTTGGGTGTGCAGTTTGTGGTTTTGGGGACAGGCGATAAGGGTTATGAGAAAGCGCTTGCGGAGATGGGGAGACGCCGTCCCGACAGGATGCGTGCCTTCATAAAGTTTGATGAACGTCTCGCCCATCTCATTGAAGCGGGCGCTGACGCCTTCCTTATGCCCAGCCGTTACGAACCTTGCGGTCTCAACCAGATGTACTCTATGCGTTATGGGACGATTCCGATTGTGCGCAAGACAGGCGGGCTTGCCGACACGGTGCGTGACTTCACCCCACAGGCTCTTGAGGATGGCGAAGCAACAGGCTTTGTTTTTGAAGATTACAAGGCAGACGCGCTGCTTTCGGCGGTCAAACGCGCCTACGGACTCTTCTCAGAGGATAAAGAAACCTGGCTGGCACTGGTCAGAAACGCTATGTCCAAACGGTTTACCTGGGATAAGTCGGCACCCAAATATCTCCGCCTCTATGAAGAAGCAATGGCAAAACGCAGAAAGGAGTAGTTGTGGGTAGGCTTGTTTTTGTCGTTCACAACCATCAACCTGTTGGCAACTTTGAGTGGATATTTGAGGACGCGATGCGGAAAGCGTATCTGCCGTTTTTGAAGGCGGCGCTTGAGGTGGCGGACTTCCGCTTCGGTCTGCACACAAGCGGGGTTCTGCTTGAGTGGGCGCAGAAACACCGTCCTGAATACCTTGAATTGGTGGAGAGACTTCTTGAGCGGGGACAGGTGGAGTTGCTGGCTGGCGGCTTTTATGAGCCTGTGCTGCCGATGGTGCCAGAAAACGACGCCCGCGAGCAGATTCAGGCTTATCTTGACTTTTTACTGCAACGCTTCAACAAAGAGCCACGCGGAGTCTGGCTTGCTGAACGCGTCTGGGAGCAGCGCCTCGTCACCCTCCTGCGGCGTTTCAACTTGAAATACACACTGCTTGATGAGACGCATTTCCATTGGGGCGGGGTCTTTGAGCAACCCGTCTGCGGCTACTACCTCGCGGAGCACCTTGGCGAGACGGTGGCGGTATTTCCCATATGTGAGAAGTTGCGTTACATAATACCGTTTGCGCCGCTTAAAGATGTGCGCAACTACCTAAGAGAGCACCGCGGTAAACTTCTCACCTACGGCGACGACGGCGAAAAGTTCGGTCTCTGGAAGGGCACCACCAAACTCGTATACGCCGGCGGATGGTTTGGTAAATTTGTGAAAACGCTTGATGAGGCGGGCTTCAAGATGGTTCTGCCGAGCGAGGTTCTGGAGGAAGAGCCGCCGCAGGGCAGGGTCTATCTTCCTGAAGCCTCATATCGTGAGTTGACCGAATGGGCGCTTCTGCCGCAGCAATTTGAGCGTTACCAGAAGGCGAAGAAGAAGGTGGGCAAGGAAGGTGCGCTTTTTCTGCGCGGGGCGCCGTTCCGCAACTTTCTGGTCAAGTATCCTGAATCCAACAGGATGTATGGGCGGATGCTGGAGGTAAGCGCGCTTGTGAGCCGTCAGGAGGAGGCGCGCAGGAGGCGTGCGCTGCGTCCGCTGCTCAAAGCCCAGTGCAACTGCGGCTACTGGCACGGGGTTTTCGGGGGGCTGCACCATCCACATCTGCGCGGTGCCATATATCGCCATCTCCTTGAAGCGGAGGAGGCGGTGCTTGAGGGTGCGGTTGATGTGCGGCGGCGCGATGTGGATATAGACGGCAGACCTGATGTGCGGATGGATGGGCTTATGATGCGGGCGTTCGTTGGCGGCGCCGAGTTGGAGATTTTTGAACTGGATTATCTGCCCCAGAGACGCAACCTGGCTGATGTCCTCTCACGGCGACGGGAGAACTACCACCGCCGGCGAACCGTTACCGACCCCGCTCCCCGCGCTGTCGCCCTCACCTACATCACTCCCCCCAACACTTCCCCCAACAAACTCGCTTCCCCACGCCTCCGAAAAGCCTGCCACATTCAACTCCTATCCCAGCCACAGATGCGCTTCCTGCCCGCCGCACTTGAGGTTTCCGCCGACCTGTCCGTTAGACGCCACGACATCGCCGTGTCCCTGCGCAAACTCATCCGTCTCCGACAACGCGACCCACGCATCTCCGTCACATTTGTGCTCACAAACAGCACCGAAAAAACGCTCCACTTCGGACTCGTATGCGAGTCCTCTTTTGGACTCTCGCACACAACTACCCTTGTTAAGGAGCAAGCCGAAGTTGCTCCCATAAAACCTGTCCTCTGCGAGCCGCCGCTTAAATTGTGTGAGCAGGACTCACATCTTTGTGTTCTGCTTTCAGCAGACGGCGCAAGCGGAGTTTGCTACCCCGTCAAGACGCGTGTTCTGCGCCTCTTTGACCCAAAAATGCGCACATCTCCCCTTCACCAAGGATATTGCGTCGCTTTCTTGTGGGACATTCTTCTTGAGCCGGGGGAGGTTTCGGTAAAGGAGGTCGTGATAGGTGTTGAGGAGTTCTGATGTGGCGCAGGTGGTGGTGGTGACCGCGGACTTGGAGGAGGGGGAGCGTGTTGTGCGACTCCTTTCGGGGATGGGCATTGAATGGCGCTGGTTTCTGGATGCTCATACCGCATTGCCTTATGTTGCGCAACACTCACTTGTCCTGCTTGACCTTGACCCCCAGTTTGTGGGGCAAAAAGGGCGCGAGGAGTGGACTTCTGCTGTGCGTCAGAAGACCTCAAATATTGTGATTATGAGCCGTTACGGCAGCAGTCTGCTTGAGGAGGGCGGACCACCGCAGTTGCGCAAGCCCGTTGACTGGCGGGAGTTGCAGAGGGTTCTGCGAAGTCAGGCGGTTTGCGGTGAGGAGAATTTTCGCCTTCGTCGGCGCGTGGAGACCCAGTATCTGCGCATCCGCCGCCTTGAGGACATAAACCGACAGGTCGTTGAAGGGATGCCGCTTGCGGTCGCTGTCGTTGACGAGGAAATGCGCATAATCTTTGCCAACAACCTCTTCTGGCATTTGACGGGCATCGCTGAAGGCGCGCAAGGATTGTCTCTGCTGGATGTTATGCAGGACAGCCTTCTGGGATGGGCTGACTTTGAACGCCGCTTCCGCGAGGTGATGGAAGAGGGACAAAGCCACCGTCTCCTCCAGATGGTTTATCAGCCCGAGAATATGCCGCGCATGCTGTTTGATATCTGGATTCGCCGTCTGCCAGTTGAACCTCCGCAGGCGCTCCTTGTCATTGATGATGTCACAGAAAGCGTTAAACAAAAAGATGTTCTTGCGATGCTGCGGAAGGTAGCCCAGAATGTGCGCGGGACATTGGAGTTGGAGCGGGTTTTGTTCACCATACTGACCTGCATCACATCTGGGGAGGCGATAGGCTTTACACGGGCGTTTCTGCTGCTTGTTGATGAGAAGGAGAAGGTTCTTCAGGGGCGTATGGGTGTGGGACCGATGGACGCAGAAGAAGCGGAGCGGATATGGTCG
Source organism: uncultured Planctomycetota bacterium (assembly GCA_964584815.1). GTDB lineage: Bacteria > Planctomycetota > SKW154 > SKW154 > SKW154 > CAZPBO01. The sequence goes on from CAZPBO010000043.1 coordinate 18,540, forward strand.
GATTTGAGCCGTCGTGGGGCGCGACTTGAGGACCTTATCGCCGCCTATGACAGGTTGGATGACCGTGAGAAGGTGCTGCATCTGGGGCGTTGTAGCAAACTGGTCTTCTCGCTTGAGGATGACGAGGCGCTACCTGTGGCGGCATTGGCGGAACGGCGCACTTTTATCGTTCGCAATGGGTATGCTGACAGACCCATTCGCCGCGAATTGCTCCAGTTCCTCAACACAGACGAATTCGTGGTGGTTCCCGTTTTGGCTAAAGGGCGTGCGCTGGGGGCGGTGCTCGCCGACAACCGTTTCTCCGACAGACCCGTAACCAACGAGCAGGTGGAGTTGCTGGAGACATTCACATCGCAGGCGGCGCTGGCTATTGACACCGCCGAAGCATACCGACAACTGCAGGAGAAGGTGGAAGAGTTGCAGAGGGCGAACAGGGAGTTGGAGGAGGCGCAGAGGAGGATAATTCAGGCGGAGCAGTTGGCGGCTGTAGGTCGTATGGCGGCACGGGTGGCGCACGAAATACGCAATCCCCTCGTGACCATCGGCGGCTTTGCCCGCATGATTCACAAAAACCCCGACAAGGTCGCCCGTGTGCGCGCCAACTCGCATATCATCGTTGAGGAGGTCAAACGACTTGAGAATATTTTGTCTGAACTGATGAGCCTCGCCCGTCCCGCCCCGCCTGTCCTTGAACGCCACAATATCAACCGATTATGCGACGATGTGGCTATGCAGGAACGCCCCCGCCTTAAAGATAAGGGCATTGAACTCCTCACAGACACCGATGAGTCGCTACCAGAAGTCCTTGTGGATGGCGACAAGATAAAGCAGGTGCTTCTCAACCTTGTGCGGAACGCCGAAGCCGCCATTGAGGAGATGATGGCTCTTGACCCCGCCCGCGAACGCCGTATTGTCATCTCCACCCGCCGTGACGACAACTTCGTCGTCATTGAGGTGGAAGATACGGGGCGTGGCATTCCAGAGAACCTGCACGACCGCGTCTTTGAGCCGTTCTTCACGACGCGTTCAGGCGGCACTGGATTGGGATTGCCTATATCACGCCGCATCGCCGAAGAGCACGGCGGCTCCATATCTTTTGAGTCCTCTTATGGCAAAGGGACACGGTTTATTGTCCGCCTGCCGATGCGGCATTGAGCAGCCGCGAAAGTAGTGTAGAGGGCTCCGCCACCGCCTGACTTACAATATAGACAAAATGCCACCTAAGCCGCCACGCAACAGGATGTCCTGAAACATCAAGTGTTTCAGGTTCGGCTTCATAACGGCGTTGCGAAACCACGAGGTTTGGCAACTTAAGCGGTTCTGCAACCTGCGGCATTGCCCCAACTCTTACCGCCTCCCCCCGCTCCTCCACCTCAACCGGCTTCACAACGCCCTGAAAAACCGCAACACACTTCTGCCCACCCACCGCTTTCACCTTCCTTCCTCCACCCCGCACGACAAACCTCCTCAACACCACCTCTTCTGTCTCTCCCCGCTCAAGAACGCGATATCGCACCTTGACAAAGTTGTCCCCGCGTTCAATGCGGCTTTCAATCACATCGCCTGACGGCTTATAGTTCTTTGCCGCCTCATCCGCTCCGCTTCCACGAAACTCCGCTTCATAATCCACCACCTTCCTGCCACCCTCTTCCTCCACCGCGACGACTCTGCGGCAGAAGGAGACACCGCGCGGCAGGATTGTCGGCGCTGTTGTGTAGCAGAACTCAAATTTTGCGCTGTTTTTGGGCGTTACGACGACTTTTCTTCGCAGCCATCTGGCGCCTGCAGGAAGCGGCGGCTTAAAACGCATCGCCGCAGAATAGGCGTCCGCGCCCTCACGCACATAAACAACGCCAGACACCCTCCTGCTATATACCTCCTCATCCCAGATATGCTCGGTTGTGACATCCGACTCAACTATCGCATCCGTTGAGTCAAAAACAAAAGCGCGTATGGTGAAGGCGACCTCCACCTCCCGCATAAGGCTGTCACCGCCGCTTGCTTTTTCCTCAACAAACGGACCATCTGCCACGGCTGCCTCATCCAACGCCTCAAGAGTTGTGGCTCCTGCAAATAGGGTGGCACCAACTGGCTCATCCGCCAGAATATCAAGCAGTTGCTGCTTCTTTTGTGCAACATCTTCTGGGGTGTCTCCCCGCAGCAGCGCCTTTATCCGCCAGGTTATCTCTTCTCCAACGCGTCGTGCCGATTGGTTGCGCAGCGTTTTCGCCCTTGTGCGCAAATCAACTGTATTGAGTGTCATCGCTGCCGCGCCGCTTCTTATCTCTAACTGAAGCCCCATAACGCTTCTCCTCATTCAGCCCAACTTTCGGGGACGGTCTCATCACCCGCAGACGCCGAAGGCAGCGCAACCCCGAAGTTCTCCACGAAGAAATACTGGAACTTCCCCTGCGCGCTTATCTGCGTTGAAAATCTAAATTTGTCACCGACCTCAAACGCAAACGGTAGTATCACCACAATATCGCTGTCGTCTTGGGTGTATGTGACATCCACGCTGCCGCTCAAACCAGAATTGTTCTGCTCCGTAAGTTGCACTGTGCCATCACCTTCGCGGCTGCCCTGACAGACCAACTCGGTTCTGTCGGAGTCCTTGTAGCAGGAGACTGTGCGTGTGCCGCCGCTGTCGGTCAGCGTAACATACAATTTGCCGTTCTGGTCGGTGTTCACCCCTTTTTGCGCGCCGCTGAACGACCAGTTCTCCAACTGGTCGTTATCGTCGTTCTGCTCCTCAATTTCATCACGCGCGGTGATTGTGAAAGAGACCCCCGCATCCTCGCAGGTGAAAACCTGCCCTGTTATTGCGATTCCCAACTCGCCGAGCCTTGAACAGGAGATGCGCCACTGCTCTGCGCCTTCTTGAGAGGCATCTGTGCATTCGGCTTCAAAGTGGTTGTCATCGCGGGCGTTTTGTGTGGTTGTGAGGTCTGC
>CAZPBO010000044.1:0-20477 GCA_964584815.1 uncultured Planctomycetota bacterium
TTGTGCGGGGGTGGTGATGACGCGGTTGCGTCCTGAGTGCTTTGCCTGATACAGTGCGGCGTCGGCACGCTCAATAAGAGATGTGTAGTTCGCATCAGAAGGTGCCAACTGCGCCACCCCCAAGGAGACAGTAACGGCTATTTTTCTGCCGTCCGCTGACAGGAACTCTGTCTTTTGGACGGTTTTTCGGATGCGTTCGGCGACCTTTGCGGCGGCGGGGAGCGCTGTGCGCGGCAAAGCAACACAGAACTCCTCCCCACCATAACGGAAAGCGGTGTCATATGAGCGGAGACAGGAACGCAGAACTTTTGCCACCTTTGCCAGCACCTCATCGCCTGTTTTGTGCCCGTATGTGTCGTTTATGCGTTTGAAATGGTCAATATCAAGCATGATGAGGGAGAGTGGATGGTGTGTGCGTTTTGCTTCGGAGAAGATGCGTGGGAGTTCAGCCTCAAGGTGGCGTCTGGAGAAGAGAGATGTGAGGGCGTCAAAGACGGCGCGTTCATAGAGGGCTGGAACCCGCAGCGCAACAGAGACAGGACGGAGCACCTGACGGCAGATGTAGAGGGCGGTTTCTGCTTGCTTTTTGGGGACAACGACGATGAGGACACCTGTGGCGCCATCTTCGCCGCCGAAGGGGATGATGACGGCGGTCTTGCGTGCGATGTTGATGGTGGTCTGCGCGGAGCGAGAGTAGGCGTTGATGGCGGCGGAGAGAAGTGGAGCAGGCAGGATGTTGGTGGCGCGTTGCAGTTGTGCGCTTTTTCTGCCCCATCGTGCGAAGAGTGGGAGGAGTGAGTTTTGGCGTGCGACCAGAACAGCCGCGCCGCGTATATCCAGCCCCAGACCTAACAGTTCGGTGATGCGCTGTGCGGCTTCTGACGAGTCCACACCTGACGCCGCCACAAGTGATATCTCCCGCTCCAGAGTTAATGCCGCTATCTCACGCCTCAACCCCTCCGCCTCGCCGAAACGGACGCTCCCCAGTTGCCGTGCGCAACACCTTATCCATCTCCAGCATTCAGCCAGCATTCCCACAGAAAGTCCGCACAGCATAAATAGGACGAAGAGCGCGGTTCTGACGGGAAGGCGTTCGCAGGAAAGCCCCCACGCGACAGCCAAGCATCCAATGCCTATCAGAAAGGCTGCAAGAAGCGATGGTGGTCTTCTCGTCTCAAAATCGGACATACTCTGCCAGCCTTTTAAGCCCTGTAGGACCAAGCCCCGTAACGCGGGCGAGGTCCTTCAGGCTTCTTATCGGCTGTTTCCGCCGAGCGCGGATTATCTTTTCTGCCGTCACATCGCCCACCCCGGGAAGAAGCAGTAGCAACTCACGGGGCGCGTCGTTTATGGGAACCCGCAGATACGGTTCACCTTTGCAGACCACATATAGTGCAAGATGTCTGCGCTGCCAGACACAAAGAAGAAACAGACACAAAAGTCCCAAAACTGCGGCAACGACGCAAAACCACCTATCTACCTTGGTCAGGCTTTTCCTCCTTATGCTGTTTGGTTTTGTCGGGCTGCTTTTGGGAGGTGGATGGTTTTTGGTCACCGCCGAATTTGCGTTTTGCGGTCTTAAGCATTGTCACAAACGGTGGGTTCTCAATCTTTTTGTAACCTTGCGGCACACAGAGCGCGCTCCTTTTCACCTTTGTCTGTGTCAGGCGCTCAACCTCAATCTGGCGGATTTCGTGAAACGCCCCTATCTGCAGATGCTGTCTGTATTTGAGCGGCAGACCTGAAAACTTGAGCAACTCCTTTGCGACGGCAGGCGGCAGTCCCAAAGCGCCGACGATGGAGTTCAGCACCTCTTTCTTTATCACCGTCTCGGATGTCAGGGTTACGGAAACAATCTCTTTATCGTCGGCAAGTATAGTAACCTTTTTGGCTTTGAGTCCTTTGATGGGTTCTTTCTGCTCCTCAACGGATGATTTGACCACCTTTGGGTCGGGATTGCGTAGGAAGTTCTCGGTGCGCAGCCAAACGGGCAGGTGTTTTGCGAGAAGTTTCTGCCGTTCGGCAGGGTCGGGTGTGGCTTTGACAGCAGCGCGGTCGTTTGCCACCCATCTCCTTATGCCTTCAACCAAGGCGTAGTAGCGGTAACGCAGCAACTCAAGCGGCACCTCATAATACGCTTTGGCGGTGTCGCTTATGACAACAAGTTTTCTATGTTTCAGGTTGAAGATGAAACGCCACGCTTGCGGCAGAAGCGGCTCCACGCAGACCACATCCGTTGTTACGGTGAAGCGTTCAGGGTAACTGACAGGGCGGGCTTGCGTGAGTCCTTCAATGTAGGAAAGGTCAGTTGCTTTGGCGTGCAAGACGGTTGCTTTGACCTTGTCTGGGGGGGTCTGTAATGGTTGTTTAGGTTGGGTAGCCTGCAGGAAGAGTCCTAAGATAATGAAGGTCAGCATATCAAACCTCCTCATCTGCCCATACGAGCGATGTCGTCATCCTTTCCGACAAAGACGAGGGTGTCGTCTGCTTGGATGACATAGTCAGGGTCAGGGATGTCTTCAACTTCCTCAATAGTGCGTTCATCTTCTTGGCGAACGCGCTTAATGGCGACGAGGTTGACATGGAATCGGCGGCGGATGTCAAGTTCGCGTATAGATTTGCCGATGAAGTTTTTGGGTGGACGCATCTCCACGAGGCTGTGACCGTGGGCGAGCACAAGGTGAGCCATAATGTTGGGGTTTATGAGGCGTTGCGCCAAGCGCTGCGCCGATTCTTCTTCCGGGCATATCACCTCGTCGGCGCCCACAAGACGCATAATCTGTGCTTGCAGGGATGTGGCGACCCGCGTTATCACTTTGTGCACGCCGAACTGCTTCGCCAGTATCGTCACCAGTTGGTTTGCCTCAAAGTTCTCGCCAATTGCCGCCACCAGAACATCCACCCTGTCCAAGCCTTGCTCCCGCAGCGCCTTCTCGTCGGTGGCGTCCATACAGACCGCGTGAGCCACCAACTCCTTCACCGACTCTATCAACTCCATGTTCTTATCCACCGCCACCACCTCCTTCCCCGCGTCCGCCAGCAATTTAACAAGTGTCATCCCAAACCTGCCCAGACCAACCACCGCATACCGTACCATAAAACACCTCCCATCAACCGACCATTATACCCTCACTCGGGTAGGAATACCGCGTTTTTGGTCGTTGTTTTGATAGAGCAAGCAGCATAGTGAATGGTCCGATACGCCCCACGAGCATACAAATTGAAAGGACGATTTTTGCGCCAGTAGAAAGGAGTGGCGTTATACCGGTTGAATAACCCACAGTGGCGAAGGCGCTGACGACTTCAAAGGCGAAGCAGGCGAGCGGTTTTGTGGCGAATTTGCGCATAATTTCGGGATGCTGTTGCAGCGCGTGAGGGTCAAGCCCGAAGAGGGAAAGGAGGAGCGTGCAGAGGATGACGAGTGCGGCGGCAACAAGGATGATAACAAGGGTGGTTTCAATGAGGCGTTGAGGGATGCGGCGCCGCATCAACTCAACATCCGCCCTGTTGCGCAGACGGCTTATAATCAGCAGAATAAACATAGCAAAAGTTGTGGTCTTTATGCCGCCACCTGTTGAGCCCGGCGAGGCGCCAATAAACATCAGCACCATTATGAGGCAGAGGGTTGGCAGCGACATAGACCCGATGTCTGCGGTGTTAAAACCTGCTGTGCGCGCGCTCACCGACTGAAACACCGACGCCAGAGCCGCTTCGCCACCGGAATATGTCAGAAAAGAGTTGGAGCGTTCAAAGAGATATATGAGCAGTGCGCCGGAGGCGACCAGAACCGCGCTTGTTATGAGCACAAGACGGCTGTGAAGGCGAAAAAGCATTCCGGGACGCGTTTTGGCGCCAATGAGCCGCTTTATGTGGAGCCAGACACGGTAGTTGACAGCAAAGCCGAATCCGCCGATGAGGATGAGCGCCACAAATATCGCGTTGACGGGCAGTGATGCCCGCGCACAGGTTATGGAGTCTGAAAGCAGCGAGAAACCCGCGTTGCAGAACGCGCTTATCGCGTGGAAGACAGAGAAATATACTTTGTAGGGCAGTGACCAATCAGATGGAAACGGAAACGACAGGAAAATCAGCAACGCTCCCACAGCCTCAATAGTGAAGGTTGAGACCACAATAAAGCGGAGCATCTCCTTCAAGCGGGAAAGCCCACCTAATGAGAGCGCTTCCTGCATGATAAACTGTTCCCTCAAGGAGAGACCTGTTCCGACAGTGAGGGCAAAGAAAGCCACGAAGGTCATAAGTCCCAAGCCGCCTATCTGTATGAGGGTGAGGATAACGATTTGTCCGAAGAGAGAGAAATCGCTGCCTGTGTCAAGGACGACAAGACCTGTAACGCAAGTTGCACTGGTGGCGGTGAAGAGTGCATTGACGGGGGAGACGGAATGTTGCTGTGCGGAGGCGGCGGGCAGCATAAGAAGAATCCAGCCCACGGTTATGATAAGGACAAAACTGGCGACGACGACGAGAGGTGTGGTCATTTTAAGGCGGGGGATGAGTGATGCGGTGGCGCGCACAAGCAGCACCAGTGCGACACAAAACTTGACAGCCGCCGCCCATATGGCAAACACCACATCAGTTGTTGCCACAACCCCCAGCACACCGCAAAAACCCAGAACAAAAATCAACATATTGCGGGACAGCCATCTTCCCTGCCCAAAAGCGGTATAGACAAATACATATCCCGCAAGGGCGGTGAGGAAGGCTATGTCAAGGTAGTGGTGGAAAGGCAGGCGGGATGCGGGTGAGCCGCCAAAGCCATATTCTGCGACCAGACTGCCCACGCTCCACACAAACAGCAGCGCTCGAACCAGAATCTCGCCTGCCACCAAAACAGACTCCTCATCTTCTGCCAGAAAGGCGCAGACAGGTTTCCATATTGCGAACATCGTCGTCAGGGTTCTTCTTTGGGGTCTCCATAATAGCAGGGAGGTTGGCGAAAGCAGGATGTGCAAAAAGCAATTTGAACGCTTCCTCTCCGATTTCGCCCTGTCCGATATGCCAGTGCCTGTCAACGCGGCTGCAGCAGGGCGTTTTGGAGTCGTTGAGGTGCAGCACCTTTATGCGCTCAAATCCCAGATACTCATCCAGCAGTCGCACCAACTCATCCAGTTTTTGCTTCGTTCTGAAATCATATCCTGCCTCAAAGCCGTGCGCGGTGTCCCAGCAGAAGCCGACCCGCCTGTGCCCCTGAAGATGCTCAAGAATCTGCGCCAACTCCTCCAGCGTGTTTCCCACCTCGCTGCCCTGACCTGCGGTGTTCTCAAGCAGCACCATAACGGAGTTTTTGACATCTGATAGGGCTTCAGAGACGGCTTCGGCAACCTGCTTTAAGGCGTCCTGCAAAGCCAACTCCTGCCGCTTGCCGAGGTGTGTCACAAGGAACGAAGCACCCAGTATCTCCGCCCGTCTCAACTCACGCTTCAGAACCTCAACACTCTTTTTGAATATGTCCTTTTTATGCGTGGCGAGGTTAGGCAGATACGGCATATGCACGACGACGGGGTGGATGTTATAGAGTTTGCACTTTTTTCGGAAGGTTTCGGCGTCGGCGGGGTCAATCTCTTTTGCCGCCCAGCCGCGCGGATTGGCGGAGAAGACCTGCATCGTTTCGCAACGCAACGCCTTTGCCCTTTCTGCTGCTGCGGCAAAACCGCCCGCTATCCCTATGTGAAAACCGAATCTCATCTTCATATCTCCACAACCATTAAGTCGTGCGCTGCCTCAACAGTTGCGCCACTGATGTCGGATATTATGGATGCGGCTTTTTCAGCGCCCAGAACAGGATAGACATGTAGAAGCAGCACCCGTTTGGGTCGCGCTTCCTTTATGAGACGCGCAACCCGTGTCGGCGTCATATGCCCCTCAACATGTGCCTCATCAGGAAACGCGCATTCAACAAACGCCACATCAACTTCTCTGCATAACTCCACCACACTCTCACAAAAATCGGTATCGCCTGTGTATGCGAAGGAACGCTCACCTTCGGTTATGCGGTATCCTACCGATGTGAGCATATGGCGGGTCGGTTTTGCCGCAAGACTCCAGGTCTTGAAGTCCATAACGCTGTCGTGCACCTCAGAAACCCGTATCTGGTAGAAGCGTGGGAGAATCTGCTCTCCGTAGAGTGCGATGAGGCGCGAGTAGAAGTTGTTGAAGCCGCGGGGTGCCACGATTTGCAAATCTTGCTGTCTGGGCGCTGCTTCGTGTTTGGACGCGAAGATAAGGGGCGCAAGGTCGTTTATGTGGTCAACATGCCAGTGGGTGAGGAGAAGTGTGTTGATGGAACGGTAGTTGAATCCGACGCGCGCAAGTTGGCGCAACGCCCCAGGACCTATGTCCAGCACCACCTTCTGTCCACCGACAGAAACGGCAAGAGAGGGGGAGCCGTGTTCGGGGTCTGGAAGCCCTGTGCCACTTCCTGCAACGACAACCCGCATATGTTGCTCCTTCAGTAGCGTTTGCGTTGTCTGCTCGCGGGGATACCCATTTGCTGGCGGTATTTTGCGACGGTTCTACGGGCGAGGGAGAAGCCTTCGCGGGAGAGTCGGCGAACTATCTCCTCATCCGACAGTGGATTGCGGGGGTCTTCATTTTCAATCATGCGCTTTATGCGTTCACGAATGGTGCGCACAGAGCCTTCTGTGCCGTCGTGTTTTCGCACACTTCCTGTGAAGAAGAAGCGCAGTGGGTAGATGCCGTGTGGGGTCTGGACCCATTTTCCTGCGATGGCGCGGCTGACTGTGGAGACATGAACGCCAAGCCGATCCGCTAGGTCGCGCATCCGCAACGGGCGCATAAACTCCACACCACGCTCAAGAAAATCGCGTTGCATATGCGCAATTGCGTTGGCGATGCGCAAAAGAGTTAAGCGGCGTTGCTCAATGGCGAAGATGAGGCGTCGCGCCGATTCATACTTGCGCTTCAAAAACTCCCGCAGTTTGGCGTCCTTACGCGCCACCTCAAGCAGGTCCCCATATACGCGGCTCACCCGCAACGGCGGCAGATCCCAGTCCTCAATCCGCACCACATATTCACCGTCCACCTTCTCTATTATTATGTCGGGACGCACAGGTGGAGCAGGCTCACCGCTTAAGACCGCCCCAGGCTTGGGGTTGAGGTGGCGGATGAACTCCACCGCTTCTTTCACACGCTCAAGCGGCTCGCCGGTGGCTTGCGCCACACGCGGTAAGCGGTTGTGGAGTATGTCGTCAAGGTGCTCTTTTACAAGGCGTTTTTCAAAATCGCGTTTGGGGTCGTCGCCTATCTGGAGCAGGAGGCATTCGGCGAGATTGCGCGCTCCTACACCCGGCGGCTCAAGGCTCTGCACAACCTTTAAGGCTTGTTCGGCGGTTTTTTTGTCAACGCGGCACTCCTTCATTACGAAATCCAACTCTTCGTGGAAGTAGCCGTCGTCGTCAAGGCAGTAGATGATTTCTTCGGCTGCGCGGCGAACATCTGCATCCAGTTGCATAACCCGTAACTGTTGCAGAAGGTGCTCTTGGAGTGTGACGGCGGCGGCGGTGTTCTCCAGCATCGCCCGCTTTGGGTCATCTTCCAACTCACCGAAACGGCGCTCCACCTTTTCCTCCATCTGCCTGAAATACTCGTCCAACTCCTCAAGCCGCTCAAAATCCTTCGCCACACGCCCCTCTTCTTCTAATTTCTCCATCTGTTTCCGCCGCTCATACTCCGCAGCCAACTCCTCCGGCAACTCGCCTTCACCCTCGTGCGGTTCCGCCCAGTCAAGTAGCGGGTTCTCAAGCATCTGCTCCCTTATGTATGTTGCCAACTCCGCCACAGGCATCTGCAGAACCTCAATGGACTGAATCACCTGCGGCGCCAGTTTAAGACGCAACTCCTGACGCGGCTCAAGTCTCTGATGCAACCCCATATGGGGTCTCTCCCCAGAGGTCGGCATCTCTTGCCCTCCTTCACTTCGCAACAACATTTATGCCGTCAACCAAGATATGGGGTATCAGACGGTTTCCGAACCATTCCGCTTCACGGCTCACCGCCGCCACTTTCTTTAAGTCCTCATAAATGTTGCCCGCAATGGAGACCTGCCTTACACGCCCCACTATCTCGCCTTTCTCTATTTTGAGCGCAAAGCCCAATGGCGTTGAGAACTGCCCAGAAAGTGGGTTGGCTCCCCACGCCGCCAGCGGGTTCACTACATAAAGCCCCTCATCTATTGACGCGATGATGTCGGAAAGCGGAGTGGTGCCTGCCTCAATTATGAAGTTGGAGAATGAGGGTTTGGGACGGGAGAGCAGTCCCCGCTGGGCGGACCCTGTTGGCTCCATACCCGCGCGGGCGGCGTTCTCTAAGTCAAAAACAAAGTTGCGCAGAACTCCATCCTCAACCAGAACATTGCGCCTTGCAGCGACTCCCTCTCCATCCCACATATACGCTCCCACCCCATCAGACAGCGGGTCATCAACTATCGTCAGAAGGTCGGAGAAGATTTTCTCCCCTACCCTGCCTGTAAGAGGCGATGCTTTGCGGGCAACATTTTCGCCGTTCAATCCAGCCCACAGCGGCATCAGTATGGAGAAAACCCCGTACATCGGGTCAAAAACGACCTTCTTTGGACCTGATGTAATCTTCGCTTCCCGTTTTGCGGCATTCAAACGCTCAAGAATGACCTCCGCGACGCGCGAGGCAAACTCATCCTGAGGTCCAAAACCCTGTTTCCCGCAAAAAACTATCGTTATCTCCTCGCCTTTGACCTGCTGCACCATTGCCGAAACGGAATAACTGCTGAAGTTCTGGCTGCATTCAGCACCTGATGAGTTTGCAAGATGCGTCTCCGCCCAGACCCACGAAACGCCTGCTTCAACAAGGGCTTCTGGGTAGCGCTCTTTAAGCGTTGCGCAAAGACGCTCTCCCACTTCGCGTGCCTGCTGGAATGTGAGTTTTGGTGTGCGCGCGTCGTATGTTACGACATCCTTTTGCGGTTTTTGTGGGGAGGGAAACTCAAAACGGGCTTCTGCGCCGAGTTGTGCCGACGCCAACGCGCGCTCAACAAGGTCGGGCGCTGGCTCTGCGCCTGCACAAGCAGAAAAGCCGACCCTGCCTTTGTGTATCACCCGCAGAGAGTATCCTGTTTCCTGTTTCCTGTTGGCTTTCTTTGTTTTGCCGTCGGTGAGTTCAATTCCGCACTGCTCGTATTTGAGGGCGTAGAGTTCGGCGGCGCCGCCCTCCTTCTCCACCGCCTTCCGCAAATCGTGAAGTCTCTCAAGCATCTCTTTCTCCTTAACTACTTCCTGCCGCCAATAACCGCATCCCGTATGCGCACATGGGGTGCGCCCATCCCCACAGGCAGCGGACTCTGACCACCCTTGCCGCATCCACCACCGCGCTCCACCCACTTAAAATCGTCGCCCAACCCCTCTATGTTGCGCAGCGTGTCAAATAGGTTGCCCGCCACCACCACATCACGCACCAACTCCGCTACCTTGCCGTTCCGTATCATATAGCCGTAGCCTGCGATAAATGAGAAGTTCTCAAGTTCGGTCTGCCCGCCATAAGAATCGCAGGCGTAAACCCCTTCCTTTATGTCAGATATCAGGTCGTTGAAAGGTGTGTCGCCGTTTGCGATGAAGGTGTTGGTCATACGAACAATGGGCGCGAAGCGATAGGAAATTGCGCGGGCATTACCCGAAAGTGGTTCTCCCATTTTTGCTGCGGTCTCGCGGCAGTGGAGCCGTCCCACGAGGACGCCGTCCTTTATGAGCCAGTTGAGACGGGTGGGGACGCCTTCGTCGTCGTATTTGTGTGTGCCGCGCTGCCCTTCAACTGTGCCGTCATCGCCCGCGTTGAAAAAGTCAGGGGCAAATTTCTTGCCCAGAACCATCAACTCCCTTGCCCGCCTGTTCTCATACACATGGTCAGCCTCAGAAAGATGTCCGAACGCTTCGTGGATGAAAACGCTTGCCAACTCCTGGTTAAGCACCACATTGTAACGCCCGCCTTTGACAGGCGGCGCAGACAGCAGTTTCACCGCCAAGGCGCCTACATCCCTCGCCAATGTCTGTTTGTCCAGCACCGTCTCATAGCCTGCGGGTTTGGCGAAACTCTGTCCTGCTCTCTGGACAATGCCGTCCTTACGCGCCGTAGCCGAAAACCTCAATCCCACCTCACCCCACTCCTCGTATATCCGTGTCCCTTCGCTTGTCAGATAAAACCGCTCAACCCAGATGTCAGAATAAAGGCTGTGGCTGTCAATGATGGCGTCGCCTGCTTCAAGTATCGCCTCGTTGTAGCCCCTCACCAGTTCTGCCTTTTCTGAAAGTCCTATTTTGCGGAAGTCGCGTTCAACAGAGAACCTTATCTCATCCTGAACGGGTGGGGTCTCTGCCAGTTTTATGTCCTGTTTTGGCAGGGCACGGGCACACTCATAAGCCGCCTCAACGAAAGTCGCGACATCCGCAAGGCGGTTGAATGTCGCCGTCCCCCAACCACCGCTTGATAAAAGCGACCTTACTATACCGCCTTCCTCCGAAACTGTAGTTGCCACTTCCATCTCGCCGTGGCGGAAATGAACGACTGTCGTCAGTCGTCGCTCAAAGCGGATTTCCGTGTAGTCCGCGCGGCTCCTGCCCAGCGCCCCCTCCAGAATCTCTCTCACTTTCTCCTTATCCATCACTCCACCTCCTTTGCCACCTGCTCCATAACATCCTCTGGAATATCAAAGTTTGCCCAAACCTGTTGCACATCGTCGTGCTCCTCAAGGGCGTTCAGCAACTCAAGGACTTTGCGCCCCACACTGGCGTCCAGTTTCACGCTGCTTTTGGGAATACGAGAAAGTTCTGCGACCTTCCATTTTATGCCGTGCTTCCTGAAGGCGTCCTTGACAGCCTCAAAATCGGATGGCTCTGTGTAGACAGCCCAGAAGTCGCCTTCCGCCTTTATGTCCTCTGCGCCTGCGTCTAATGCCAACTCCAGTATCGCATCTTCATCTATCCGCTCTTTCTCCACAAGAATCAGACCTTTTAAGTCAAACATCCACGCCACAGAACCCTTCTCGGAGAGAGACCCCCCCTTTTTGGAGAATATGTAGCGCAACTCGCCTGCGGTGCGGTTACGGTTGTCGGTCAGGACTTGAATAAGAACGGCAACCCCGCCTGGGGCGTAGCCTTCATAAATAACCTCTTCAAAATGAGCGGCGTCGCTGCTTTCGCCGGTTCCGCGCTTTATGGCGCGCTCAATGTTCTCTTTTGGCATATTCGCCGCTTTCGCCTTCTCTATGGCATATTTAAGTTTTATGTTGCTTTCCGGGTCGCCGCCTCCCTCCCTTGCGGCTATCGTTATCTGCCGCGCCAACTTGCTGAACAACTTCCCCCGCCGCGCATCTGCCTGCGCCTTCTTATACTTTATCCCAGCCCAATGTGAATGCCCTGCCATACCGTTATCTCCTCCTGCGCCTTCTGCCCTCACGACACTCAGACGACAGAAAACAGTGCTTGCAACGCGGCTCGTCCTTGCAGAACCGTCTTGCGTGTTCAACAAGAAGAAGGTAAGCCCGTAGTGGGTCAACCTTCACCCGCCGTCTCTGCAAATCCGCCAAATCTTTACCTGTTATGCCCGACAAATCAACACCATAGCGGCTCAACACCTGCCGTGTCTGCTTGTTCAGAACCACCGCTTCCAACTTACCCAAAACAACGGCGGCGAATTCCGCTGCTCCTTCCTCAACCCCCTCCCATTTACTCATCCTTTTTGCCATCTCTTCAGCGGTGAGGGAAGCGAACTCATCATCCAGGTCAAGGGTGTTTTCTGCCTTGAAGATGCCGCGGAGGACGGCTTTGATGACGGCGGCGGATTGGCGCGGTGCTTTCGCCCCCTCACAAACATCGCCCAACTCCGACCTTGGTGCAACACGCGCCTCGTTGTAGTCCACATACTCCTGACGCAGACGCTTTATCAAACGCTTTGTCGCCATCGCACCTACCGCCAAATGCAGATGGTAATAAAGCAGGTGCTCCACCAGACTGCGGCTTAAAGGCCATTCTTTCTTGCCGTACTTGGCGGCGAGCAGTTTTATACAACGCGCCGCTTTCGCCACCTTCTTGTTCTTCGCAGGTTCCAACATCCACCCTTCCACGACATAAAAAGAAGATACCGCCTGCTCCTGCCTTTGTCAACGCAAAGACCGTTACGACGCCTCTGGAAATATCGTTGAGCGGAAACGCCACAGTCTGTATCCTGACAAACCGGTTTTGCAGAGAAGGATGATGAGAGAGGTCCGCATCTTACCTGTTCTCTGTGTCTTTATGGTTATGTGCGCGGGTTGCGCCGGGGTGGGGCGGTATCTGGAGAACCGTCTGAACGACTTCACAGACTGCTTTACGGCGCGTGGTGGCTGGGCGCTGGGATTGGGAACGCGTCTTCGTCTCACCCACTACCTCTCCTGCTCCCTTGGAGGTTACTACTGCTCCCGAAAAGCGGGTTATGTGGGTCGCAAAGCCGTAATACAGGAGGAAGGGTGTTGTCTTGGGCTGCCACTTACGCAACTGCTGGCACCGTTTATTCCTCTGGTTTTGACGGTGCCGCAGGGTGCTCCAATGTCCCAAAGCGGGGTCGCTTTCTTTTTCTCAACGCTGTTTGCGACAGATTTCCGAAGCGCCGACGCACAAATCTGGCTTCTCGGACTTAATCTCAACACACTCTCCTCATCTGTGCAATTCAAACCACCGCCGCCGCCGAAAAGCCTTTACATTGAGTTCGGTCTGACCCTCGGCATTGTCAGTTTTGATGTAGGCTTCAACCCTGCAGAGGCGATTGACTTTCTACTGGGGCTGTTTGGTCTGGACATAATGGGTGATGACGGATGACAGAAACCAGATGTTGGAGCAGTTTTTCTAACTTTTGCGTAGGAGCGATAACGGCGGCGGTTTTCTTGTGCTCTGCTGGTTGTGCTGGGTTGGGAAGATACTTCAAAAACCGCGCATTAGATTTTGCCGACATATTCACCGCGAAGGTGGGCGGGGGGTTTGGCATCAGCGCTGGCGTCAACCTCGGCGGCATTTTCAGCGCCTATACAGGCGTTTCCAAATCGCACCGCATCGGCTTTGAAGGTAGAAAGGCGGTTGAAGACACCCACACCGTCCTTGGTCCACCGTTCTACACACTTGTTGTGCCAGTGGCAAGCCTTGTTCGCGGTGACTTTGACAGATACAACAACCGCCCACTTGGTCTGTTCTGTGTCCTTCTCAGCATCCTCTACCCAGGAGACGAGAAGATTCACCGTAACCCCAACAAGTATCTATCGCTTGCAGCATCGTTTGCGGAGTTCTCATCTGCTGACTATGAGTTGTGGCTTTACAAAATCGGTGCGTTTCTCGGGCTGAATGAGGATGTGGACGACCCGCTCTCGGGCGGATGGCGTGATTATGACATCAGAATCCATATATGCTTTTTCGTCTCCTTGGAGGTAGGCTTCAATCCAATTGAGTTGGCAGACTTCCTGCTGGGCTGGTTTGGTCTGGACATAATGGGCGATGATGAGCCTCTGCTGCGGCGCCGTCCCAATCGCCGTTAAACGGTTTTGGCTTGCCTTGAAGTCGCCGTTGTGGCATCATAGGTGGCTTTTAAGAGGAGACAGGCAGCGATGGGCAAAAGGGTTCTTTTTGCGGGCAACGAGGCGATAGGTGAGGGAGCAATAATCGCCGGTTGCAGACATTATTACGGTTATCCGATAACGCCGCAGAACGAGTTGACAGCGTATATGGCGCGGAGGATGCCTGAGGTTGGCGGTGTTTTTATTCAATCGGAGTCGGAACTGGCGGCGATAAACATGGTGCTTGGCACCGCCGCCGCAGGAAAACTCGCTATGACCTCATCATCCTCGCCGGGAGTCTCTCTCAAACAGGAAGGCATTTCCTACATTCAGGGAGATGAGTTGCCGGCGGTGGTGGTAAATGTGCAGCGGGGCGGACCGGGACTCGGCAATATTGCCCCCACCCAATCCGACTATTTCCAGGCGACAAAGGGTGGCGGACACGGCGATTATTGCAACATCGTTCTTGCTCCCCACACCGTTCAGGAAGCGGTGGAGTTGACGATTCTGGCTTTTGAGTTGGCGTGGAAGTGGCGGGTCGTGGCGATGCTGCTCGCTGACGGTGTCTTGGGGCAGATGATGGAGCCGGTTGAGTTTCCGCCGATGAGGGAGCCGCCACCTGTTCCTGATTGGGCGTTAACAGGCGCCAAGAACCGAGACCCCTACATCATTCGCTCCCTGTTTCTTGAGGAAGGCGTGCTTGAGGAACACAATAAACGGCTGCAGGCAAAATACCGCCACATTGCAGAAAATGAGGTGCGCTACGAGGCTTATGAGTTGAACGATGCCGAATGGGTGCTTGTGGCGTATGGGACATGTGCCCGCGCGTGCCGCAATGTCGTTCTGGAACGCCGCAAAAATGGCGAAAAAGTCGGTATGCTGCGCCCAATAACACTCTGGCCGTTCTGTTATGAGAAACTCGCAGAACTGGTCAAGCGTGGTGTCAAAGGTTTTCTGGTTGTTGAGATGAATGCCGGACAGATGCTTGAGGATGTTGAGTTGGGCGTGAAGGGAGGTGCGCCCGTGCGGTTTTATGGTCGGATGGGCGGCGGCATTCCATCCCCCGAAGAGATACAAGAAAACCTGCACAACCTCATCAAGGAGACCTCATAAGGAGTGGTGGCAAAGCGATGATAAAAGGCGTGGATAAATGGAGAAGGTGGGAGAAGGAGCGCATCAGGCGTGAGGTGCCTGACTTCCTCCGTAATCTCACCATTTATGAGGCGCTCTATGAGGAAGCGGTGGCGTTAGGGGTGCTTCCCCCCAAAGACCCACTTGAGGGCATTGAGTTCAAAATACACTTTGCGCGAAAACTGAATGCTGACCTTTCAGGGAGCAGCAGAAAAATCAGCCTGGAGGAGAAATAGATGGAGAAGGTGGTCTTCAAAAAGCCAGAAAGCCTCTATGAGAAGCAGACCCACTATTGTCCTGGTTGCGGACACGGTATTATTCATCGTCTGATAGCGGAGGTGATTGATGAGTTGGGGATAAGGGAACGCACGGTGAGCGTGCCGCCTGTCGGCTGCTCTGTGCTGCTCTACTATTACATAAGGGTGGATTCTGTGGAGGCGGCGCACGGCAGAGCACCGGCGATTGCCACAGGTCTCAAACGCGCCAATCCCGACCTTGTCGTCTTCACATATCAGGGCGACGGCGACCTCGCCGCCATCGGAACAAACGAAATCCTGCACGCCGCAAACCGCGGCGAAAATTTCACCACCATCTTCGTCAACAACGCCGTCTACGGTATGACCGGTGGGCAGATGGCTCCCACAACTCTTGTCGGTCAAAAAACCGAAACAACCCCTTATGGTCGTAAAATTGAAAACGAAGGATATCCTTTGAGGGTCTGCGAGTTGATAAACACCCTTGAGGCACCGTCCTTCATTGAACGCGTTGCTGTTCACACGCCAAAACATGTTATTAAGGCAAAGAAAGCGATAAAGAAAGCGTTCCAGAAGCAACTTGACGGCAAAGGATTCGCGCTGGTTGAGGTTTTGAGTATGTGTCCTACCAACTGGCATATCAGTGCGAAGGAGGCGGTCAAGTTTGTTGAAGAGAAGATGATACCGGTGTTCCCGTTGGGCAACTTCCGCGACAGGTAGGAAAGTCTTTGCCTTGTGGCGTGAAGCCACCACCTCTACAAAAGCCGCCTGACAGTGCCCGCATCTGTATCGTATCATTTTTGAGAATGTGCTTTTTACGGAACCGAAAGGCTATCTGCGGAAACATAAAGGTGCAAGAGGAGAATTCTGGTGGAGAGCGCCCTTGAGCGTTTTGCACATGGCGAGAGGGAAGCGTTTGGAACGCTGGTTGAGCGTTATATCGGGGGTGTCTACAATATTGCGTTTCGTCTGCTGGGCAATGCTGCCGATGCCGAGGACGCCGCGCAAGAGACATTTCTTCAACTGGCAAGGGGGGCGGCGAAATTCAGAGGCGGCTCGGAGAGAGCGTTTGTTTATGGGATTGCGGCGAGGTGTGCGCTGCGGATGTTGCGCACATCCAGACGACGCCACGCTCGCGAAAGGAGATATATTATGCTCAAGCAAAATCATCAAGAACCGCCCGATGAGGAGACCAGACATCTCGTTGAGGAGGCGCTTGGATGTCTGTCTCCGAAGTTGCGGGCTGTTGTTGTGTTGCGGTTCGTTGAAGGGATGAGCAGCGCCGAGACAGCAAAAGCGCTTTCTTTGCGAGAAGGAACGGTGAAAAGCCGCACAAACCGTGCACTGAAGCAGATGCGCCGCTACCTCGCCGAACGCGGACTCGCCACCACATCTCCCGCAGCACTCCTCTCAACCTTACCTCCTATGCAGCCGCCCAGACACTTAACCAACCTATGCAAAGCAGCCATCACCCTAACAAAACCCGCAGCCAAACTCTCGTTAGGAGGGTTGATAATGAGTGTCAAAACCAAGGTTGCTGTGACCGTTGCCATCATCCTCGTCGCTGTTCTATCGCTCTATTTTCTGTCAGCAAGTCTGTGGGGACGCTTGAAGGTGGCAAAAAACAGTGGCGCGCCAATTGTCTCCCAGAAAAAAACCTCAACAGAGCCCAAAAACACAAAGACCGAACCCGACAAAGAGCCACTCAGCCAAAAACAGCCACAACAGCAACAGAAAACGCAAAGCAACGCACCATCAGACGCAGAACAGCACGCCCAACAAGCACAACCAACTCAGCCCCAAACACAAAAATCTGAGGACAGCGAAGAAGAGGTTGAGTTGGTGCTGCCTGACGGCAGGCGTGTGCGTGTGAAGATAGGCAAAGCAAAAGGACCGACGATTAAGTCCGGCGATGGAAAATGGCGCATTCTGCCTGGCAGGACAAAATGGGCACCGAAACCGCGCCCCAAAGGCGACTGTGTGGTTTCCGGCACGGTTCTGGACGGCGATGGAAAACCTGTCGCAGGTGCGGATGTGCTTGCCATAAACCCCGACGCTCCTCAAAGAGATGGTATGGTGTCGTTTGCGCATATCAGACGCGTCGCAACCACTGACCAGAACGGAACCTTCAAAGGCAGTATTCCACACGGTAAATGGTTGCTTGCCGCAAACTACAAAAACCTCTTAAACGGTCGCTGGGGGTTCAAACTCAATGACGCAAAAACCCTTAAGGTGGAACTTGCCGAAAAGGAGGAACGAACCGCGCTGACCCTCACACTCCCGTTTTCACTTTCGTCTTTGTGTTCTGTCTCGGGAACCGTCGTTGATGAGAGCGGCAACCCGATGCCGTCTGTTTCAGTCAGTTGCGATTACCAGCGGGCAAGCACAGACAGAAACGGACGCTTCACCCTTAATGGTCTGACAGCCGGCAAGAAGAATATCCGCGCGCATTGCCCATACGGATATAAAGACACCTCCACTACGGTTGACCTACAACCAGGACAGAAGTTAGACAATGTCGTGATACGGATTGAACTTGCAGAAAAAGGGGAGTTCTCAGTGAGCGGGACGGTGAAAGATGAGCAAGGCAATCCCGTGGCGGGAGCAATAATATACCTGAACACCAAGCACCGCACACATCGTCGCACCTTCACCGACAAAGACGGCAGATACAGGTTGGAAAACATAAAAGAGAAGAGCGTGCAGGTTCAGGTTTACAAAAGCGGCTATGCACCGATTACGAAGGATGTAGAGTTGCCCGCTGAAGGGGTGGACTTCGTTCTGAAGCGGCGCGTCAGGGTGACCCTCTCCTTCCTTGATGCAATCACCGCACTGCCCGTTAAACGCTTCAATGTGTCCGTTTACAAACTACTGGAGAACGGAAAGCGCATACACACCTATGGTATCTCGCGGTATTCGGAAAAAGGGCAGGCAACATTTGGGGCAACGCCTGGGGATATCGTTGTGGTGGTTGAAGCACCAGGATACCAAAAAGCCGAGTTCACACTCAATGTTCCGCAACAAGAAAGTTGGCGGCAGAATCTTGGGCTTCAACCCGCCCCCACAGATAAATGACGCCTTATGTCTGCCAGCGATTGCGCAGCCACGACCAGTCAGACGGATGCTCACGCAGGAAGGCTTCAAAAACATCGTTGGTGGCTTGCGTAAGTTGCCGCACAGACTGCTCATCGCGACCTGATAGAACCCTATCCGCAGGATAGATATAAACGGTATGTCGTCTGCGGCAGGAGCAAGCAAAAGCGCACAGAAGCGGTGCTCCGGTTCGTAAAGCCAGAACGGCGGGTCCCCGCGGCGCCATTACAGGTCTCCCAAAAAACCGAATCTCAATCCCATCCTGCGGACGAGGCTCATCCGCCACGATACAGACAACCTCACCCGCCCGCAGAGCCGCTATTACCCGTCTCGCCGCCTCCCTCCTCGGACGATAATTGATGAACCTCATCCGCATATGAGATGCTATCCTCTCAAAATGAGCGGAAAGATGCGGATTGTTCGGCAGTTTTACCAAAAAATTGAACCGATAACCCGCAAGCCCAAAAAGCCCCCCAATAAACGGAAACAGCCCTGTGTGGGCTGAAAACAGCATCACTCCCCTGCCTTTCTGCAGGGCTTTGTCCAAATAGTCCTTCCCCACAACGCGCCAGTGCTTTACAAAATATCGGCGTCCCAACGATGTGCCGCGAATCAACTCCACAAAATTGGCTGTCTCGTTCGCAAAAATTCGGTTCAGCAAAAACTGCAGTTCACTCCACGCAATTCTGCCTAAAGCAAACCTTATGTTGGACGCAATCCGCCATCGTAACCACAGAGCCAGAGAAACGGACCCCAACACACCAAAAAAACCAGCAAAAAAACGCATCTCCTCCACTGGTAGACAGTTAAGAACCCCGCAAAAAATCCTCAACAGACACCATTCAACGAAATACCGTAGTTGCCTATACCAACTCTTCTTGCCTGGTTTATGCGTCGTCATCGTTTTCTCTCCAGCAAATTCGTCATCTTAATACAGACGATGAGCCAAGTCCAAAATTCTGCGCAGCGCCGCCGTCACACAATATGCCGCTTCGCAAAACGGCACAGGATAAGCCGTTCAAGGCTTTCGCTTTCATCTACATTGCGCCTCTTTGCGGCTGCACAAGCGTCTGGCAGTCGCGGGCATTTCCAAAGCGCTGCTGCGGAAATTTCCCTTAAAAGCCGTTTACCTGAACCCCTTACTTTCCGATAGGGCGTCTATACAGATGAATAAAGGCGCGCCGAAAATGACCATACAACAACTCGTGGAGCAGTATCAGATGGACCTGCAAAGGTATCTGATTTACCTTGGCGCTGACGCACATACGGCGGAGGACATCGCGCAGGAAGCCTTCTTTCGCGTCTGGCGGGCGGGCTTGGGCAGGATTCAGAATATATGGGCGTTTCTACGCCGCACCGCACGCAACCTCTTCATCTCCCACCACCGAACAATCGGGCAAAAAAATCCCTCCGTTATTGACATAAACGAGGCGGAACAGGTCTGGACGGAGACTTTCGGAGAAAACTGCACAGGCTCCGATTACATTGACGCACTCAAGGAATGTCTGAAGACCCTGTCCCAAAAAGAGCGTCTCGTTGTTGAGATGCGCTACAAAAAAGGTTTATCGCGTAGCGAAATAGCCGTGGAGGTCGGTATGACGGCAGACGGTGTTAAGACGCTCCTGCGACGCATCCGCGCCAAACTGGCTCAATGCGTTGAAGCGAAACTCCGCGCGGAGGGAAGACGATGACACGCAAACAGCATAAAGACAAACTGAAAGACAAACTGATGGACGCTTTCTTGTGGGAGGTGGTTGGGGGCAGGAAACCGCCCAACATCAAGGAAAAGGTGATGCAACTCATAGAGCGTCACAGGAGAAGACGCCGCGTATTGATAAAGATAGGGCTTTCCGCAAGTGTGGCAGCAGCCGCTGTCCTCGTTCTGCTCCTGCTTCTGCCACATCAAAAACCGCCGCAAAAACCCTACCCGCAACCTCAAATCCTCGGCAATTTCACACTTCTTAAGGGCAAAAAACTCGCCCGCGGTGTCACTCTGCGCATCGGCAAACAGTCCACAACCCTTAACCTCGGCGGTTACTGCCACATCAAAGCAGAACCCGACACCCAAATCACATTAGCAGGACAACCAGAAAACGAAGAAATACTGCTTGAAAAAGGCAGCATTACCTGCGATGTCAACACAAAATGCGGCTCTTTTACGGTCACAACACCATATGCCAGCATTGAAGCAGCGCGCAAACTGGCTAATGAAAACAAGCGAGTCTCTTTTCAGATAACCTTTTTGGAGGGTCGTCAGATGCGGGTAAAGGTGAAGGTCTTAAGTGGAGTGGTGGCGTTGCTATCGCCGTTTCTTGTGGGCAGAGCGCTGCTCAAGGCAGGCGAGGAGAAAACGCTGCCGGGCAAGGAGGTGACGGTTCAGCAGGTGGCGGAAGGCAATAACGCCTTCAGTGTGGAACTCT
>CAZPBO010000045.1:0-14337 GCA_964584815.1 uncultured Planctomycetota bacterium
GACGGGAGCAAATACCTTGACTGCTACGCCTACTTCTCCAGTCTGCCTGTGGGACATAACCATCCCAAGATGTTTGACCCCGACTTTATGGAGGAGTTGAAGCGCGCAGCGGTCGCAAACCCCGCCAACTCCGACATATACAGCACCGAATACGCCCGCTTTGTCAAACGCTTCGCCGAGTTGGCAATGCCTGACCACTTCCGCTATCTCTTCTTCATCGCCGGCGGTGCACCCGCCGTGGAGAATGCGCTTAAGGTCGCGTTTGACTGGAAGGTGCGCAAGAACTTCAGAAAAGGCGCAAAAAGTGAGCGTGGGCACAAAATCATCCATTTCCGCCAAGCATTCCACGGCAGAACGGGTTACTGCCTCTCTCTCACCAACACCGACCCAGTGAAGACCGACTACTTTCCGAAATTCAACTGGCCGCGCATCCCCAACCCCAAACTGCGCTTCCCCATAACACAGCAGGTGCTTGAGGAGGTGGAGAAAACCGAGCAGGAAGCGCTGTCTATGATAAAAGATGTGATAGCAGAAGAAGGTGAAGATATCGCCGCCATAATCATTGAGCCGATACAGGGGGAGGGGGGCGACAACCATTTCCGCGGAGAGTTCTTGCAGGCGTTGCGCCAGGTCGCCGATGAGTCTGATGTGATGCTCATATTTGACGAGGTGCAAACAGGATGCGGCACGACCGGCAAGATGTGGTGCTGCGAGCATTTTGATGTCTGGCCGGATATCCTCGTGTTCGGCAAGAAAACCCAAATCTGTGGGATAATGGCTTCGGCACGGGTTGATGAGGTGCCCGACAACGCCTTCCACATCTCAAGCCGCATAAACTCCACCTGGGGTGGCAACCTCGTGGATATGGTTCGCGGCATACGGGGCATTGAGATAATGCACGAGGAGAGACTGATTGAGAACGCGGCGGAGACAGGGCGCTATTTCTTGCAGCGACTTGAGGAGTTGGCACAAGAATCGGGCGGGCTTGTCAGCAATGTGCGTGGACGCGGCTTTATGCTCGCCTTTGACCTGCCCACCCCCGATAAGCGCGACGCCTTCCGCCAAGCCTGCTGGGATGCCAAACTCGCCACACTCGCCTGCGGCGAACGCTCTGTCCGATTCAGACCATCCCTCATCTTCACAAAAGACCATGTGGATGAGGCGGTGGAAAAGATGCGAACTGTCCTCAAAAAGGTCAGAATATGAGCCGCTACAGCGTGGTCGTCCTCTTAAAGGAAAAATTAAACGCCACCTGGTGCGCGGATGTGGCACACCACGCACAACTTACACCCTTACTTGCAACATCCATCCACCAAGCCGAACAACTCTTGCACAACCACAACGCCCGCATACTGCTTGCCGAAATCGGCAGAAAAGGTTTTCCGTCAGACAAAATACTGGCGCTTAAAAAAGAGTTCGTTGATTTGCAGATAATCCTGCTCACTCCTTACAGCGCCATATCGGAAGCGATAGACCTGCTGAAGGCGGGCGCGCTTGCCTATATCTGCAAGCCGCCGGAGGAGGAAGAGTTGGCGGCTGTGCTGCGTAAGGCGGTTCAGCAGGTGGAGTTGCTCCAGCGCCAGCACAACCTTGAACGCATGCTCTCCTCACGGTCGGGTTTTGAAGGCATCATCGGTCGTTGCGAGAAGATGCAGCATCTCTTTGAGACGCTCCGCCAGGTCGCCCCAACAAACGCCACCGTTCTCATCACGGGTGAGTCCGGAACAGGCAAAGAGTTGACCGCCCGTCTCATACATCGCTTATCAGGCAGAAGGGGACCGTTTGTGGCGGTCTCCTGCGGCGCGCTGCCAGAAAACATCCTTGAATCCGAACTGTTCGGGCATAAAAAGGGCGCTTTCTCCGGCGCTGTCTCCGACAGAGAAGGACGCTTCCAGACCGCAGATGGCGGAACTCTGTTCCTTGACGAGGTCGCCGACATTCCGCTTTCCGTTCAAGCAAAACTCCTCCGCGCCATTGACACAAAAGAAATAACACCTCTGGGCTCAAACGAGACGGTCAGCGTGGATGTGCGCCTTATCGCCGCCACCCACCGTGACCTCCAAAAACTTGCTGAAGAAGGACTCTTCCGCCGCGACCTCTTCTTCCGCCTCAATGTCGTCAGAATACATCTCCCGCCCTTGCGCGAACGCCGCGGCGATATCCAACTCCTCATCAAACATTTCCTATATGAAATCTCCCAAGAGTTCAACCGCCCCACACCAGACATCTCCGAAGACGCACTCAAAATCCTCACACTCTATCAATGGCCAGGCAATGTGCGTGAATTGCGAAACTGCATTGAAGCCATGCTCGCCGTATGCCGTGGCAATTTGTTGACAAAAAAAGAGATTCCAGAGTATATAATTCAAGAGTTGCCCCGAAGTGGATTGGACCTCTCCCGTCTAATAGGGAGAACGCTTGCGGAGATTGAGAGGGAGGTGATACGGGCTACTTTGGAGATGGTTGGAGGGCACCGCGCCAATGCCGCAAAAATCCTCGGTATCGGAGAGCGAACCCTCTACCGTAAAATAAAGGAATACGGGCTTAAATAACGCTTTGGAGGGCAGAATATGCGATGGGTCATCACCACAGTGGCTTTGCTTTGGGGTGCCACACTTTTCTGCGGCAACAAACTCTCCCCGGGTGTCCACACCCAAAAGACTCCTGGTGGGGTGCCGTTCTCTGTTCACATTCCCCGCAAAGCAACTGGTATGATTTTCCTGCTGCACGGCGCGGGGTTTCGTGACTTAAACGATGCTTGCGGTGTCTGGAAAGGCTGGGCACAGGACTGGGCAAAGAAAGGCTTCATCGTAGTGATACCGTTTGCGAGCGGAGGAGCGTGGAGCGATGCGCAGTTGAGTGAGTTAGGGCGCCTGGCGGTGGAGTTATCCGCGACCTACGATGTGCCGCGTCGGATGGGCGCTGTGGTCGGGCACTCCTCCGGCGCAGAAGCCGCTTTCAAACTTGTTGCCGCCAATCCATCGTTGCTGTCGGCTGCCGTCTCACTCGGCGGACGCCCAAAAGTCAACGCACAACTCTTCAAAGATAAGAACCTCGCAGGTTACTTCTTCCATTTTAAAAACGACCCGATAGTTCCCATCGGCGCCGCACGCGTCGCGCACAATTCCCTCAAATCGGTCTCCGCAGAAACCCAACTCAAAGAAGTGGACGGCAACTCCCACGCCATTGAGTTTTACCTAGTGCAGTCCAAACAGACAGTTGAAGCGTGGCTCAGCAAATGGTTCAAAACCAAAGCACGCGTCCTCGGCAAAGTCGGACAGGACGATTCCCTCAACTGGCAGGAATTGGGCGGCGACCTCTTCCAAAACCCTATCTCAAAACTGCTCCTTATCTACTCCTACGACTCAAAAAAGGACAAAAAATCCAGAATTTGTCAGTGGCTTGAGTGGGACATCTTCCCCAACAAAAAGTTTCAGGAAGCCGTGCAAAATATCCCCTGCTATAAATGGGACCGCGCCAATGCCGACAAAGAACTCCTTAAAAAGTTCAGCAAGTTCAAACGAACAGGACTCTATCTTGTGGATGTGGAAAAACAAAAACCTGTAAAAACCTACAAAAGCCCTCGCTCCGCGCAGAAAATCGCAAAAGAGATTACCAAGTTAAAGGAAAAATATGAGAAGCAAAAGAAGTAGCGACCGCGAATTAAGGGTGTTGCTTGAGGCGGTGGCGTCAGGGAAGATAGGGGTTAGGGAAGCGGAAGAGAAATTGCTTTCGCTGGAGTATCTGCGTCTGGGGGGGCTTTGTCTTGATGTGGGGCGGCATATGCGACGCGGCTTTCCGGAAGTTGTTCTTTGTGAGGGCAAGAGCGTGGAGGATGCGGCGGAGGCGGCGGAGGCAATCTATCAGCGCAGTGGACTGCTGCTTGCCACCCGCGCCACCCAACAACACGCCGAAGCGATAAAAAACAAAATCCCAAACGCCGTCTTCCACCAGAGCGCAAGATGTGTCACAGCGACAAAAAAACCGCTCAAGAAAGTGGGGCTTGTGGCAATTCTTGCTGCAGGCGCCTCCGACATCCCTGTGGCAGAAGAAGCAAAAGTCACCGCCGAGATTACGGGGTCAAAGACATATGTGGGTTATGATGTCGGGGTAGCGGGGTTGCATCGGCTGACACCGCATTTGGAGGCGCTGCGGGAGGCGCGTTGCTGTGTTGTGGTGGCGGGGATGGAGGGCGCGTTGCCGAGTGTGGTGGCGGGTCTGCTCACCTGCCCTGTAGTGGCGGTGCCGACATCTGTGGGGTATGGGGCGTCTTTTGGCGGTCTGGCGGCGCTCCTTGCAATGCTCAACTGCTGCGTGCCAGGCGTTGCCGTGGTGAATATTGACAACGGGTTCGGTGCAGGGTATCTTGCATCGCTAATCAATCAGGGGGCAGGAAAATGGAAGAGATAAGAGAGGTGCCGATGCTACCGCCGCGGCGTAGGGACGCCCATAAAGGCGATTTTGGGCGTGTGCTGGTGGTGGCGGGCTCTGTGGGTATGACGGGAGCGGCAATACTCTGCTGCCGCGCCGCCTTGCGCTGCGGCTGCGGTCTCGTCAAACTCATCACCCCCGCATCCCTTAACCACATCTTTGAAATAGCGCTGCCAGAAGTCCTCACACGAACCGCCCCCGACACAAACGGCATCCTCAAATATGAAGCCCTCAAAATCGTCCTTGAGGAAGCGTCCCGCCATCAAGCGCTCGCCCTCGGACCAGGACTCTCCAACAACGCATCCATCCGCCGACTCGTCCGCGACATCCTCCGTAAAACCGATATCCCCATCGTCCTTGACGCCGACGGTATAAACGCCGTAGCACAGCAACCGCAGGTTCTCCTTGACCACCGCGGTCCCGTGGTCGTCACCCCCCACCCCGGCGAGATGGCACGCCTCGTCTCCAAGACCACCGAGCAGGTCCAGAATGACCGTGAGACGGTTGCGGTCACCTTCGCCCGCGCTTTCGGCTGTGTCGTTGCTCTCAAAGGCTACCAGACTGTGGTGACCGATGGGCGGGGCGTCTACACCAACACCACAGGCAACTCCGGTATGGCTACCGCCGCCAGCGGCGATGTCCTCACAGGTGTTATCGCATCACTCATCGCTCAAGGAATGACCGCATTAGACGCCGCCATCGCGGGAGTCTACCTCCACGGTCTCGCCGGCGACATCGCCGCCGAAGAACTGACCGAATACTCCCTCATCGCTTCCGATATCCTTGACTCTCTTCCTGACGCCATCGCCCACCATATCGGCTGGCATATCCCCGAGGAGGACCTCGGTGAACCCTGAAACAGAACGCGCACAACTTGTCGCATCTTGCCAACTCAAAGACTGCGCACTTCTGACACTTAAAGCCCCCTTTGCCGCCCGAAATGCCCAGCCCGGTCAGTTCCTTATGCTGCGCGTCCCCAACCGCCCAGACCTCCCCACCCCACGCCCCATATCTGTCGCCGACGCAGACCACATCACTTCCACCGTCTCACTCCTTATCCAAAAGAAAGGATACGGCACCACAGTCCTCTGCTCCTTAAAGCAGCCGACCGAAATCCTGCTTTGGGGTCCGTTGGGCAGACCTTTCAGTCTTCTCAAGCGGGGTAAGGCGCTACTTGTTGGAGGCGGTGTCGGAGTAGCGCCGCTCCTCTTTCTGGCAAAAAGACTTACAGAATCTGGCGTTGCGGTTACTGCCGTTTACGGCGCGAAAACAAAAACACAACTGCATCTTAAAACGCGCCTTGAAAGCCTTTCGGACAACCTCATTGTCTGCACAGAGGACGGCACAGAGGGTTTATGCGCAACCGCTGTTTCGGCAATGCGCCAGCAGTTGGCGCAAAACCGCTTTGACCGAGTCTACATCTGCGGTCCACCGAGTATGGTCAAGGAAGCGTTGCCTGCGATAAGGGAGGCGAAAGCGATAGCACAGGTGCTCGTTGAGGGGCGGATGCTGTGTGGGCTTGGGGTTTGCGGCTGCTGCACAATCAGATGGGGAGAGCGCTCCTTGCGGCTGTGCAGGGACGGTCCCGTTCTTGACATACCGCCTGTCGTGGGAGATGTCTGATGAGAACTGCTTTAAGAGGTAGCGCATTTTTGCTGTTTATGCTTGTCTGTTCCGCGCTTTGCGCAACCGATGTGACTGTCAAAGGTAAGGTATCGGATAGCGATGGCAAGCCGTTGCGAGCATTCATCGGGGTGGTCTTCGCTCCTAACAGTGGTCCGCCTGATGCGTGGGTGCCCACAGAAAAGGTGATACGAACCAGAAAAAACGGCTCTTTCACACTGACAATCAGAGCCGACAAACCCTTTTATCTGTTCGCTTACGCGGAAGGCTACCGCCCCCAACTCTGGAAAAACATATCCTACTTTGGTGTTGTGCCAACAGGCGCTCTCTTAAAGCAAGCCCAACCAATAGACCCGCAGTCTCCGCCGAAAGTAGTGCTAAACTTCACCCTAAGTCGCGCTTTTGCAGAAAAGCGCACCGTTATGCTCAAAATGTCGGACGGCGTAGAGTTGGCAACCGACATATATCTGCCGACCGCGAAAGGACCGTTTCCGACACTTCTTATGCGCACTCCTTACAGCAGGAAGAGAAAGGGGTTTGTGAGGGCGGCAAAAGGGCTGTGCGCCTTTGGCTATGCGGTGGTTCTGCAGGATATGCGGGGGCGGTTTGATTCAGGCGGAGAGAATTTGCCTTTTTGTGGTTGCGGGTGGCACAAACACAAAGATGGCTATGAGACGGTGCGATGGTTGCTGAAACAGTCTTGGTGCAACGGGAAGGTTGGGACATTTGGCGGCAGCGCGATGGGGATAACCCAGTTTCTGCTTGCGGGTAGTGGGGTGTCGGGGCTTGCAGCGCAGTGGATTGGCGCCGCCGCTTTCTCACTCTACCATCACGCCACATATGAGAACGGTGTCCTGCGCCTTGAACAAGTCAAAGGCTGGCTCACAAAAGCACGCTTTGCCCCAAACTTCTACAAAAATGTGCTTGCGCATCCCGACTACGACGACTTCTGGCGTCCATACGACCCGTCCACCCGCCAATATACTCCGCCTCCCGCCGTCCACATCACCGGTTGGTTTGACACCTTCTGCGAGGGAACGATTGCGGGGTTCCTTGCCCGCTCAGGGGGTAACCCGACGAGGGCGCGGCAGTTCCTGATTGTAGGACCGTGGACACATAAGATTCGCACTGTTCCTCTCTGGCTCCGCCTTATGGGGAGGGAACCGAAAACAGGGGGGCGCGTAGGGGAAATGGAACCCACGCCGCAAGCGGTTCTTCCCCCACTTGATATGACTGCGTTCTTTGCGTGGCAACTGCAGGGGGCAGACAACGGCTTTGCCCGTCAGAAGCCTGTCCACTGGTTTGTTCTGGCTCCGCGCGGGAGCGCGGGCAATTTCTGGCGCGCCGCCAACTCCTGGCCCCCTCCCTCAAAACCGCTCAACCTCTATCTGCAACCAGACAAAACCCTCGCTTTCAAACCCTGCTCACAGCAAAAAACCTTCACCTACAGATACGACCCCAACAACCCCTGCCCGACACTCGGTGGACGCAACCTCACCATAAAGAGCGGACCTTTTGACCAAAAGCGTCTGGCAAAGCGTGATGATGTGCTCGTCTTTGCCAGTCCTCCGCTTGAGCAGAGCGTTGAAATCGCAGGTGTTGTGGAATGCGTGCTATGCGTCTCCAGTGATTGTTCCGACACCGATTTTGTGGCAAAACTATGCGACGGCTACCCTGATGGGCGGCAGATGCTGCTTCTTGACGGCATAGTGCGTCTGTCCCGACGCCAGTGGCCCAAACAGCCGCTGCCTGTTGTTCCCAACAAAATCTATACTGTGCGAATTAGACTGGGCAACTTCGCTTACCTCTTCCCAAAAGGACATAGAATCGTCGTGCATATAACAAGCAGCAACTATCCGCGTTATGAGACGAATCCGAACACAGGCGAGGTGCACAGCCGCGAGAAGTCGCGTGTGGCAAAAAACAGTGTCTATGTCGGCAAAAACCATCCCAGCCGCCTTATCCTCCCGCATCTCGCATCAGAACCTCAAAACAAATAGCCACTTGCTATCAAGGTCAATACGCACAACTAATGGTGCTGCAGGTAATGCACAAGAAACGGGGTTCTGTTTGACGGCTGCCGCGAGCGCGATACAATGAAGGCAGCAGCGTTGGAGGTGAGGGAATGGCAGAGGCGGTTGCCGAGCAACAGAAGGCAGAGGAAGGGCTTGTCACGATATGGATAATGGGCAAGCCGTATCGTGTGCCTGGGAATTTGACGATAATGCGTGCGATGGAGGAGGCGGGATACAGGCTTGTGCGAGGTGCGGGTTGTAGAGCGGGTTTCTGCGGTGCCTGCGCCACTGTCTATCGCCTTCCCGGCGACTACAAACTCCGTGTCGCGCTTGCCTGCCAAGCCGTCGTCCAGGACGGTATGCACATTATGCAAATTCCGTATTATCCTTCGCTGAAACAGCGCTACGATATAACCAAACTGACACCCGAAACCGCCTCCATAACCGCGCTTTATCCGCAGGTATATCGTTGTGTTGCCTGCAACACCTGCACAAAGACCTGCCCACAGGATTTGCAAGTGATGGACTATGTGCAGGCGGTGATACGGGGAGACATAGCCAAATGCGCTGACTTGTCGTTTGACTGTGTGATGTGCGGGCTGTGCGCGACGCGGTGTCCTGCTGAGATTCCACAATTTTTGGTGGCGATACTGGCGCGGCGCCTTTACGCACGCCATATCGCCCCACGCGCAGAGCATGTGCGGCAGCGCATTAAGGAGATTGAGGAAGGCAAGTTTGACGAGGAGATAAGGAGTTTGATGGAGGCGACGGAGGAGAAACTACGCGAACTTTACGCCGCCCGCGAAATTGAAAAATAACTCACCACCTACGAAACCACGATTTCTAACCGCAGATTCTGCACCAACTCCTCGTAAGAATACTCACCTGAACGATGTATGTTCTCGAAATTGTATCTTACAGGCAATATACGAGGGTCTTCGTAAGCTGCTCGCGTGAAATCGCGGGCGATTAGAACTCCCCCTATCGCTTCCTCACCGAACTCATCCACATAGCCTCTTAACTGTGCTGTATCTTTCCCGGATGCTCTCTGTGTTTTCACTTCCACCAAGAGATAATTTGCTGACGGCAATGGGATGCCTCAGTTTGACGAATATGTCAACAAACCCTTCGGGCAACGCCTTCTCCCCTAATATCTCAAACTCATCAGCATCTATGGCTGTGCTAAAGTATTCCAACACATCGTGTAACATCTGCTCAAGCCTCTTCCTAATAACGGATTGCAGGATAAACTCGTGAAAAGCAAACTTGTAGGGAATATTTTGTCTGTTCTTTTCAAAGACGATTTTTGGCTCAAAACTCTCTGCATCTGTAAGATCCTCTCGTGTTTTCCCATCAGAAGGATATCCCATTTGTGAAACGCTGTAGAATGTGATGGAATCCGCCTGGAAATGCGTCCTTCTGTAGCCTCCGCGCAACAAAAGATTTTCCGCAACATAAGAAAACTCAACCCTTACCAGTGACTCATCAAGGGTTCGCTCTTCGTTAAGGAACAACCTGAAAGGAAAGTAATAAGTCCGTCCTGACCTGAAAGTTACAGAAGACCAAGGAGGCAACCTTTCCGCATTCTTATACGCCTTCTTCTTAACCACTCTGTAAAGGTTCCTGATTCTTGCCCCGTATAAGAACGACACATAATCTCCCACATCAATATCGCAGAATGTCCAGAAGCCGTTAATGCTGTTGGTAAAACCAGCCAGACAGTTCCTTTCACACATCTCAAGATTCAGACGATTGGACACCGCTATTAGGAAATACGCCAACACACAGCCTCCCTGTAATGGCTATAAGTTGAAGAGTTGGCGGAGTTTGCGCTCCTCCTCTTCAGGCATCTCGTATTCGTGCTCCTTCTGCGGAAACGCCTTGCTCTTCACATCCTCTATATACTCGCGGAGCGCCTGCCGCATCGTCTCCGCTAAGTTGGCGTATTGTTTCACGAATTTCGGCTGAAACGCCTGAAACAGTCCCAAAATGTCGTGCACAATCAGCAGTTGTCCGTCAAGGTCAGGACCTGCTCCTATGCCGAAGACCAGCACATCAACAGAGCGTTTGATGAGTTGCGCGACAGGAGTGGGCACGCATTCAAGCAGAATAGCCATAACGCCTGCGTCCGCCAGTGCTTTTGCATCCTCAAGCATCATTTTTGCGCTTTCAACATCTTTGCCCTGAACGCGGAAGCCGCCGAGCATAGCCGACGACTGTGGCGTAAGCCCAATATGTCCGATAACGGGGATACCGGCATTGACTATAGCGCGAACTTTGTCGGCAATCCGAACACCGCCTTCAAGTTTCACCGCATCGCAGCCCGCCTCCTTCAAAAAACGCCCCGCATTCCACACCGCATCCTCAACATTGCGGTGATATGACATAAACGGCATATCGCCGACAAGAAAGACATTCGGCGCTCCTTTTCGCACCGCTTTCGTGTGCTCTATCAGCGTATCCATCGTTATCGGCAGGGTGTCGGCGTTGCCATAAACCACCATACTTGCTGAATCGCCAACAAGTATCATCTCTATTCCTGCCTGCTCCATAATCACTGCCGTCGGATAGTCGTAGCAGGTAAGCCATGTTATCGGCTCGCCCTTCTCACGCATCCGATAAAGGGTCAGACGGGTCACCTTCTTCTTGGGCATAACACATCCTCCACAGGAGTCGTGGGAACTGATTATAGAAGATGCGGTGCGGCAACCAAAGGTGACACCGTTTTTCAGCCATAAAGCACCTTGCGGGTCGTCTTAAAGTGCATCTTGGCGCATTGCTGCAGCACCTGCTGACCGTATCTTTTGACCAGTTCTTTGCCTGCGGCGATGACGGCAGAACCTGCCCCTTTGGGAAGGGTGATGCCGAATTCTTGAGAGAGGGCGCGGAGTCGTTTAAGGAATTGTGCGCGGGCGAGGATGGACGCGGCGGCAACAGGCAACTCCCGCTCACCGTTCTCCACAACAATCAACTCAAAAGGCTCATCAGATGGAAGGCGTTGTCGCAACCGTTGCGGGTCGCCGAAACGGTCAACAATGACGCGCCCCACAGGTGTGTCGGCTATCACGGCACGCAGCGCCTTTGCGTGCGCCCACTCAAGCAACCTGTTGACACTGCGCATCCTTGATAGCAGTTCGTTGTAGCGGCGGTTGCCAATAGTGACCACAGCATAGGCACCATAAAGAGCGTCAGCCACCGCCTTTGCGGTCTCCTCCACGCGCTCATCCCTGACAGACTTTGAGTCCTGCACCGAAAGAGCAAGCATCTGCTCTGCTGTGAAGCGGTCAAGACGGCAGGCAGCCACAACAAGTGGTCCGAAATAGTCGCCTTTGCCCGACTCGTCCGAACCCGCCGTGACAACACCATAGCGGGCGCAAACTATCTCCTTCAGGTATGAGTCAAGGAAGACCTCAACGCCGCGTCCCTGCGCCAGAAGTTTGCCTGTTGAGAAGACATAGACTCTGGTGTCAGGGTTTTGCGCAATGAGGGGACGCCTGCTGTCAGCAGAAACCGCCCAGCCGGCGGCAAGCAAAGCGGCACCAAGGCGTTGTATCTCATCCGGATACAGATATGTGACTACCTGCAGCATTTCACGATAACCAGAACGAGCCACATAACGGCGGCGACAACAGCGCTGACAACTGCGACTCTGACAAGCGCCGCCTGCTCAAGCAGCATAGCAACATCCACGCCGATGCGGAGGGTGAGTCGCTTGGCTGCTTCGCGGCGCGATGAAAGGGCGGTAGGGCGGGATGCGACCACAGGACGCGCCAATGCCTGAACCGCCGCCTCCTCCAACCGCCTCTGACCATCCCAGTCCAGCAGATGCCCTCCCCAGCGAAAACGCACACGACCCAGACGGCTCACATACGGCTTGCGCCTACCAGATACCGCTTTCTCGGTGCAGACCGCCAGTGTCGCCAACCACATAACATACGCCCGAAAAGATGTCTCGTCAGGAAAAGTGACGACATCTGTGGCGGCGGCGGCGACTCGCTCCCGCGCAACGCGATGCAGCGCATACGACACTCGGTTGGCAGGATAATGCGACAGCAGTTTTTCCGCCACATCCACAATCTTTGCGCCGTCACGGTGAACGCTGTAATCACACAGAAGTGTTCTGCCATCGCGCGCCACAACCGCAACCACAAAACGCGCCTCCCCCAGCCAGCCACCCACCGCCACAAGAAACTCCTCCTTCCCCACTACCACCTCACCACCCCGCCCCGTTATACGACTTTCGCCAACATCCAAATCCTGAACCGCCACAGGGACAAGATGCGGCAAATCTCGGGTAGGTAAGAGTAGATATGGAATACGCCGCTTCTTCAAAAGCGCACCTATCCTCTCCATCTCACCTTTTGTGGCATCCCTTATGAGAATGCCTGCGCCCATAAGGAGATGCCGCGCCGCCTCCTCCCTACTCCAGCCGCGCAACTTACCCAACAACTCCGCCATCTCGTCCAAATCCACAGGTCCACCTCGCTTCAAAACTACCGCCACAATTTCCGCCATCTATATTCCCTCTAACATATGTCCCAGTTTCTCCTTCTTCGTCTGAAGATACCTGATGTTGGCGGGATTCGGCTCCACCTGAAGCGGCACGCGCTCCACCACCTCCAGACCATATCCTTGCAGAGCGACAAGTTTGCGGGGATTGTTGGTTAAAAGCCGCATCTTGCGCACACCAAGATGATGCAGAATCTGCGCCCCCACTCCATACTCCCTCAAGTCAGCCGGAAAACCCAACTTCAAGTTCGCCTCCACCGTGTCATAGCCTTCTTTGTCCTGCAATTCATACGCACGCAGTTTGTTGGCAAGCCCTATCCCACGCCCTTCCTGCTTCATATACACCAAAACACCTTTACCTTCCTTTGCTATCATCTCCATCGCTTTGCGCAACTGCTCCCCACAGTCACAGCGCAGCGAACCAAACACATCCCCTGTCAGACACTCATCGTGCACCCGCACCAGAACAGGGTCGCTCTGAACCGGAATACGCCCACCTCTGTCTGTAACACCTATACCACCCATCGTCAAAACCACATGCAAATCACGACCTTCTGTGTCAAAAACGCATTTGTAAAGGAAGAGGTCCCAGACGCCAAAACGATTGGGGAGTTTTGCCTGGGCAATGCGTTCAATCAGACTCTCCTTTTTGTGACGATAGCGGATAATCTCCGCGATGGAGGTGATTTTGAGGTTATGGCGTTTTTTGAACTGCAGCAGTTGAGGAAGGCGCGCCATTGTGCCGTCATCGTTCATAATCTCGCATATCACTCCTGCGGGTGTGAGCCCCGCAAGGCGCGCAAGGTCAACGGCAGCCTCGGTGTGCCCTACCCGCACAAGCACTCCTCCTTTCTTTGCCCGCAGCGGGAAAACATGTCCTGGACGCACAAGGTCTTGGGGTTTTGCGTCGGGGCGCACCGCTGTCAGAATTGTGTGTGCTCTGTCGGCTGCCGATATCCCTGTCGTTATCCCCTCTGCCGCGTCCACAGACACCGTAAACGCCGTCCCCAACTTCGCCGTATTGCGCTCCACCATCGGCGGCAAGTCCAACTCATCCGCCTTCTCCTCCGTCAACGCAAGACATATCAACCCCCGTCCGAATTTCGCCATAAAGTTTATCGCCTCAGGCGTCACCTTCTCCGCCGCCATCACAAGGTCGCCCTCGTTTTCGCGATTGTCATCATCAACCACAATCACCATCTTCCCCGCGCGAATATCCTCCAGCACATCTTCCACTGCGTCAAACACTTCCCCTTCCATTGCACATCCTCCTCAAGCAATCTATTCTACATAAAAGATTCTGTCAAAGCAACCAGAACCGTTCACCATCCCAAAACACCTCCTCAGCACATAAAGATGCCATCACTATGCGATAATATTCTTTAAGATTGGCTCAAAAGGAGATAGGATGGTTACTGTGTGGATTGGTGTGGAGGAGTGCGCGATGCTGAAGTGGTTGTTGGTGGCTGCGCTGGCGCTCGGCGGCTGTTCAGGTGGTGGAAAGAGTTCCG
The DNA here is from genome assembly GCA_964584815.1 of uncultured Planctomycetota bacterium. Taxonomy (GTDB): domain Bacteria; phylum Planctomycetota; class SKW154; order SKW154; family SKW154; genus CAZPBO01. The sequence continues at coordinate 14,090 of CAZPBO010000045.1, forward strand.
GTGGTGGAGGAAGCGGTGGGGGTGGAAGCAATCTGCAAATTGATACTTCTTCATTGCCAACAGGAAGGGTGGGCAAAAATTACAGTTGCCAGTTGAGCGCTTCAGGTGGCAGCGGCTCCTACACCTGGTCCGCCACAGGACTGCCCAACGGTCTCTCTATCTCCTCTGGCGGTCTTATAAGCGGGGTGCCAAAATCCGCCACCGCCGCCTCATCCCCCTTTCTCGTCACCATCACCGTCAGGGACTCC
>CAZPBO010000045.1:14437-20417 GCA_964584815.1 uncultured Planctomycetota bacterium
TTTGGCGGAGACGACCCCCGCATATCCGCAGGTGATGAGGAACTGTTCCTCGTTGGTATGACCACATCAGGCGACTACAAATGGACGCAGCGTATTGGTGGCACAGAACCTGACAAACCCCAAGCCGGTGTTGTCGTTGACAAAGCGAACAACCGCATCTACCTCGCTGGTTTCTTCAACGGAACGGTCAATTTCAAGGAAGACTGGGCGGAAACGGAGTCCCGCACAGCACAGCAGAACGGCTTGATGGATGCCTTCGTTCTGCGCCTTCAGTTGCCATAACAGAAAACGAAGTTATCAGAACACCACAGCATCATAAACGGTCATATATAATGAGTCCTAATCAGGCTTTGCGCTATGGGTGAGCAGGAAAAGCGCAAAAAGGGTTCTTTGCGCACATCAGGTGTCCCCCACAGCGACACCTTCCATAAGCAGGCAATAAGGATTCTACTCGCTGGAGTTTTTATGGGACTTGTCCTCTGGGTTCTTTCGGAATATATAAGACCAAAAAGCATAGAACAGATGAAAGAGGAGGCGCGAGGACGGTTAACAGAGTTGCTGTCTCGCCTGAATAAAGCGAGTCTGACAGAACGCGCAGCGGTGCGGAAGGAAATCTTCAATCTCTTCTCACAGTACCGTGGGAAGAAGGAAGTGGAGAAGGTGTTACTTGAGTTGCTTGACAAGGCGGCACAGAAGGCACCTGATGCGCTGGAAAAGAAGTATCTGCGTCAGATACGGGATGTATGCGCGGCGGCGGCGAAGAAGAGATTGGATGCGGACTTTTTGTGGCGTTACGGGGAGATAGTTGAAGGTCTCAAATCGCCTGATGCGGAACGCAGAATTGAGGCGGTAAAGGCTCTGGCGGAAAGCGGCGACAGAGAAGCGGCGAAACTGCTTGTGAGGTGTCTTGGGGACGGTGCGGCAGGCGTGAGGAAAGCGGCGAAAGAGGCGCTGATAAGTTTCGGCGAGAAGGGGAGCAAACTGCTTGTTGCGGCGCTGAAAAGCGACTCCTATTTCGTTCGCCGCAACGCCGCCGAAATCCTTGAAAAACTGAATTGGCAGCCCGCAGACAAACAGCAGAGACTGGCTTTCCTCGCAGCAAAGCATAACTGGAAAGCGCTGGCGCAACTCGGCACAGACGGCATCTCCGCAATCCTTGAGGAATACGACCGTCTCCTTACGCCTTCGGCAAACCCCAACAACAGGAACTTCCAAAGCGATGTTGCAGACAACATAGTAGCGGCTATCAAGGAAACGGGCACATATGATGAGGCGCTAATCCTCATTCTGCGGAAGAACATGCACACTTTGCTTGCAAAAATGCTAAAAGCAGGTGCGAAACTGAAGTTCAAGCATCTGAAAGAGATAGCGGCAAAAAAGGATGTAAAAAAGGCAGAAACAGTTCTTGAAAAGTTTGGCGGTGAGATAGAAACGAAACTTTTTGCGCGACTTTTATGGGAGGAGAATGCGCGACTGCGGCGCAAACCACAACTCGCACACCTGATTCTGAAGATACTGAGGAAGCGCAACTGGCTCCCACACAACAGGCGCGAAGAAGCGGCATATCTTGCCCTTATGGGCAGGTGGAGTCTGCTTCTGGAGAAAGGGGAAGCGGGAATGGAGATTCTTAAAGATGCTCTGTTGCGGCGGGATGAGCCGTATATGAACAGAGAATACGCCGCGGCTGCATTGACGGAGGCGGGTAAGAAGGGCGCTGAAATACTGGTAGAGGTCTTTATGGCGGGCGACGATTTGGGCGCGCGCATCGCAGAAAACGCCATAAAAAGGATCGGCGAACGCGCAATAGCCACGCTTAAAGAAGCCCTCCAAAACGCAAGCAACCCGACTGTGCGCAGACGCATCCAGAAACTGCTGCACTCCTTATCCGAAAAAACGCCGCAAAATCCGCCAAAATGATGTAAGATTTGCATATCTTGTCGGCAGGGTAGGATATGGGAGGTTTTGTGCGCTTCAGGCGTGGTTTGTGGCGTGGAGAGGCGGTTTCCGCAGATGCAGCCCGCCTTATAGAGAAGTTGTTGGCACAGATTGGAACAGGACGCATAACACGCGACAGCCGCTCAACCCTTGCTGTCTGCTTTGACAAAGAAGGACTGCATCTGAAGATGGCGAAACCGAAAGGCTTTTGGTGGCGTCTGGAGTATGGCACAACAGGTGGGCGTCTCAAGCGGGCGTTCAGAAATGGCTTAAGGCTGAAAGCGTTGGGGCTGCCTTGTGTGGAGATGGTTGTCTGGGGGGTTGAAGGATTGGTGTTTGCACGGCGGGGGGTGCTGATAAGCCGCTTAGTGAGGGGGGAGGTGCTTTCTTTGGATGCGAATGATGCGACAATGAGGCGGGTAGGCGCCGTTTTGGCTGCTTACCACAACTGCGGTGTTCTGCACGGCGATTTGAAGCCGCCGAACATTCTTGTAAGCGGCACGGATGTGGTGTTGGCGGATTACGATAACACCCGTTTTTACGGGAAGGCGCTTAAGGGGCGGCGATGCTGGTTGGATTTGGGGCGTCTGGAGCGTGCGTTAGGGGCGCGTTTTGAGGCTGTGGTGTTGGGGTATGCGGCGGCGCGGGGGCTTGCCCCCCACACCATACGGGGCTGGCGTGAAACAGAATCCTATCTTTGAGCGTCAGAACTTAAGGGCAGAATATGGACGACGCCGAAGCGGTAAAAAGGGTGAGAGCAGGCGATATAGAAGCGTTCCGTGTGCTGGTGGAGAGGCACTGGCGGGGGGTTTTGGCGGTTCTGCGCCAGAGGTTGGGTAATTCTCCTGATGTGGAGGATTTGTTACAGGAGACATTTGTGCGAGCATATGAGCGTCTGGGACAGTTGCGTCAGCCGGAGAAGTTTCGGCTATGGCTTTTGAGGATAGCGACAAAGTTGTGTGCGGATTTGCGTCGGCGAAGGAGGGAGGTGGTGCCCGGCGAGGAGAACCTGCGGATGCTGGTTGAAAGTCAGCCGTCGCGGGATGCGCGACCCCGACCTGACACAGATGTGCGGGATGCGGTGGACGCGTTGCCGCCGAAATATCGCGAGGTGGTGATGCTGCGTTTCCTGGGCGGTATGACCTGCAAGGAGATAGCAGAATTTTTGGGGGAACCTGCAGGAACGGTGCGGAACCGTCTCTTTCGCGCGCTGGAGATGCTGCGTTCCAAACTGCGACCGTTTTGAGGGCGGAAGATGAGATGCGATGAGGCGCAGAAATTGCTGGCGGCGTTCATAACAGGGGAGTTGAGTGGCGAGGCTCTGGCAGCGCTGCAGGAGCACACATCGCATTGCAAGGAGTGCAAAGCGCGGTTTGAGGAAGCGCAGGCGCTGGAGACCGCCCTCAAGCGCGCCTATGCTCCGCCGGCACCGCCGATGGAGCCCGTTATGCGCAGACTTCTGCGTCTGCAGCGCCGCAGGCGTTGGCACCGCCTAATCTTTGTCGCGTTTGTTCTTGTGCTGCTTGTGGTGGCGCTTGTGGCGGGGATTATTCTGCTGCGTGCATATCCTTTGGCGCTGGCGCAGAGAGAGGTGAGGTTGCTCACAAACGATGCAGCGCGCCTTAAACCACAGGGAAAGCCGCAGCAATGCGCCGCCATCGTCGCACGCTCCTCACACTGGGCTTCCCAAAAACGGCTCCGCCACAACGCCTATCTTGACCCCTGGGGCACCCCTTACAGACTGCGTAATGTTGGTGGGCGTTGGCGTGCCACATCCGCCGGTCCCGACAGAAAATTCGGTACCCCTGACGATGTCACCGCAAAATATCCTTAAGATGTGCCACCCTATCTGTCCCATCAATAATGTGCTGATACAGGTCGTTGGGATGGTAACGGGTGCCTAATATGTGCAACTCGCCATTAGGCTCAAGACAGGGCAGAAGCACCTTGCGGAACCAGCGTAGGATGCTTTCCCGCATATGCTCTGTGGCGCTGTTACGCTCATCCACCACATCGTCCATAACGATGAGGTCAAAATGCTTTCCGACAATAGGACCGAGAACGCCGCTTGCCGTGACTGTCGGTTCCTTTGAGATTCGTTTTCGCGAGGGGAGAGTGAGTTTTGAGCGTTGCCAGAGAGTTCCGCGCCCGCCGAGAAGCGGTGTAAGGTTGGGGTTTGCCTCAAGATGAAGACGCATCTCAAAGAGGCAGTCCTGTGCTTGAGCGGCGGTGCGGCAGACGACCAGCGTCCTTATGTCGGGGTCTGCAACAAGGCGCCAAAGCGTGTAGGCGATGTTGCAGATTGTGGTTTTGCCGTGTCCGCGAGGAGCGAGAATCAGCGTTCGTGGATTGCGCATCTGAAACTCAAACCAGACCCTGTGAAAATGCGCCATTTCGTAGCCCAGCACCCGCTCCACAAAGAAGGCGGGGTCAGTCAGCGTTCTGCGCTTTGCCGTTTTCCGCAAGCAGTCTAAGGAGCGCCTCAACCTGCTGGATAAGTTGTTGCGTTTCGCCATTAGGCGTTTCCTCAAAAAGTTGCGTTATGCGGAACATCCGCTCATTCACAGACAAAAGCAGTTTGAAGGTCTGCAACTGTTCCGAAACCGACTCGGTGCGGAAGGCGACTCTCCAGAGCATAGAACGCATAACCTGTAGCGCCGCCAACTCCTCCGATACCAACCCATCCTTGTCGTTTGCCAGCCTGCGCCAACGCCCCTTCACCCGCTTCACCGCCTCCCTCACCCGCCGCCGTGATACCCCAAGACTCCTTGCTATCTCATCTGTCCCGCGCACACCCGCAAGCAGCAACCTCTCCACCTGCTCATCTATGTCCGCCATCTCTCGCCCTCCTCCGCTGATATGCGAACAAAATACGCTGCCGATAAGAAATTTGGCTTTCTGGAGGAGAGTCTATGCGCGCAAAGGTCGTCTTTGAGCGCTTCTTCTGGCTGGTTCTCATCTGCCTTGCTCTGGCTTTCTTTCTCTTCCCTGCAGGTCGCAGCGGCTCAAAACCCACCCCCAATGTCAAAGCCCCTGCCCCAAACTCCACTACTGCCGAAATCGCCGCAGAACTGAAACAACTGTCAGCCGAAATGGAACGCATCAAAGCGGAGATGGACATTTACGACCCCGAGACCCTCCTTGAGCGGCTGCGGAAACTGCGCACAAAAATCGCCGAACTCACCGCAAAACTGGAGAGGCAGTGATGAAGACCGCCTATCTTGTGCTGGGAGTTGTTGCCTGCGTTGTGTGGGCGCTCAACGCACATTGCGCCGTCCGCAAATCATCACTTGAAGACGCGGTGGCTTCACTGCGCACTACAGAAAGCGCATTGCTTTCTCTTGCCGACTCGTTTACGGAGCAGTTAACAGAAAAGCGCGGCAAACTGAAAAATCTGCGGCAAGAGTTGACGCGCCTAAAAACGGAGGAATCCGCGCTGCGCAGCAAACTCTCCCGCTACCTGGAAGTGGTGCGGGAAGCAAAAGGTCTGCAAGAGGATATGGAGCGTCTGCGGCGGCTGGTTGAGGGGAGAAAATGAGGATTTTGATTCTGCTTATTGCGGTCTGTGGACTTGGCGGATGGGCTCTTCTGTGGCAAGAAGAGCAGGTGCAACGCAGCACAGATGAGATAGAGCGTCTCAAGCAGAAAACAGCGGGGCTTTTGCGCATCGCTGCGGACTCAAGCAAGCGCCTTGAGGAACTGGCAGAAGAGGAGAAAGAGATTCTGCGGGAGACATTCGGCTTATCGCGGCGGCTGTCTGCCATCCGTGCGCAATGGGAGCGCTTAAAGGGGCAGTTGCGGGGGTTGGAGCCGCTTATGGCGCAGGCGGAGAGCCTGATAAGACGCGCGCAAAACCTTCTACAAAAAGTCCAATAAAAAATGGGCCCGGGAGGATTCGAACCTCCAACCCACGGATTATGAGTCCGCTGCTCTGCCGTTGAGCTACGGGCCCTACGCTGATAATATTAGCGCAAAAACGGGCAGTTTCAACCCAATTTTGCGGATGCTATTTTGAACGCCGTTGTTTGCGCCACCACGACAGCCA
>CAZPBO010000046.1:0-5765 GCA_964584815.1 uncultured Planctomycetota bacterium
CGTCTGCTCTTCTCAGCCGCCACCCGTATCTCCCCAGACTCGCCCTTCGCAGAACACGCCCTCGGCAACATCCTTATGACCAGAGGGCAACGCGCACGCGCAAGAAAGCATTTCCTTCGTGCTATAGAGTTTGACCCTCTCTTCGTCAACGCTCATCTCAACCTCGCCTATATCTGTGTCAGTCAGGGCAAAGATGACGAGGCTCTCAAATGGTTTGAAGAAGCCGTCAAAGCCGCTCCCTCTTTCCCCGATGTGCGTTATCAACTCGCAAACCACCTCATTCAAATGGGGCGTTATGATGAGGCGATTCCCCATCTTAAGAAGGCGCTTTCGCTCAATCCAAACTACTCCTTCGCACGGTTTGCCCTTGCCACCGCCCTTTTCCACCTCGGCAGATACGCCGAATGCCTCCGCATCTACAAGGACCTAAGACCCGATTCTCTTGATATGGTGGAGATACACGCCCAGAAAGCCGCCTGTCTCCTACTTCTTGGAGATCCTGTTTCTGCAATAGCAGAATGCGCTTTTCTTCTGCCAGGGGAAGACGAAAGAGCCACTATGCTGTTTTACCTTGCGCAGGCGCTGAAGAAAATGGGGGACAACCGCCGCGCCAACAAACTCCTACGACTTGTAACCCGCTCTTTCCCGCGCACCCGCGCCGCACTCAAGTCAAAACGCATCCTGCGCAAAAAGGATTAACCTGATATCTTCTCACGCACCTTACCCACAACCTCCGACGCCACAGTTTTTGCCTCAAACGCTTTCTCTTCTATCTCTTTCCGTGTGCGCTCAACAAGGTCGCTATCCTTTATGAATTTCAGATTTATCTCCACATTCAATTTTGCGCCATCAAGGGCTGCCGCAAGCAGTATCGCCGCCACCCCCACATCGCTTATCAGATTCGGATTGCCCATCTCAACGAGGTCTTTTAGGTCAAGGATAAGTTTGTGGCAAAGGCGCAGGGTCTTAAGAGGAGCCGACATTGCGCTTTTCAGCGCCTCCTGAATAGCCGCCCGCCGTTTCATTTTTTCCTCTTCCGTCCCGCGCGGCATCTTATACGCCGCCGTCACTTTCTTATACTCCTCAACATCGCGGTCCATCAACTCCGCCAGTTCCCGCACCCCATCTTCTGCCGCCGACAGTATCTCCCTCACCCGCCCCTCAACCTCTTTGAACTTCTCCCGTCCAACGGTGAAGTTGCAAACCATAGACGACATCGCAGCACCCAATGCACCCGCAAGCGCCGAAACGCTCCCCCCACCAGGTGCGTCCTTCCCCGCAGCCGCGTCCGCCAAATATCCCTCAACACTGCCTTCACGATAACCCATCTCTATTCCTCCTATCTCCCCATCGCTGCCTCAAGAACACTCTCTATGTTCAAATCATAACCCTCGCTCCAAAGAACAAGCCGTCCTTGTTTGAAAAGCAGCACCGCAGGCAACGCCTTAAATCGCTTCTGTTTTCTGTGATACGGCAGTTTGAAGAGTTGTCGCGCCTTATCTGCGCTTATGAAGGCAAGGGGTGGGTGCTCTTTCAACTGCGCCAACTCCTTTTTGATGTTTGCGTCGTCTTTGTCCCCGATAAAGAGAAGATATGCTTTCTCAATGTTGGATTTGGCGACGAATTTGCAGACAAGAGGCAGCATCCGCACCGAAGGTTCGTTCTTTAAGTTGAAGATGTAAAGCAGAGCGCTTTTTGATGCGAGCAACTCAGCCATCTTCACTTTGGCGCCCTTTGCGGTTTCAAACTCCGCCGTCTTTGCCTCATCAGGCAGACGACGCACCACCCAGTCTTCTTCGCGGTAATCAGATGGCGGAATCGCAAGGTCCACATCCAACTCAACCTTCTTGCCCGACTCTATTTTGAATATTTTGTGGAATATATAGGGGTCGCCGTTTCGGTTGCGCACCCCCGCTATCAGATGATAGACTCCAGGCGGCAGTTTTATCTCCTTTTTGCCGTCTTTGTCTGTTCTTCCTCCCATAAATGGATGCCAGACAATGTCAAACAGACCGTCTTTGCTCTCTTTGTTGATGGAGAAACCCGCGAAGTTGGAGAGCGGGGTTTTGCCTTTATGGAACCGCACGATGAGGGTTCCCGGCTTGGCATATGCCTGCTTCATCGGTGCGGCTTCTTTTTTGGTGAAGTTTTCAGGTTTGAACGGGTAAAGTGGCAGCCAGTCTTTTCCGTCAAAGAACTCCACCCAGCCGCCGCGATGAGAGCGTGCCGGCACTCCGAGCGCCCGCAGAAGCGCTATGCAAAAACCGCGCGCTTCTATTCTGAACGCCCGTCCACTGCGCAGCACCTCCACCGGGTTCCGCAACCATCCGAACACCGTCGTCCTCTTTTCCTGCCGTTTTATGGTCTTGGCAATGTAGCGGTTGACTGCAAGCGCCGTTTTCTTAAGCGTTGCCTGACGCAGCAGTTTCGCAAGCCGCTCATAGAGCACCTTACGCCACGAAGAGAAATGGGTGTAGCGCAGGCGGCAGGGCAACACATACTCCACAAAAGTCTTGTCATCAAGTTTCCACGGGGCTTCCTTACGGGCGCGTATAGCATAACGCAGGTTCTCAACAAGCCAGTCAGCCTTCGCCTCAAGCAAATCCAGCGCATCCAGTCGTTTCACCATCTCCGCAAGCAAGGGAAGTTCATCCTTTTTCACTCGCAGAAAAGCGTCCGCAACCTCGCGCCAGTTCCCCGCCGCCTCCTGCAACTTCTCCACCACCGCCTTGTGAAGGTCTTTCTGCAGATTGGCAAGCCACGCCTCTATAGCAGGATACTTCTTCGGCTCATACTTCTGCGGCTTTATATCCTGCGCAAACACAACGCCAAGCAAGACAACAACAATTCCAAACCGCATATTTCTACCTCCACTTTCACTTTGTGCGCTCAAATTTGGAGGGATAACGCAGCCATATATGCCCCTGCGGCAGGTAGTCGCGCCCCATCCTAATCGTCACTTCAACCTTTTTGTCTGGTTCGGTTTTGAATTTTTTAACAGCAAAATCGCCGTCGTTTGAAGATGTGGCAAAAAACTCGCCGATACCGAGCGTTATACGCGCACGCCCTTCTTTGTCGGTCCTAAGCCGTGCTATCGGCAGAAGCGCACCGAAGTTGAAAACGCATACAAAAATATCTTTGTCCTTGATTGGGTTTCCTTCTCTGTCAAGCAGGCGGAAATGGGTATCGCAGGTTTTGGAGTACCATTTTGTCGTGTTGACTATGGTGCATTTGGGCAGATAGCGATAGACTTCCTCGTTGGTTTTAAGTTTGCCGTACGCTAATGCGAGGACGAGTGCGGCGCGTCTGGCGGGACCTGTAAACCACGCTTTGTTCAGCCTATCGGCGGGCTCGCACGCACCCAGATACTTCCAATGACCGTCAATCCAGACCTCCACCCAAGCGTGGTTGTTGTCCATATTAGCCCAGTAAGGCGTCCAGACATGACGAGCAGGGATACAGGCGGCTCTCGCGGCAGCCATATAGAGAATGGACATTTCCTCGCACCGTCCATATCCCCGTTTTAGGTTTTCAAAGACGCCTTGGTCGCGGCGCTGAGTAGGCTTAAAGCGGAAATGGGCACCACACCAGCGGTTCACCTCCAACGCCGCCTCCTCAAGCGTTTTGCACCCCGCCAAAGCCTCCTTCATACGCGGCAGAAGATATGCCCTGAACTTCTCAAACGGCTCCTGCGCACTTATATTCGGAAGAACATACTGCATAAACACTTCCTCCGGTATCTTTTTGCCCCACGGAAAGAATTCCCTTGCCTCATAAGCAAGGCGAAATTCCGACAGGAGGTCGTCGCACCTCACCGACGCCGCCATTGACTCAGGCATAAAAGCCACAAGGAACGACGCCGCCCTCCTCCGTTCCTCCTTTACCGCTTTAAGAAAACGCTCCAATTCAGCACGGTTCTCCCCAGCCACGACCAGCGTCACCTTCACCGCATCACGCAAATCATCAGGAACCAAAGAGAGAACATTTTCTGACTGCTGCGACAAAACGGCTCCGGCAAAGACCAAGGCAACCACCAAGACATAGCGCATCTTCTGCCTCCCAGAACGGCAAAAGGATTGTAGGAGACACCATCGGTGGGGTCAAGGATAACCCGCAAGCGGAGAGATGTCTCATCGGCGGTGGGTGAGTGAGCGGATAGCAGTGTTTGAGAGCGCATCGTATATCGTCGCCTCTATCTCGTCTTCGTCAATCCGCAAAATCGCGTATGTGGGACCGTGCTTTTTTTCGTCGCTCTTAAGGTTTCCAGGATTGACGCAGAGAACACCGTCACGCACCTCAACAAGCGGAATATGGGTGTGCCCGAAAAGGAGAACATCTATCCTGTGATACTTAACGGCTTCTTCAGGGTCAGGGTCGCTTGTGAGGTCGTTTCGGTGTGGGGTGTCGGTATGGGAGAGCATAAACGCCCAACCGTGGAAGGAACGGATTACGCGGTTTGCTATCTCGGGATTGCGGTAGTCGGGATGAAAAACACCCGGCACAGTTATTATCTCTGCGTCAAGGTCGGATAAAACCTCCACATCAGAATGCTCATCGCCCAGATGAACAATGGTGGTGACCCCCTGCTCCTTAACCATATGGAGAGCGACGCGGCGAAGGAGTTCGGTATTGCCGTGACTGTCAGAAACCACGCCCATCTTAAGAGATGGAACCGTCGGCGGCTCAAGCCCGAGAAGTTTAAAAGCCTCTGAGCGAGATTTGGCGAGTTTAAAGAGTTTGGCGATACCGAGCGTCTCCAGCACCTGAGCGTGACGCTCCTTCAGACCGTATATCGCAAAACACGGCTTACCTTCTGACTCTTCCCACTTCTTGGTGAGGTTGAGAAGCATCCCAATACCGGAAGAAGAGATGTACTCAACACCGTGCATATCAAGAATCACCGCTTTGGCGTCCTTCTTTGCCTCCAGCAGTTCGCGCTCAAGAACACGGGCTTCTGCCGCCTGCACAAACCCCTCCACCACCACAACCACCACATCGCCGTAACGCCGTTGCTCCGTCTTAAGCCTGATTCTCTTTGCCATCTACCTCCCCTTCAGTTGCCCCAAAGAAACACATACAAATGCTACCATAAAGGAGACCGAAAGCAAAGAGAAGAACCACATTTTGCGTCCCACACCAACCGCCAACTCCCCGCAGGTAGAGGTAGAAAAACACAGTCCCAACCACGCCCCCAAAAGGAAAAGCCAGCGATGGGATTCGAACCCATAACCTGCCGCTTACGAAGCGGCCGCTCTACCGTTGAGCTACGCTGGCTTGTCATAAAACCTATAACATCAACCAGGCAATAAGTCAAGGAACATTGAGATGAAAAACTGTGGCAATAAAGCGATATGGGTGCATAATTTATTAGGAAGTTTTGGCGAGAAAGCGATGGAGGTAAGATGCGCGGGTTGCGGGCAGCCGATAAATGAGGACGATATTCTAAACGGGCGCGTCATCCGTTATGAGGGAAAGATTTACTGCAACACCTGCGCCAACAAACTGTGGCCATCAACAGAGGCTGAGGTGGTGCGGGAAGAGAACGCCGCATCACAGGCACAAGATGTTCCGCCCAAGAAAGTCTGCGCATCCTGCGGGGCAGAATTCACAGGCAGCGGAAACCTCTGTCCCACTTGCGCTGCCAGACGCCCTATCATCTGCTCCCGATGCGGCAAACATATCCCAATCACTGATATCCAGAACGACAAAGCACTCGTAACAGAAGATGGCAAAGCCTTCTGCTCGGGATGTGTGGAACTGGTGCG
>CAZPBO010000046.1:5865-19315 GCA_964584815.1 uncultured Planctomycetota bacterium
GGCACGGGTAGTTCCTCAACCGATGGACACATCTCCACCACCCCTCCTATTGGTCCTATTTCGCCACCTGTACCACCGCCTGATGAACCAGTAACCCAACCCCCTTCGGTTGATGAGAAACATCTGAAGGAGATGCAGAAGCGGATAGACGAGTTGAAAGCACAGTGGGAACCCCAGAATCACCGCACAATTCTCCGCCAGTTGAGGGAACTCGCCATAGGTGAGGGACTGGAGGTGGAGATGGCGGTGAAGGATGCGGGGGAGGAGTTGAAGGAGCGTTTCGCTAACGCTGCGGCAAAAGCGTTCGCCAAAGCATCCAAAAAAACGCAGGAACTGATAGCGAAAGAGAGGTTCAAGGATGCTGTTGGGGTGGTTGAGAATGTGCCTGAATGGGTGAAGGAAGCGTCGGACTACGGCGAGCGCTTGGAGCATCTGCTGAAGGAGGCACGGCGGCTAGATAAGGCAAAGAGCACCGCGGCAAAGGCGCTTGCAACCGCAGACGACCTGCTAAAAAAGGGGGATCTGACAGGGGCAAAGAAGACACTTGAAGATGCGCTACAAGCCTGTGAAAACACAAAATACGCAGCGAAAGTTTCAGAACGCCTTAAGGATGTTGAGAGGCGGATAGAGGAGAAGCGGCGAGCAGAGTTTGAGACAGCGTGGCAGAAGTTACGCCAGCGTGTTGAGGCAGGACTAAAAAGAGGAAAATTCAAAGAAGCAAAAGAGTTGATAGGGGAATTTAAGCAGAACTACGGCGCCGTTTTGAGCAACAGAAAAGATGTTGCGGGAAAATTGGCTGAGTATGAGAGAAGATGCGAGGAAGGACGCGTGGTTGAGGCGGCGGCGGAGATATTGAAGGAAGCCCAGAAAGCGGGGGGTAAGCGCGCTTCGCGGGCAGACCTCCAGAACATATGGTTTAAGTTTCTTGAATTAAAAGTGTCCGTTATGTGGAATAAGTTGAGCGAACAAGTGCTTTCGCGGATTGAACGGTATGAAAGGAGGCTCGCTGCGATAGTGACTGCCGTTCACAAGGGCTGGATTGATGTCGCGCCCACCTATGTTTTCGTCGGATTGAAGAAGCGCAAAGAGCAAGACAGAACTATCCTGCAGCCCCAATACCGTGTTCGTTTTGTTCGTCCACCCAAGGCGAAACTTATCAGATATATTGTGACATACCGTTGTGACAAACTCTACACAGAGGACAAGGAGAAGAAGACTGCAACATTACCTCCTCTTTTTCTGGTAAGATTACCCGACGCGAAGCGGATTGAAACTGTATGGGCAGACTTCTATTTCAAGTCCGAAGACACCAAGCATCCCCGCCTTGTGAAATTAGGCGTGAAAGGGGATGAAGCGTTCGTTGGTTGCTCGGGATTTCCGCCACAATCAGGACCGTTTCATCTCTGTTTTGACGCCGCCAACATTGTCCTATCCCGATTTGACAAAGCAGGAAAATTCGTCTTCAAAAAGACGCTCAACCTGACAGCGCTTCTTAAAAGAGGAGAGGTGCCGCTTTGGACACAGGTGAGTTCCACCCGCGCAACGGGGCAGGGGTCCTGGATGACCTTTGTCCTCTGGGTGCGCTACAAAGGTGCGTCTCTCCCCAACCCCCGTTTCGGAGCATGGACATCCGTCCTCAGCCCCCATAATATCTGCTTCTGGACAGCACCTTTCGCCACCGCCATACTATTCGGCGATGATGGAATCACCATTGAGAACAAAATTGCGGACTTGGAAGAAGTTCTTATCTACTATAACGCTCCGTTTATGGCAAGGCTGAAGAACTACCGCATTCGCTTTCGTGTCACCCTTGTAAAAGGCAAATTTGGGCTTGCGATGCGCGCACATCATCCTTTCAAGCCTGTAAGGCATCTCACCCTTAACTTCCCATCCTTCGCTCCGGGAACAACCAAAACATTTGAGTTCATATTCAGAGGGAAGAAGATTTATGTTATGGACAACGGCAGGGAACGCAAAGTGAATGCGGAGGCGATATCAGAGACAGGAACATTTGGATTCAGCGTTAAGGAAGGGGGTAAAGCGATAATTCACTGGTGCGAGATACAGCCCGAGCGGTAGTTCATCCGTGAATTTCGGCTATGACGCTTTCAAGCAGTTTTTTGAGTCCTTCTATTTCTGCTTGCCAGAACTGCTTACCGCGTTCTGCGTCGGCTTTTGAGGCGTCTCCCAAAACACCTGTCTGTGTCATATCCTCCATACGGAAACCGACGGTGACTTTGGGTGGCGCGTTGAAGGGGCGGCGCACATCGCAAGGAGTCGGGATAGCGTCCTTGCGCACAGCATCAGGTCTTGTCGCAAGCACAACTGATGTTTCAAAATCGCCGGCGTGGACATCATAAGGCTGCGGAAATAGTTTTTTGCGCACATCTTCTGCAACAGCACCACAGTCCTCTACCAGACAGGCAACACCAAAGCCGCGTCTTATCTTCTGCGCCGCTATCGCCAGAACCGCCGAGTTCCCGCCGTGACCGTTCACAATAACCACCGCTTTTGCGCCCTGTCTCACCGCCGACTCCGCCACATCTACGACCACCTCAAGAAGCGTCTCGGGTTTCAGCGTTATTGTGCCACCAAAGGACATATGATGTTCGCTCACCCCATAGGGAATGGCAGGCAGCACAAGTGGTGGAGGGGTTATCTGTTCTGCCGCTTCAATTGCTGCCCGCTCGGCATCGTATGTGTCGGTGTCAACAGGTAAATGCGGACCGTGTTGCTCACAACTTCCAACAGGCAGCAGAACAACAGGACACCGAATAAGCGCCTCTTTAATCTCCTCCCGCGTCAGATGTCCCCATCTCACATCCATAATCGCTCCTCCAATCTCTGCTTAGATGCTACCACCTTACCCTTTCCTTTGCCAGAAAAAGATGTGGACGGGATAGGGCGTTGCCGAAGAAGCACGCGTCAGATACAATAGCGCAAATCGGGATGGGAGCGTTAGCATTGCGCCAGCGTCTTGAATGGAGTTATCATCCTGCAGCACAGCAACCGTTAAAAGCCCTTTTTGCTGTCTGCGTCGTAGCGTTGTTTTTGCTCCTTGTGTGGGAACAGTTTCCGTCGCCTCTGCTGGTTTGCGCCTGTTTTTTGGTGCTGCTTGTGGCATTGGGCAGGTTCTTCCTACCCAACCGCTATATCGCCGATGAGGAAGCGATTCGCGCCTTCTGGTTTGTCGGCGCAAGGAGACTCCGATGGCGGGATGTCAAACGGGCGAACTTTCTGGAAGATGGGGTCTTTCTTTCTCCGAACCAACGCAGCGGAATACGCGATTCCTTCACAGGTTTGTTCGTTCACTACGGCGAGCACAAAAAAGAGATTGAGGCGCTGATAAGGGAGAAAACAGGTGTGGCAGAAGGTGGTTAATTTCTTAAAACACGCCTTTTCAATGGAGAAGGAGGAGATAACAGAAGAGGACGAACGGCTTTTGGAGAAGATAGCGGACTGGCTGCATAAAAGGAGGCTTGCGGCGCCCGCGCTCCTGTTCGGCGAGGTGGGAATGCCTCTTTCGTTTCTGGGTTCCCAGATTCTTGTGTTCCTGCGTCCGTTTGCGGAGATGCTTTTTGACCCCTCCCAGTACGGTCGCATTGCTAAGTTGCTTGAAAACCGCAAAGCGTTGACCAAACTGCTCGCCCTCCTTGAGGAGCGCATAAGCGGCAAAAGTGGTTGAGCGCCGATGCTGTGGTGATACAATTGGCAAGCAGGTGTTAGGAGGAGGCAGAATGCGTTATTTCGTTATGGCTGCGGCAGTAGTTATAGCCGCTGCGATTCTCTACTCCCAAAGTGACCGCCCCGTCAACTGGAAGATAGGCGTGGTTGACCTGCGCCGCATCTCCCAACGCTACAAAAAGTGGCAGGAGAACTCACTGAAGTTTGCGCAGTTCAGGGACGCACGCATCAACTATCTGAAGAAAAAGCGTAGGGAGTTGGAGGAGAAGTTGATAGAGATGGCGGACGACCTGCGCCGACTTGAGCCAGGCAGCGACGCCTACTACGCCCAACTGGACAAAAAGCGCCAACTTGAGTTTGAGTTGGAGATGGAACAGGAACGCGTTTACAGAACAATAAAGAAGGAAGCGGAAAGACAGGCGAAGGAGTTGATTGCCGAGATTGAAAAGGCAATAGCCGAATATGCGCGACAGCATAACTTCGCACTGGTTCTACGCAAAGATTATGAGGAACTGCAGCATCTTTCCTGGGTGGAACTGCAGGGCTATTATGCCAGAAAGATAGTGCTTTATCACGGCGGGGCGATGGACATAACCGACGAGATAGTCAAGATACTGAACCGAGGTGCAGGGGAAGAGAAGGAGAAGAAGGAGAAGTAGGTGCGCGTGAGTGAGTTGGCGGAGCGGTTGTCTGCGCGTCTTGTGGGGCGGGGAGAAGTTGAAGTTTTTGGTCTGCGGCGTCTTGAGTTGGCTACACCGTCAGATGTGTCGTTTTTTACGGGCGGTGCACGCTACGCCCAGCATCTGCGCCAAACAAAGGCAGCGGCGATTATCCTTCCTGATGGTTGCCGCACACAAACCCCACCCAACACTGCGTTGCTTTTTGTTTCTGATGTTGAAACAGCAGTTGAAACCGCCGCACAACTGCTGCTTCCTCCGCCAATTCGGTTTGAGACCGCAAAACGCCACCCCACAGCGTCCATCCACAAAGACGCCTGCGTTGACCCCAGCGCATATATAGGTCCTTTCTGCGTTATTGAGCCGGGGGCGCGTATAGGTGCGCGCACCGTTCTTGTCGCCGGAGTCTACATCGGACACAATGCTTCTGTAGGTGCTGACTGCCTGCTCTGGTCAGGTGTGGTGGTGCGGGAACGCTGCGTTATCGGAGACCGCGTCATAATCCACCCAAACAGCGTGATAGGCTCTGATGGTTACGGTTTCCGCAGGGAAGGTAAAACTCACAAGAAACTGACCCAGTTCGGTGTGGTCGTTGTGGAGGACGATGTGGAGATAGGCGCCTGCTGCGCGATAGACAGAGCACGATTTGATGAAACGCGAATCGGCGCAGGAACCAAAATAGACAACCTCGTCCATATAGCGCACAATGTGCAGATAGGGCGGAACTGTTTGGTGGTGGCGCAGGTGGGAATAGCAGGCTCAGCAAAGTTGGGTGATAATGTTGTGGTAGCGGGACAGGCGGGCGTTGACGGTCATGTGGTGTTGGGTGATGGGGTGGTGGTGGCAGGGCGTGCGGGGGTAACACGCGATGTGCCGTCGGGCTGCGTCGTTGCGGGATACCCTGCCCAGGACAGATGGAAGGAGAACCGCTGCCGCGCTGCTGTTAGAAAACTGCCCAAGTTGCTCCCGAAACTTGAGAAACTTCTGGAACACAAAGATGAGGGTTGAACGAACACTGGCTGACGCAACTGAATGGATAGAGGGAAACGGGCTGCATACAGGGGCACACTGCCGCTGCCGTATTCTGCCCGCACCTGAAGGAAGCGGCATTGTCTTCTGCCGACGCGACGCCGATATGTTCCAAATCCCCGCCCATATTGACTACGCCGCCGACACCAGCCGCTTCACTATGCTCCAAAAAGACGGCGTCTCGGTGATGACTGTGGAACATCTGCTTTGCGCACTTTACGCGGTCGGAGTGGACAACGCCGTTGTTGAGATTGAAGGCGAAGAGGTTCCCGACCTTGACGGAGCGGCTTTGGGTTTTTATAATCTGCTGCGGAAGGCAGGTGTGCGGAAGCAGTGCCGCGCCGCCAAACTGCTTTGTCCCACGACAAAGACTGTTGTGGAGGGGGACGGAGGAAGAGTTACGGTTGAACCATCTGGTAGGTTTGAGGTGCGCTATGTTCTGCGATACGAGGAAGGAATTGAGGCGGAAGCGTTTTTTGATGGTGACTGGGAAAGGTTGGTTTCAGCAAGGACATTTTGCCTTGAGGGCGAGGTTGAGCGGTTGCGAGCGGCAGGCTATGGCAGAGGGGCAAAAGAAGGGGCGGTTTTGGTGCTCAACGGGAGAAACGGAGAGCAAAATAAGGAAGCGGCAAAACATAAAATCGTTGACCTTGTGGGGGATATGACGCTTCTGGGATGTGAGATTCGGGCACGGTTTCTATGCGAGCGTAGTGGGCACAAACATAACAGGAGGTTATGTCGGATGTTGGCTGACCGTATGAAGGAGCAGACGGCGCAGGATGTGATAACGGTGGAAGATGTGATGCGTGTTCTGCCGCACCGCTACCCGTTCCTTATGGTGGACAAAGTTTTGTATATGGAGCCGGGGCGGCGGGCGGTGGGCGTAAAAAATGTGACGATAAACGAGCCCTACTTTCAGGGACACTTCCCTGCGCGTCCCGTGATGCCGGGCGTGTTGCAGATAGAAGCGATGGCACAGTTGGCGGGTGTCCTGCTGCTTCGTGATATGGAGTGCCACGGCAAACTTCCCTTCCTTATGAGCGTTGACGGAGTGAAATTCCGCCGCCCCGTTGTGCCGGGCGACCAGTTGGTGCTGGAAGCGGAGGTGGTGAAGGTGCGCTCAAGGAGTGGGGAGGTCGCAACACGGGCACTCGTTGACGGGAAGGTGGTCTCGGAAGCGCGCATAAAGTTTATGATAGTTGAACAGGAAGGAAACGATGGCACAGATTGATAAGACTGCGGTGGTTGACCCAAAAGCCGAACTAGCGGACGATGTCGTCGTCGGACCATACTGCGTAATCGGTTCTGGAGTTTCTCTTGGCGAGGGCTGCCGCCTTATGCACCATGTCACAATAATGGCAAACACAACCTGCGGCAGAGGCAACACCTTTTTCCCCTACTGCGTCGTCGGCGCACCCGCCCAAGACCTCAAATCCACAGACCCCGACACTGAACTTGTCATAGGGGACAACAACATCTTTCGCGAGTTTGTCACTGTGCACCGCGGCACAGAGCATTATGACGGCAAGACGACAATCGGGTCAGGCAACTATTTTATGGCTTACACCCACATCGCACACGACTGCGTGGTTGAAGACGGGGTGATAATGGCGAACGGTGTTCAGATAGGGGGACACTGTCTGATAGAGAAGGGGGCGAACCTCGGGGGATTGGCGGCGGTTCATCACTTCGTGACAGTGGGACGGTTTGCGTTTGTTGGTGGACTGACGCGGGTTGTGCGTGATGTCCCGCCGTTTATGGTGGTGGAAGGCAACCCGGCTGATGTCCGCTGCGTCAACACTGTCGGTCTGCGCCGTCGTGGCTTCCCCGAGCAAACAATAGAAAAACTCCGCCTCGCTCATAAACTCCTGTTCCGAACATCAAAGCCCATTTCACACGCCTTAAAGGAACTCCGCACAAAATATGGCGATGATGAGAATATTCTACATCTTGCGGATTTCGTTGAAAGAACGATTGCGGGTAAACAAGGACGAGCAAGGGAGATTATGAGATGTCAGGACGAGACAACCTGAAGGTGGCTGTTGTTGGTGTTGGGCATCTTGGAAGGGTGCACGCGCGCATTTACTCCGAAACGGAGGGGGTGGAACTTGTAGGGGTCGTGGACACCAACCGTGCCGTCGCCGACCAAGTCGCTGACTCCCTATCCACACGCGCTTTCTATGACCACCGCGACATTATCGGTCTGGCTGACGCCGCCAGTGTCGCTACCCCCACAGAAAGCCATTTCCCCGTCGCCTGCGAACTCCTAAACGCCGGTATGCATCTCATCATTGAGAAGCCCATGACCCCATCTCTTAAAGAAGCGGAAGAACTGGTCGCTCTCGCCAAGAAAAAAGGAGTCTGCCTGCAGGTAGGACATGTGGAGCGTTTCAACCCCGCCGTTATGGCGGTCGCCCCATTCATACACTCTCCCCGTTTCATTGAATGCGACCGCATCAGCCCGTTCTCTTTCCGCTCCATTGACATAGGTGTCGTTCTTGACCTTATGATACACGATTTGGACATTGTGCTCGCGTTTGTCCAGTCAGAACCCGTTGAGGTGGAGGCGTTGGGGGTGGCGGTATTTGGGGAACACGAGGATATGGCGTCCGCCAGAATCCGCTTCGCTAATGGTTGTCTTGCCTACCTGCGCGCCAGCCGCATCTCCGACAAGCGACTCCGAAAAATCCGCGTCTTCCAAACCGACTCCTACATCACCCTCAACTACGCCGAGCACACCGCCCATATATTGCGCCGCAAAAAGAGCCTCTCCAGAAAGCAATTGCTGCTGCTGCGCGACCAGTATCCCACTATTGAAAAAGCGCAGGAATATCTCTTCCGCAACCTCCTTGAGGTGGAAAAGGTGCCGATAAAGGAGGAGGAGCCTTTACGGATGGAGTTGCGCTCCTTCATTGAGGCGATAAAGGCGGGGCGCGAGCCAGAAGTCTCAGGTGAACTGGGACTTAAGGCAATGAGATTAGCCACTATGATACTTGACTCAATCCGCCGTAATCAAGAGAGCAGCGATGGGGCAATGGGTTCTTATCTCGGCAGGCGAGGCGTCAGGTGACCTGCACGGTGCAAACCTTGTGCGCGCATTCAAAAAGCAAAATCCTCACCTTGCCTTCTTCGGCATCGGAGGTGCGCAACTTAAATCCGAAGGGGTAGACATCCTTGCCGATGTTACCCCCCTTGCATCCATCGGTCCTTTTGAGGGTATTTCCACTTACAGACGGCTCGTTCGCGTATTCTTCCAACTCATAAGGGAAACAAAGAAGAGAAAACCATCCGCTGCAGTCCTTATTGACTACCCAGAATTCAATATGCGTCTTGCTCCGCGACTCAAGAGACTCGGGATTCCCGTTTTTTACTACATCGTTCCGCAGGTGTGGGCGTGGCGCTCACACCGCGTCGCCACCCTCGCCAACTTCACCGATATGGCTTTGTGTGTGCTCCCTTTTGAAGAGGCGTGGTTGCGCCGCCACGGCGTCAACGCCCATTTCGTCGGGCACCCGCTCCTTGATGCCGTCCCCAACCCAGAAACTCTGAACGCCGCAAAAAGCGAGTTCGCCCCTGAAGACAGACCGCTTGTCGCCCTTCTCCCAGGCTCCCGTCGCCACGAGGTTAAACGCCTGCTGCCACTTATGCTTGAGTCTGCAGAAAGGTTATTAAGAAGGGTTCCTACTTCGTTTTGCGTCTCCCGCGCCGTATCCGTCCCAAAACGCTTTTTTGCGCCGTCCCCATACCCCATCACAGACAGGACATATCGTCTCCTTGCCGCCGCTGACTGTGCTGTCGTCACAAGCGGAACCGCCACTCTGGAAGCCGCTCTTCTCCTCTGTCCCTCCGTTGTCGTATACCGTGTCTCAACCCCGACCTTCCTTCTCCTGCGTTGGCTGCTCCATATACGCACATATGCTCTTTGCAACATAGCCGCCGGCGAACCTGTGGCGGAAGAGTTGATTCAGTATCGTGCCACACCCAACCGCATTGCAAAAGCCGTCCATCATTTACTTGATGAGCGCCTGCGCCGCGATAAAATAGAGGCGCTCAAAAGGCTCAAACAGCGCCTTGGCGGCGCAGGTGTCGCCAACAGGGTTGCGTCTCTGATTCTCAACTATTTGGGAGGATGAGCAATGCTTAAGGAAAACTTCCATCTTTTAAGCGTTGAGATGTCGTTAGATGAAAACGGTAAACTTTCCGCAAAAGCGGATGGAGCCTTTGCTCCCATCGCCAACACATACCTTCCATACCTCGTTAAGGTGCTCAACTCTCTTAAGATAATCGCCTGGAAGGATGGGCGGGTGGTGTATAATCTCTACAATCCGCCGCAGCCGTCAAAGGCTGGCATCCGCGCTCTTGTCCGCAAACTGAAAGAACGCGTCTTCGGCTATGTCTTCCCTGGAACAGCCAACATCGCCGTCACCGCAAAATGTCAGTGCAAGTGCGTCCACTGCTCATTTGCCCGCTTCAAAAAAACTGGGGCAAAGGAACTGACCACAGAACAACTGAAGAGCGCGGTGAAGCAATCACTTGACTTAGGCGCCAACTTAATAATCTTTGTGGGAGGAGAACCACTGCTTCATCCCGATATCTGCGAGTTGATTCGGTCCGTTCCGAAGGACAAGGCGATAGTCTCCATCTTCACCAACGGCTGGGCGCTGACGGACGAAACCGCAAAGGAACTGGCAGAAGCGGGTCTTGACAATCTCTATGTCTCCATTGACAGTCCTGTTCCTGAAGAGCACGACTCCCTGCGTGGTATAAAAGGGCTTTTCCAGCGCGCAATTGACGGAGCACTCGCCGCTAAAGAGCGTGGCATCCTCGTCGGACTTTCAACATACGCCACACACGAACGACTCGCGTCAGGAAAACTTGAGCGCCTTATACAGTTCGCGCAGAAAACTGGCTTCCACGAGGTCACTATATTTGATTGCGTCCCTTCAGGCAAGTTCCTGCGCAATGTGGACGGCATCCTAACGCGTGAGGAGAAAAAGCGCATAGTAGAGTTGCAGAACCGCTACCATTGGTCGGAGCACCCAATGGGGGTGATAGCACAAGCGTGGGTAAACAGTCCTGAAGGTGCGGGGTGCTTCGGCGCCTTCTCACAACTCTATCTCACCCCCTACGGCGATGTCTGCCCCTGCGACTTTAATCCCATTTCCTTCGGTAACATCCTTGAAGAGCCGCTGGAGAAGATTTGGTTCCGTATGACGCACCATCCCGACTTCTGCTATCGCCACGCCACTTGCCGTATGCAGACACCCGCATACCGCAAAAAATATATTGACCCCATTCCCGATGATGCAACACTGCCTGTGCCGATATCAAACTACGCCGACCTGCCGCCACTGCCGAAAAACGAACTCAAAAAACCAGACCCGACCACCCTTGAAAGCGGTATGCGCTGAAAACGCTCCCCTATTTGACCCCCTCCCCTCCTTGCTGTAAAATGGCATCCTGCAAGAACGGTTTGGGAGATGTGTTATGGCGCGACTTCTACACGACGAGAAACTCTGCACGGGCTGCAGAACCTGTATGATGGTGTGCGCGGTTGTGAACCAGTCCGCCGCAAACCCCAAAAAAGCCGCCCTGCGGATAATCCCTCATATGCCCGAACCGCGCTTCTCACTTGTCGTCTGCAACCAGTGCGGACATTGCGCTGATGTCTGCCCAAACGATGCCATTCAAAAACGCGACGGCGTCTATGTCATAAACCCTGACGACTGCACCGCCTGCTACAGTTGCGTTGAAGAATGCCCACAAAACGCAATGTTCACTCACCCTGAGGTGGAAACGCCCATAAAATGCGTACTTTGCGGAGAATGCGTGCAGGAATGCCCGCGTTCCGCCCTCTCCATCGGCGACTGACCACACAAAACACCACTATGTAGAAGAACCAGAATCCAACACTTGCAGTTACAGACGAAAGCGACCCTACCCGCGCACACCCCTAAAATGCCACCCAATCCTATAGCCGTCCTTACTCATCTTTGGTAAGCAACTCCTTTATCTGCTCCACGCTCAGGACCTTGCCCGCCGCCTTCACCTCGCCGTCCACAACCAAAGCCGGCGTTATCATCACACCAAAACCCATTATCTTGCTTATGTCGGTCACCTTCTCAAGCGCAATCTCAACACCTACCTCCTCCGCCGCCTGCTTCACATTCTCAAACAACTTCTCACATTTCGCACATCCCACGCCAAGAACTTTCACTTCCCTCACCTTACGCCCTCCTATCCAAATATCGCACCATACATTTTGCCCGCTATAGTCGCCATCACAACCACCAACCCTACGAACACCAGCGTCTTTTTCGTCCCCATAATGCTGCGTATGACGAGCATATTGGGCAGACTTAAGGCGGGTCCTGCAAGCAGCAGTGCCAGAGCAGGTCCTTTACCCATACCACTGCCGATAAGCCCCTGCAGTATCGGCACCTCCGTTAGGGTGGCGAAATACATAAACGCTCCCGCCACCGCAGCAAATAGGTTCGCCGCCAGCGAATTCCCACCCACCGCCGCCGATACCCAGCCACTCGGCACCACCCCCTCCTGCCCAGGACGACCCAACAAAAATCCCGCTACCAACACACCCGCAAAAAGCAGCGGCAATATCTGCTTCGCAAATCCCCACGATTCCTCAAGCCACTCACCAACCTCGTCGTCCCTGCGGCTTGTTATAAGAACCAGCCCCACAATGCCGACTATAAACGCCAGCATCGGATATTGCGGGAAAAGAAACGCGCAGACCGCCACAGCCAGACCCACCCCCAAAACCTGCCACCACCTCACCTTAAACCATAAAACAAGCGCTACGCCAAGCCCCGCCGCCGAAAATGCCGTTATCCACCATTTCGCGCCATAAATCGCACCCCACACCCCACCCTGATGCTGCGGTTTCCCCCAATTCGCAAAAACCAGAACCGCCACCATAGAGGCAAAATAAAGCGCATTCTGCCATAACGGACGCGCCACCTCAACCTCCCCCATCCCCATCTGCGCCTCCGCCTTCGCCAACTCCTCCTTCCTGAAAATAAGATGCATCAGAAGACCTATCACAATGCTGAATGATACGGCACCAACCGCACGCGCAATCCCCAACTCCACCCCCAAAACCCGCGCCGTCAAAATTATCGCCAGAACATTTATCGCAGGTCCTGAATACAAAAATGCACACGCAGGTCCTAACCCCGCACCCATCTTGTATATCCCCGCAAAAAGCGGCAACACCGTGCAGGAGCATACCGCAAGAACACTGCCCGATACCGACGCTACCCCGTATGAAACAACCTTCTTCGCCTGCGCACCAAGATACCGCATCACCGATTCCTTGCTCACAAACACCGATATCGCACCAGCAATAAAAAATGCCGGCACAAGACATAAAACCACATGCTCCCGCGCATACCACCTGACAAGCGCAAGCGACTCAAACACCGCCTTCCGAAAACGCTCACTCCCAACAGGTAGGAAAAAGCATCCCGCAAATACGCCTACCAGAATAACCAACACCTTCCACTCACGACGCCATTCCATTGGCTGCTCCCTACACAGATGAACAGACTCATCCAATAAGTTCTTTCCTCGCTCGTGCAGTCGCCCTCAAAACCGCCTCAACACAGTTGAAGAAGTTAAGCACACACGGTGTCTTCAGAAAGTAGAAAATGTGCATACCTTCCCTGCGGCTTTCAACAATCCCCACCTCCTTAAGCAATGCCAGATGCCTTGAAACAACAGGGAATTTCGCGCCTGTATGCTCCGCCAACTCGCCAACAGAACACGCCCCTTGAGCAAGTCTATCCACAATCAAAAGCCTTGTTGGATGAGCAAGCGCTTTAAGAACCCTTGCCCGCATCTGATACCTTGCTAAAACCCTTTTGCCAACCACCATTTTCCTCTCCTCCCAATTGTCTGGGGAGTTAACCGACTTAACTATTTAGCCAAAAGGTAAATGATTGTCAACAAAAAACCACCTTCCTTGAACAATTCGTCAACTCGTCACCGACCGAATACTGGTAACTATCCGCACAGCGTTTGTCCGACGCCGTATCAGCGTC
>CAZPBO010000047.1:0-5513 GCA_964584815.1 uncultured Planctomycetota bacterium
TGCGGGGCTTCCGGGATGGACGCATTGCGGTGCGCGGACTTAAGTCCGCGCAACACCATATCCGACTCCGTATCTGCGTCTAACCCAAAAGCCAGAAGCCCCGTGTTTCAACACGGGGATTCGTTTCTGTTGTTGTAGTGTGGTATAATGTGGCATTGTGGGAGCCGAGATGGCGGGCGCCGTTTGAGTGGGAAGGGGCAGCGGTTTGTGGTAGGGTGTTGCTGTGCGGCAACTGCATTCTGCGCACAAAAACTGGCTTGACAAGTGGGGAGTTTGTGTTACATTTATGCGCCAGCAAGTGTGGAGGACTGTTATGGCGCCCCACCTTTCCAAAACCAACATTGAGAGGTTGAAGAAGATACTTCTGCAGCAGTTGGCTATGGTGCGTGGCGATATAAGCCAGATGGAGGAAGAGTCGCTCAGCAAATCGTTTACGGAGCAGACGGGGGAGTTGACGACGATGCCGGGAGACATAGCCGATGTTTCGGCGGAGAGTTTTGACCACGAGTTTTCGGTGAAGTTGCTGGAGAACAAAGGGGAGTTGGCGCGCGAAATAGAGGCGGCATTGGAGAGGATACAGGAAGGCACATACGGACTGTGCGAGGAGTGTGGGGAGCCGATAAAGAAAGAGCGTCTGTTCGCAATTCCCTATGCGAGGTTGTGCATAGAATGCCAGAGGAAAGCGGAGGCGCAAGGAGGGCGCCGTTAAAGCCGTTTCTGTGGTTCTGGGGGGTCGCGATTGCAGCAACTGCTGCGGACCTTCTCACGAAATGGGTTGCTTTTGCCAATCTGGGTTTGCCGGGGCAGCGAGAATCCGAGGTATGGCTGATAAAGGGGTTTGTAGGATTCCGCACATCTGCCAACTACGGCTCGCTCTTTGGACTCTTCCAAGGCGCAGGCTGGCTTCTGATTCCTGTATCTTTTGTTGCCCTTGCCGTCATCATCTGGATTGTCCACTTTCGCAAAAGACGGGTTGACAACCTCACCTTCTGGGTGCTTGCCTTACTCGTAGGTGGCGTTGTGGGCAACCTTTATGACCGCATTGTGCACGGCTTTGTGCGCGACTTTATCGGTCTGCACGCGGGTTCTTTTACCTGGCCTTACTTCAATCTTGCCGACGCATACATAACTGTTGGGATAGTGATTCTTGCGGTGCGTTCGTTGTTTGTGAAGGAGGGGGGTGGTGGAGAGGAACGAAACGCTGATAGTGGGCGAGCGTAGTGTTCTACCGTTTTCGCGGGGGATACTGGCGCAGTCGCTGATAGTGGCGGGGCTTGAGCCGCAGGAAGCCTACAGGGTGGCGGAGGAGGTGCACGATTTACTGGAGCGTGGGAAGCGGTATAAGGAGCGTGAGTTGGCGCAGATAGTGGCGCGCCATTTGCGTCGCACCCGTGGCGCCGATATCGCCCGCCGCTACAAGCGCTCCCTTGACCGCCGCCTAACACCTATGGTGCACAAAGGCTCTGCTGCTGCACCTTTCTCCAAGATGGTTTTGGCGCGTTCCCTTCGCGCCGCCGGCGTGGACGCCGCCAACGCCTTCTCCCTTGCCGCAGAGATTGAAGACCACATCCGCCGCACACCCTCACGCACCATATCCGCTGGCAGACTCCGCACACTCACATCCTCACTCCTCAAAAAGCGCTTCGGACAGCCGTATGCGGAGCGTTATCTCCTTTGGCGCCGCATAAAAAAGAGAAAAAAACCTGTCGTTATACTCATAGGTGGCGCCACAGGCGTGGGAAAGTCCACGCTGTCAGCGGAGTTGGCGTCCCTTCTTGAGATACCCTATGTCACAAGCACCGACATAATACGGGAGATGCTGCGCACAATGTTTTCCCCGTCGCTTCTACCGCACATCCACACCCCGTCTTATGAGGCGGGCAAGGTTCTGCGCCACACCGTAGGCGACCCGTTCATTGAGGGATTTTTGCAGCAGGCGGCGGTGGTCTGCGTAGGGGTTGGCGCCATCGTTCGCCGCGCTGTAGAAGAAAACACATCCATCATCATAAACGGCGTTCATATAGTTCCGGGACTTGTGGATGTGGGAGATGAGGGAGCGTTGGTAGCGCGTTTTGTGCTCGTTCTTGACGATGAGCGCGAGCATAAGGGGCGGTTTCTTGCCCGCCAAAGACACACATCCCGCGCGGCGGAGCGTTATCTCAAAAATTTCTCCGCCATAAGACGGATTCAGGATTTAATAGTGAAGCGCGCCGCAGAACACGACTTCCCCGTCATTGAGAGCAGATATTTTGACGAAACGGTGGACGCGGCGCTCAACTATGTCACAGAAACCATAACGAAAGTGCTCTTGGAGGGTAAGAGGTGCGAAGAGCGCTCTTCATAATTGATGGTGAGCATTATATGCCGGTTATCTGTCAGGCGATAGACGCGATAGAGGAGAGGGAAAATCTTGAGGCGGTGGCGGCGGTTTTTCTGGGGAGTGCGGAGAAGATAGGCGGCGCGGAAGCGGTGGCATCCCTTGACCTGCCTGTTCTGCGGGAAAAGGAAGCGCTTCAGATGGTGTGCGAGGCGATAGAGCGCTTCAACCCGGAGGTGGTGGTGGACTTATCAGATGCACCGGCGATGGATGAGCGTCTGCGGATGGAGGTGGCGGCGGAATGCCTTGCCCGCGGGCTCACATACATCGGCGCCGACTTCCGCTTTTCTGTTGAGCCGCCCATTATGGTCAGGCGCCCCGCTCTCTCGGTCTTCTCCCTCACAAAACGCGCAGGCAAAACCGCCCTCTGCACCTACATCGCTACCCTCCTTAAAGAAGTCGGCGAAACACCCATAATATTTACCATGTCGCGCGGCGGACCGCCTGAACCCACCGTCGTCAAAGCCGGCACCGAACTCACCCCCAACGCTCTTGTCGCGATAGCCGATAAAGGGTTGCACGCGGCGGCAGACCATTACGAAAACGCCCTCTTCTCGGGCGTCACCGCGATAGGCTCCCGCCGTGCAGGCGGCGGTTTCTCAGGACGACCTTTCTTCACCAACCTTCACGCCGCAATTAAACTCGCATCTAAAATGAAAGCCACCTGGTATCTCTTTGAAGGCTCCGGCACGGATGCGCCTCCTGTTGAGCCATCAGGCAAAATTGTCCTGATTTCGGCGAGCACCGAGCCTGCCGCTCTACTCACCCCCTTTAACCGTGTTCGTGTAAGGGTCGCCGATATTGCTGTTCTTGTGCACGCCGAGCCGCCTCATACCACCGCCGCACATCTGCAGGAACTCAAAAAATGCCTTCAGTCTATCAACCCCAAAGTCGTTGTCTGCGCCTGTGTTCTGCGTCCATTCCTGCCACAGCCGCCAAAAGAAGGCAGCCGTGTTGCCGTCACCACCACTATGCCTGAGGCGGTTCACGACAGGTTGCGCTCTGAATTGCAGAACAGATATGGGCTCAATGTGATGGGTGTTTCAAGTGCGCTCGCCAACCGCTCACTCCTTTCCACAGATGTCCGACGCTTCATTAAACAGGGAATTGACGCATTCGTTACGGAGTTGAAGTCGGCTTCTGTGGAGGTGGTTATCCGCAGCGCCATCTCCCGTAAAATCCCTGTTCACTTCCTCCAAAACCGTCCCGTATCGCTGCCTGAATGGGAGCCGAGCCTCCGCAGCGCCCTTCAACAACTCGTCAAAAGAGTGAAGGAGCCAAAGCGCAGATGAGCAACACAAAAAAGGCACTGGTGGTGATACTGGATGGTCTTGGTGACAGACCGATTGATGCGCTTGGAGGCAGGACGCCGCTTGAGTTTGCGCGCACTCCAACCTTTGACCGCCTCGCCAAAGAAGGCGTTACAGGACTTATGGACCCACTGGCACCGGGTGTTCGGGTAGGAACGGATGTGGGGCATCTGGCATTGTTCGGCTACAATCCGATGCGTGTTTATTGGGGGAGGGGACCGATAGAAGCGGCGGGGGTGGGAATTGCCTTGCGGGCGGGGGATGTGGCTTTCCGCGCCAACTTTGCCACACTGGATGATGCGGGGGTGGTGGTGGACAGGCGTGCGGGGCGGATAAGGGAGGGGACGGCGGAATTGGCGGCGGCATTGGATAAGATGCGCTTATCTGACGGCACGGAGGTGGTCTTTCGTGCCGCTACAGAACACAGAGCAGTGCTTGTGCTGCGCGGAGAGCGCCTGTCCCCGCTTGTGACCGACTCGGACCCTGGACCGCTGCACGAAGGGAAAAGACCGCGTCCGATAAGGGCGCGCGTTGCGGGCTCATCGGCTGCGGAGCGAACCGCCGCCGCCGCAACAGAGTTCTCCATCCGCGCACACAACATCCTCAAAAAACACCCCATAAACCGCCTCCGCATAGAGCGTGGACTGCCCCCAGCCAACTATGTCCTCCTGCGCGGTGCAGGAATCAAACGCCCTATGCGCTCACTCGCCGAACGCTTCAACATACAAGGCGCCTGCGTGGCGGGCGAGTCCACTATTGTCGGTATTGCAAGGATGACAGGTTTTGATGTGGTTAAAAAACGCACCTTCACCGCCAACCTTGACACAGATGTTGAGGGCAAAGCCGCCGCCGCTCAAGAAGCGCTTAAAACCCATCACCTTGTCGTTGTCCATTACAAGGGCACCGACATCGCCTCCCACGACGGGCTTGTTGAGGAAAAAGTTGCATTTATAGAGCGGGTGGATACCGCATTAGCCCCCTTATTTGATGCCGCGAAAAGAGACGGTTTCTACATCGCCATAACCAGCGACCACTCCACACCCTGCCAACTGCGCGAGCATTCAGCAGACCCCGTTCCGGTAGCGCTTTTTGGTCCTGATGTTCTGACAGACGATGTGGAGCGTTTTGGGGAGCGCTGGTGTATGCGTGGTGGGCTTGGGCGCATAACAGCCAACGCCTTCCTGCTGACGGTTCTTGACTACATTGGCGCCACATACCGTTTCGGCTCATAAGGAAGGTGTTATGGATATCAAAGAATTGAAGGTTGCGGATGTGATGATAAAGGATGTGGTGGCGGTGAAATTGGGGACGACGATTGCGGATGTGTGTCGTGTGCTGGCGCAGCACGGGATAAGCGGGGTGCCCGTGTTGGACGAGAAAGGAAGGCTTTGCGGCATCGTCAGTGAGAAGGACATCATAGCCCATCAGGTTCTGCGGGAGCACCGTCTTCTGCCGGATGCGGAGTTGTTTGACCTTCTGACGGTGCGGCTGCCTGACCCTGAAGAGCGGGAACTGGCGGGGCAGTTTGTGGTGGTGGACGAGATAATGAGCCGCGATGTCGCCAGCACCACTCCCGAAACTCCGCTTGCTGAAGCCGCAAAACTTATGGTGCGCAAAAAAATCCGCCGTCTCCCCGTCGTCAGCGATGGAAAACTTGTGGGCATTCTCACCGCTCTTGACATTCTGTCTGTTGTGGCGGGTCAAAGCCCGCGGCGGTAGACACATATTCCCCGCTGCAGCGTCTCAAGCCGTGCCGCGGCATCCAGTTCCTCCCAGCGCGCAACACCGAAACGCCCCTCAACAAAAGACTCCACCAGCAACGAAGC
>CAZPBO010000047.1:5613-18344 GCA_964584815.1 uncultured Planctomycetota bacterium
TTGCCACGCTGCACACGCCGCAGTGCTCTTTTCCCCGCTGATGCGGCTCAAGCACCACATCTCCTGCCACAACAAGGCTGTCCCGCCAGACCCTTGCCCAGTCTATGCCCTCCGTCAGGATGTTTTCCGCAAAGGTTCCGGCAGTCAGAGCGCGGTTTGCTGTTTTTGCTGCATCATCCAACGCCTCTTTCGGCAGCACCGACACCTCTCTTGCGCCACCGAAATGGCAGTCCCCCACCACACCACCAGAAACAAGTTCTATCTCGGAGACCTCCCGTTTAGGTCCCGGCTCATCCCCTATGCAGACGGCAACAACCCTGCCTTCCTTTATGCGTGGCAAGGTCACTCCTCCAGAAGAATGCGATGGTCACCGACACGGCGGGTTATTCTGCGGCGGTCCATCGCCTCAAGCAGCGGGATTATGTATTTACGGGAAAGTCCGAAAAGCGCTTTGGCACCTTGCGCATCTATTCTGCCTTCCTTGCGGATGTAGGCGCGCAGTTTCTCCACCGCCTCCTCAAAGGCGTCCCTGTGGATGTAGAGGCTTTCTGTAAGGCGCACAAGTTCGCCCTCATCAACAAGATACTCATAAATCGCCTCAATACGGCTCAACTGCCCGCTCACTCTGTCCACCACTTCGCTTTTGTTGGGCGCTTTGAGTTTGGCGTCCTTGTAAATACGCGATATTTCTGCCGCAATGCGTGCGGACTCCGCCGACAATTCAACCCGCCATCCCGCAACCGCCACATTCCTCCCCTCGCTTTCTATCTTTTTCTCTTTAAGCAACTCATCAAATGCCGCTTCAAGCAACTCCTCGTTGAGGCGCATATGGGCAAAGAGCGCTTTCTGGTCGCACCAGCGTTTTAGGGGGAACTTCTTGTGGAACGCCGTCAGCGCCTTAAGCAGGCGCTCTTTCACCGATTCAAGCGCATCTTTATGGATGTATATACCCTCATCTTCAAGGAAGATAACTCTGCCTTGTTGTGTGAGTTGTTCAAGGAGCGGTTTGACCTCAGGTGGCTTTTTTGCGGTGAGGCGGGCTGCCGCATCTGCGGAAAGCCCATTCGTGTAGGCTTCAGCAATAAGGGTCTCAACGGTTTGTTTGTGGTCTTCTGCGGCGGCTCTTTTGCGCAGGACAGAGATAATTGGTCCCTTGCGGGCGGTTATTTTCCTGCCTGACAGTCCGATGACGGCACCACCTCCGAGGGTCAGCATCGGGCTGGCGAGGCGGAGGATAAAGCGGTCGCCGACGGCGCAGACCGCCGGATGTGATAAGCGCAACTGCACAAGCCCCCGCTCCCCCGGCTCCATCTGGCTCTTCTGGAGCGGAAACGCATGCCCTAATACCTCCTGAGTGCCGATATGGAGCCGTATCGGGGTCGCTGTTTTCAGAGGAAAAGGTGCACTTTCAAGATGGATGTAGTCGCATTCAATTATGTTGGATGGGGAAAGCGAATTCGGGGAGGCGACCACGCTTCCGCGGTGGACGCGGCGATGCTCCACATCAGCGAGCGCCAAAGCCGTTCTGTGACCCGCAGACGCCTCCTTCACAGGTTCCTTATAGACCTGTATGGAGCGTATGCGTCCCCGCAAACGCTCAGGATAGACCTCAACAGCATCACCCTGCCGTGCCAGACCTGACAGCACCACACCCGTCACCACGCAACCAAACCCCGGCGCCACAAAGACCCTCTGAACAGGCAGGCGAAAGACTCCCTCCACTGTTCGTGGCTTTATCCGCCCCACCTCCTCCTCAAAGACCCTCCGAAACTCCTCTATCCCCTCCCCCGTCACAGCCGACACCTTTACCAAAGGAGCGCTCTCAAGAAATGTTCCTTTCAGGAAACCCCTCACATCATCTTCCGCCAGTTCCAGCATCTCCTCTTCAACAAGGTCTATCTTGGTGAGCACAACCATCCCGCGTGATATCCCCAGAAGTTCCATTATTTCAAGATGTTCACGCGTCTGCGGCATAACCCCGTCATCCGCCGCTATCACAAGCAGAACAAAGTCTATGCCCACCGCACCAGCGACCATGTTCTTTATGAATCGCTCATGCCCTGGAACATCTATGATGCCCACAAGCGTTCCGTCAGGCATCTTGTATTCCGCAAAGCCTATGTCAATGGTCATCCCACGCTCCTGCTCCTCCTTGAGACGGTCAGGGTCGGTGCCCGTCACCGCCTTTATGAGGGTTGATTTGCCGTGGTCAATGTGCCCTGCTGTGCCAACGGTCACACGCAAAAATCTCACCACGCTTCTCCAAGCACACCTGCAGACTTAAATCATATCCACATTCAGCGATTCAGACAACTCATTTCAAACAGTCTCATATCTTGCTATAATAGACCGTGTTGGGAGATGGGTGGTGTTTATTCCCCTTGTTGCTGAAAGGATGAGAAAGAGGGTTCCCGTCGCCACGCTCTTTCTCATCAGTCTCAACACCCTTTTGTTCCTTGCTACTATTCCCTTTGCATCGGATAGGTTCTGGCGCGTTTGGGGTCTGGTGCCACAACTCCATTCTCCATTCTCTGCCAATGTGGTCACCTCACTGTTTCTGCACATAGGTTTTTTCCACATCCTTCTGAATATGTGGTTTTTGTGGATATATGGCGGTGGGGTTGAGGACGCCTGCGGGCGGGTTCGCTTTCTGTTGCTTTACTTTTTAAGCGGGATAGTGGGGCAGAGTGTGCAGGCGGTTGTGGGGTCAGGTGAGGTGGTGGTTGGTTCAGGAGCAGCGGTTTCAGGGGTGATGGGCGCCTATCTTGTCCTTTTCCCCCGATACAGGGTTTTGCTTTTCGTTTTTGTGCTTTGGATGATGCGCAGCGCGGAGGTTCCAGCCTGGTGTGTCGTGGGATTGTGGGGGATACTGCAGACGGTATACGCGGCGGCGATACAGGGTGGTGTGGTGGAGGTGGCGTATGCGGCGTTGCTTTTCGGTGGTGTTACGGGTGCGGTTTTGGTGCTTTTTGCAAGGCGGCTGTTTGTGGTGGAGAAGATAGAGAAGAGGGCAAAGGACGATGTGAGTTGGCTTTTGCGTCCGACAAAGGCGCGGGTGAGGAGGAAACGGCGGCGTTCAGGCGGGTTGCTTTTCGGGGTAGGGAAGGAAGAGATGGAAGAGGCGCAGCGGATTGTGGAAGGAAGGGGCGCCCCACAGGAAAAAACGGAGAAATTGCAGAAACTGGTGGCGTTGGGTGCAGGTGGCGCGGCGCTTGAGGTCTGGAACTCTATGAGGCAGGATGAACGCCGCAGAGTTGACCCCAAAACACTTAAGTTTCTGGTGAGGGAGATGCGTGAGCGGGGTGAACTGGAGGGTGGACGGGAGGCGGCACAAACGCTGCTTTCTGTTGTGCCTGAAGGCAGGGAGAAGGCGGAAGCGTTTTTCCTGCTTGGTGGGGTGTATGAGGAGATGGGGGATTATGGCGCGGCGATAAGGGAATATGAGCGGGCGGAGGTGAGCGGAGATGAGCGGGCAAGCGTCGCGCTTGAGCGTGTGCGTGCCAAGGTGGCGCCCCGCTTTCTGTCCCCCCTTAAGGACGGGTGCAAATATGCGGTGGTGAGAGCGGACACCAATTCAAGTGGGGGGCAGGTTCTGGTGGACATTGTTGCAGAGTTAACAGGTGGTCAGAAGGCGGATGTGGCGCGCCGCATCCATGTCTGCGGCGGCATATATGCGGTGGGGGTGGAAGGGGAGACGGCAAAGGCTCTGGCGGAGGAGTTGCGCAAGTTGGGCGTTCCTTCTCTTGTCGTAGATGTGGAGGATGTGCCGCCACCGCCGCCGCCCACAACCACTGTTGCCGCGGCATTCCTCCCAGAGGGGCTCCTCTGGAGCAAACAGATGGAAGAGGACCCCGCCCTTGTGCCGTGGGAGCGCATCATCGTGATAAACGCGGGCGTGATTGAACACAGAACAGCCCCAAAGAGGGAACATCAGGCAGCACCCGACAAGATGCGTCTGTCGCGTCGCGAAAAAGTTATGCCGCAGCGCTCTCTGATGTTTGCGGTCGTTGACATCATCCTTGTCAAGCCGTATGAGCGTCTGCGGATAGAGGAGAAGCGCTTCTCTTATGGGCTGCTTGAGGCGCGTTACGGAACATCGCAGCGCAATTTCGGGCTATTTCTGCGTCGCGGCATTGACCTTGCGCCTGATACCACAGTGGTTTCGCGTGGTGCAAGGATTGTGGCGCGGATGGAGCGAGCGCCAATTGAACGCGCACTCATCCCCACAGACAAAATTCTTGACCTGCAGGGTTTGTGGCTGGCGGCGATAGCCTACGCACGCAGAATGGCTCCCACCTCCTGAAGCAGGTTGAAGACCCGCTGCCCCATCTCCTCATTGAGGCTGCCAGCCCCGCAGGATGGCGTTAAAATAAAGGACGCCTGCCGCCCCGCTTTTTGCGCAATGCTGTCAATCAAATCCTGCGCTTTCTGCACCAACTGCTGGGATGAAACATCCGCCACCGCCGCATCGGTGGGCACTATCCCCACAGCAAAGACCCCGCCCCGTTCGGCGTGCGCCGCCAACGCGTCTCCGTAAAGCAGCAGCGTCTCCCCATAGTTGAACGCGTCAAAAGACAGAACATCAGGCTCCGCCGACAGGACAAGCCCCCAATCGGTGTTGCCGCAGCAGTGTAGTCCCACCATCACATCAGGATGCGCTTCTTTCAGCGTCGCAAAAACAAACCGCAACGCCTCAACCACAAGTTGCGGAGTGAGCGTGGGATACGCCCCCCACGCCGCCATCACAGGCTCATCAAAGAAATGATAAACTCTCCTGCTGTGCCGCTTGAACTGCCCGACCTGCCAGACCGCCTTCTGCGCAAGGAGCATCCAAGCCGCCTCACGCAGAGCACCGTCGGCTATTATCGGTGTGCCATCTTCCTTCTGCACAGAGCAGCAGAAGGTTATCGGACCTGTGGTCTGCGTTTTGAAAGAGTCAGGCTTTTGCCGCGCCGCTTCTTCAAGGGCGGCATAAAGCCCAGCGGCAAATGCGGGGGTTATCCCGCCCGCCGCCATAGGGTCAGACCAAAACTCCCCCAAAGCCGCCTCGTCCTTGCGGCATATGACTTTCTTGGCACCATCATCAAAGACCACCCCAGGCAGACCTTCAGCGAACTGCGGAATCATCAACTCATACCACACCCGTTTGGGAAGTTGCGGCCAGAAGGGGACTGTTACGGCGTTCCAGGTTCTATCAATAGCGGTTTTGGGGTCTACCCAAGGGACGGAGCCGATGGCGGTGGTAATCAAAATGTTTCCTCCAGGGCGGAACGCATTTCGTCAAGGATGTTGTGCGCGGCGGAGCGTGGGTTTTTGGCGCGGACGATAGGGCGTCCGACGACAACAACATTTGCGCCGGCTTTGGCGGCATCTGCCGGCGTTGCAACCCGCACCTGGTCATGCGTCTCCGTGCCTGCGGGACGAATCCCAGGACAGACGACGAAGACATCAGGGATGGCTTTCCGCAAGCGTGGAACATCACCGACAGAGGCGACCACACCGTCCGCCCCCGCCTCCACCGCCAACTTCGCCCATTCCACCGTCAACTTCTGCGGCGTTTGGTTCAACTTAAGCGCCTTGAGCGTCTCGGGTTTGAGGGAGGTGAGGACGGTGACGGCGATGATTTTGGGTGGGTCGGGGAAGCGGGAGAGCGCGCGCTTTGCGGCAGCAAAAGCGTCAGGTCCTGCCGTGGCGTGGATGGTGAGCATATTGGCGCCACAGGCAGCCAGACGCGACGCCGCCTCCTCCACCACACTCGGTATATCGTGCAACTTCAAATCCACAAAAACCTCAAGCCCCCGCGAACGAAGCGCATACACCGCCCCAGGTCCGCACGAGCAGAAAAGTTGCGAACCTACCTTGAACATCCGCACCACCCCACGCAACCTCTCTACCACATCCACCATCTCCATTATGTCGGAGACATCTAATGCAACACAGAGTTGTGGCAACACATTCTTGACTCCCAAAACAACAGAGAATGATACGCTTTTTGGGGGGCGGTATCAATTCCTTTCGGTATCGGCGGTGATAACTGCTTCTGCACTCTTCTTCTTGCCGTTGTGCAGAAAGGTGAGAGGAACACGCTCGCCGATTTGACAATGCCGCACCGCCTGCACGAGGTCAGACCAGCAGCGGACACGCCAACCGTCAATGGATGTTATCAAATCATTGGGTTGAAGCCCCGCTTCGGCTGCACCGGAGCCGGGTTTGGTTCCGGCTATTCGTGCGCCGCCCTCAACTCGGTTCTCATCTCCTCCGGGGAAATAGACCCCAAGCAATGGACGCATCCCAAGCCGCTTTCGCAACCGCTCTCCTCTCAGGCGCTCCAGTTCGGCTTTGGCTTCCTTTGACGCCTCCGTCAGGCTGTCAACAAAGTCCGTCCAGTTTGAGTCCTCACCTGGAGGCTCAACGGGGATTTTGAGCCGCTTGAGCATCGCTTTGACGGCGCGGACGGCGAAGCGCTTGAACTTGCGTGGGTCGGCATCACGGTAGCGGTAAAACGGCACTTCGCCCGCCGCCATATGCGCCACCGTCACAAGAGCACGAACACTGCCAAAACGCGCCAGCGCACGCAGCGCCGCAAACCTCGTCGCAGGATACGCAAACTTGTCCCTCACTATCTTCACCAACACCAACTCCTCAACCGTGAACTTCCGCTCATTCCAGAGAAAAGGTCTGCCGAACTGGAACCAGTGGACGAGAACCGCCCACTTTCGCGCCTCAAAGCCTTGCTTCTGGGTGAGGCGCGTGATAAGCCAGTTGGCGGCGCCATCAATCGCCCGCATCTTGCGAACTATCTCACGACGCTTATGGTCAGGCGCCGCAAGGAATTCCTTCGCCAACTCCTCAAGACGCGCCTCTGCCCCAGGCTCTATAACCTTAAGATACCGCAACAGGCTCCGCACACGCACGCGCACCTCAAGGTCAGATGATAAAGCCGCCTTCTTCAGCCGCGACACATATCTGTCCGCAACCACCTCAAGCGCCTTGTATGCCCGCTTGCGTGTGCGCCAATCCTCCGACGCCAACTGGCGCAGCAACTCCTCTATGTCCACTTCCTTCTGCTGCTTCTTGCCGGCAGGCTGCTGCGCAAAAACCGTCACACAGATAAACAGCCACAATGCCACAGACAACATCCACTTCATTCCGTCACCTCCAGTGCAAGCCCGCTGCTGTGTCCACAAAGTTCTGGGAAGTACATTGAGGACGCCTTCACAGGGGGCATACGAAAGCGCCCTTTATAAGCCCCGCGCATCAGGAAGGACATCTTCACCTTCTGCCCTTTCCCCACATAGTTCAAGAAGAACACCACCTTGTCGTCCCAAACCTCGCGGTGGAACCACCAACCGTTGAGGCGGCAGTAGCGTCTTGTGGCGCTCTCCACCACCTCACAACCCGCAGGCAACGGCACCTCCACCACTATATAACGGTAATTGCCAAATGATGTCAACTCCACCTCCACCAGAATCAACTCATCACGCTTTATTTTCTCATTGTTTTTGACCTCTCCCAAAACCTTGAGAGTCGTCTTCCCCACTTCAGGCGCGACGCGCTTCAGCCAGCGTCTGAGCGCAAGTCCATTGTCGGGCTGCACAATCTTTGCGCTGTGGAACACGCAGGTAAGGGAGCATACAAGTCCCTTTGCGCCTTTTAGAGTTATTCTGTTTTTGCCTTTGCGGAAAAGCGCTGTGTCAATGGCGAAGGATGAGACTCTGTCAGTCGGAATTTCTCCCGCAAAGGCGGGTTTGGAGTTGACGGTGACGGAAAGCGTAAGTTTCTGGTCTGAGATTTTCTGCTTTGAGAGCAGTTTTAAGAAGGCGAGGACGGCGGCGGCGGTGTCGCGTGTTGAGTGCCATTTGTTGCCGTGCCGTCTGGACAGCAGCCACGCACAAGCCGCGTTTGCCTCGTCCACCTTCCCCGCAGCCACAAGCGCCCTGGCACAATAAGCGGTCGTCTCCACAGGGTCAAGGTAGCGCCTGTAACCGCGCTCTGCCGCCCGCCAGAAAATCCCCTTCTCATCCCGTCGTGCTTCCTTCAGCAGAGCGTCCACCACAGACGATGCATCTTTATCGCGCCCTGCGTGCAGAAGCGCCATCGCAAGCAGCGCTTTGGTGTAGGGGGTTGCCTTCTTGCGAGCCGCATCATCAAAAACCACATCTATATAGCGCTTCGCCCTGTCAGGTGCCGCCTTCGCCAACACCCACACCATATAGCATTTGCGGTTGTAATTGCCCTTGCCAGGGCGTAGCGTCTTTATCATCCGCTCAAGCGCCGCGATACCACGCTTTATCACATCCTGCTTGACCACCACATCCACCTCCTTTGCCATTGCAAGCCCCAAAACCACATACGCCGTCATAAACGCATTTGTGCGGTCTTTCTTCCACCATCCCCAACCGCCGTCTTTGTGCTGCAACTCATAAAGGCGCTTCAGACCTGCCTTTATCGCCTTGCGCATTTTATTCTGCAGCGCTGCGTCCATCTTAAGCCCCAGTCTCTGGAACGCTTTTGTCGCCGCCAGTGTGGGCAAGACCTTGCCCATCGTCTGCTCCGTTCAGCCGTAGGGATACTTTACGAGATAGCGGAGGGACTGTTGGATAGCGGCGGCGTAACCACCACAAGAGACACCTATTCGCACCTTGAGTGCCTCAAAGTCATCGGGCAGGGTGAACTCCCAACTTTTGGGCTCTGTGCCAACAGTCAGCACGGTTCCTATGCGCTGTTTCTCACCACGAGGCAGGACGGGGATTCTGACCTCGGTGGCGTCGGCTTCGGTTTCACTCCTTGCCGCAGCGCGCAGAACCGCCTCCCCCGCGTCCTCCGCCAAAAACTCGCCTTCCGCGACCAGATGTTTACCTGTCTCCACCTCGCTCTGCTTCGTCACAGGCTCACCTTTTAGGTTCTGCGCTTCAAACCGCACTCCAAGCGCTGCCCTTTTGCCGGTCTCGTTGTGCCCCCGCACACCGAGAACCGCCACATCCCCCACCCGCAAAAAGCGGGGATGGATTATCTGCGCCATCACGGGCAGGCGGCTCACAAAGGACTTCTTGGCTATGCCGAACTCGGCTTCCGCCACCGCCACAATCGTAAACCGCCAAGTCGTTATGTTGTCGGGAAGGCTTATGGTCAGGGTCGCTTTGCCGTCTGCGTTGGTTGTAACGCTGGCGCGCCAGAAAGCGGTGGTCGCAAAACTCTTACGCAGATAGACCGATTTGGGGATTTCCTTCAGCCCCACATGCCCTGAAAGTCCACCTTTTGCGGCAACTTTTCGCGGAGCGTTGGATGGAGGCGGTCCTGCATCATTTTCTTCTCCTTCCATACTCTTACCAAGTGGAATAAGCGGGGCTGCGGCGTGTCTCGCCAAGCGCTCGCGTTGCTTAACAAAGCCACGCCTACGCCAGAAATGCGCCCACACCTTGTTCATCTCTTTCTGCTCCTTTTCCCAGACGGAGCGGAAGAGGCGCCAGAGTGCGGGGCGCGACGAAGGATAGCGCCACACCGCCTGTGGCATTATCCCCTCCCGACGG
Organism: uncultured Planctomycetota bacterium; assembly: GCA_964584815.1. Classification (GTDB taxonomy): domain Bacteria; phylum Planctomycetota; class SKW154; order SKW154; family SKW154; genus CAZPBO01. Next base: position 15,144 of record CAZPBO010000047.1, read on the forward strand.
ATTATGGGCAGGAAGAACTTTGCAGGGTCATCATAACTCTGCTCTTTCAACATAAAAAGCGCCTCATCCACCATCGCCACAGAGAACTCGCCAACAACAGGTCTGCCCTTGTAGTCCTTTAACGCGACCTCAAGTTTGACCCGTTTGCCGGGACGCCCTTCCTTGGGGGTAAGCATTCCTCGGATTTTGAGGCGGAAGGAGACGGGCTCCACGGTGACCATTCTTGTCGCGCTTCCGAAGCGTCCGTTATGGAAGGATGCGACCCATAAGAAAAGGGCGGGCGCCATCGTTTCGGTCACCTGCACCTCAACGACCTGAACGGTGGCGCTTATATGCTCCACCCGCACATCATTCAGATGAGAAGACTCAATTGTGACAAGACGCCAGGCGGGAACGACAGATGATAGAATAACGAACCGCGCCGTCTCCCCGGGTTTGTAGGACTCCTTATCAGGGATTATCTCAAGCCAATTTCCGCCTGTTGGCACACCACCTTCTTTGGAGACGACAAGCACAGGCTGCGCTGCCGAGACTGGGTTGTCAAAGGCGTCTGTGGCGCGGGCAATGACGCGATAATAACCGGGTTGGGTGAATCTGACGGTGCAGGACGCCTCACCGAGGTTGTCGGAGCGGAGCAACTCACGGGCGATGCGCACATTTCGGGTGTCATAGACCGCAATTCGGATGGGAACATCAGAGACAGGGGAGCCGAAGCCGCTGACGCGCACCGTTATGCGGCTCTCCTCTCCCACCATATATATGTTGCGGTCGGTTTTGACACCAATGCCGAACGCCGCACGCGTCACGCGAACCATCTGGCTCGCAAAGACTGCTATTCCGCTCGTCTTGTCGGTCACCTGCGCCTCTATCACATAAAAGGCGTCATAAGGGCTTCTTGTGGTGGGGATTGCGACTTCGGCGTAACCGTTTGAGAGTTTGATTTTCTTCTCAAAGACGAGGACATCTTGAGGCATCGCCTCAAGTCTTCTTATGCGGAAGCCGAGACGCTGTCTGGCGAAGGGGTCAAAGAACCACGGTCTTCTGTGGACGCGCAGTGTCAACTCACCTTCTGCGACGGGTGGTCCGAACAGGTAGCGCGCTTCAATTTTTACTTTAACCTTTTCGCCCTGCACATAACCTGCTTTGTCGGCTTTGAGGGTGACTTTGAAGTCGGGTTTGCGGTAAGCGCGCACCTCAAAGGCTATTGTTGAGGACGCTGATGGATGTCGGGAGAGGACATAAAGGCGCCAGACTCCGAGTGAGGGCTTTTCTGGCAGGTCTATTTTGCCGCTGAATGTTCCGAAACGGTTGACCTTTATCTCTCCCTGAGCAACACGGCGATATTTGGCATCCTGAACAAACCATCTGATTTTCATCTGTCCCGGATATCTTGGACCATCGGGGGTGAGCACGCGCACAACGCCCCTGAAGTAGACCCGCTCGCCGGGACGATAAAGCGGTCTGTCGGTATAGATGTATATCTTGGTGGGGAAAGATGCTCCGCCTTGCCAGACGGATGCGAAGAGCACCTCATTGTTGTGGCGAACGACGATGTTATTCTTGCCTGACTTTCTGTTTTTGAGGATAAGAAGTCCGTTTGCGGGTGTTATGCCGCGTTCCAGCACCTTCCCGCTTGTGTCAACAAGCGAGACTTCCGCGTTGGCGACAGGGGCGCCGTCGCTTTTCCGCACGACCCAGACGAGAAGGTCGCTACCCACCACCCGCGCCACAAAATCCATACTCGCAACAGTCAGATAACTCCACACCTCAAAAACCGCGCGCCTTACCCGCACAAGATAAATGCCCGTCTTCAAACGCCCAATGTTGAGCAGACGCTCTTTCCATACCCCCTCACTCTTAAGCGGCTTTTCTTTGAACATCTTTGTCCACAGATATGTGAGGTGGGGTTTGATTTTCTTGAGTTGCTCATCAGGTTTTTCGGAAAGCGCACTCGGGCGCTTTTTTGCGTTGGCGAGAACAGCAGCAGCGCTCACTTCATCAAGCAGTTTCCTTTTGTATCGGAAAAAGTTCGCGTCCCACGCTTTTTGAAGCAGCCACTCAAGGGAGTCAACGCGCCAGAGGGAGACCTCATACTCGCCGTCAACGACATCGCGCACCATCACAGTAGCGTCTTTGTCGGGTCGTTGGTGCGGCTCAATGCGAACCTGAAACCCTTGAGCAAGCGCTACACTCATCCCAAAAATAACAACCGTGACAATCCCAACACGCATATCCGCTCCTCCGAAAAAGATTTCCCCTTTATTTGACCCCCAGCCATTCCTAACGGTTGCGTATTATAAGGGTTGAAGAGAGTTTTTTCCAGAAACGGTAATGGGAATTGGGTTCTTGACAAGCACATAGGTTAGGGTATAATCGCGTTGCAGAAGGATAGGGAGGAGGAGGGGATGGCGCGTCCTTACAAGGTCTTGTTGCGAGGATATGAGGAGAAGGCAAGAACCCGCCTTAAAGAGGACCTCGGCAAACTGTTGGGGGTGGGAGCAGGTCACGCCGACGACATACTCGCATCAGCCCCCATAGTTCTGTTTGACAATCTCTCCAAGAAGGAAGCGGAAAAGGTCGTTGAGAAGATGAAGGAAGTGATAGAAGGTGGTGCGGAGATAGTCTCCACCCGTGAAAGTCTGGCGGATGTCGCAAGGGTTGAGTGGCCGGAACTTCCGCAGGTGGTGAAGGATGTTCTCAGCGCAGAGGAGGATGAGGAGAAAAAAGAGGCTGAGGAAGAGAAGAAAGCGGAGGAAAAACCCAAGAAGAAGAAAAAGAAGCGTAGAAAAGCGACGAAGGAGGACGCTGAGGCGGTGGAGGAAGCAGGCAAAGAAGAGGTTGCGGTCAGCAAATATGACTTTACTGTTGACCAAATAGAGGTAGAGAACAAGTGGGTGTTCTGTTGTCCGCGATGCGGGGCGATGTTCCAACTGCTCCCGTTGGCGGAAGAAGAGCGGCAAGAGGCGCTGGCGCAAAGAGAGATAGAAAGGATACTGGAGAGGCGGGAAGCGGCGATTTCGCCTGTCGCGGCTGACGCAGAAAGCGCAGGAGGGGAGGCGGAGGAAGAGGAAATGCTTGAACCACTTGATGAGTTGCCCATAGTGGAAGAAGAGCCGCTGGCAGTCCCCCTTACCGAGGAACCTGAGGTCAAGGACGATTTCTCTGTGACGATGGATGAACTTGAACGACACGCCGAAGAGG
>CAZPBO010000048.1:0-18224 GCA_964584815.1 uncultured Planctomycetota bacterium
TCGGGGTGAGCGGCAAAACGCGGACCAGGGGACCTGGCTACCCTTCTTTGCGGACTGCCGCTTAAAGATGACCCCGCGCTGCTTCTGGGGCTTGAGCAGCCCGATGACGCGGGCGCATATCGTCTGCCCGACGGCACCATTCTGGTTCAGACAATAGATTTTTTCACGCCTGTTGCGGATGAGCCGCGGGTGTTCGGACGCATCGCCGCCGCAAACTCGCTTTCCGACATCTACGCTATGAACGCCAAACCGCTCACCGCCCTCAACATCCTCTGCTGGCCCCAAAAGATAGAGGAGCAGACCGTCAGGGAGATTCTGGAGGGTGGGCTTGAGGTGCTGGATGAGGCGGGGTGTCTGCTTGTTGGCGGACACACCGTTGATGATGAGGAGTTGAAGTTTGGTTTTGCGGTGACGGGGTTGGCGGATGAGGGGCGTCTGTGGCGTTCTAACGCCGCAAAGCCTGGTTGCGCTATTATTCTAACAAAGCCGATAGGGACAGGTGTGATAGCGACGGCGGTGAAGGGTGGTCTTGCGGAGGCGGAGTGGATTGAGGCGGCGCAGCGGTCTATGGCAACCCTTAACAAGGCGGCACAGGAGGCGGTTTCCCAAATCGCCGTTACCGCAACCGATATAACAGGTTTTGGACTTCTGGGGCATTTAAGCGTTGTTGCGGAAGCATCCGATGTGACGGTGGTTGTGTATGCAGAGAGTGTGCCGCTTCTGCCTGGTGCATCTGATGCGGTGAATATGGGGCTTGTGCCGGAAGGGCTTTATCGCAACCGCGCTTTTTATGCGCCGAAAGTAGAGCGCCAAGACGCCGTTGAGGACTGGCTCTTTGACCTGCTGAACGATCCGCAGACATCAGGAGGGCTTGCGCTTTTTGTGGAGGATGAGCGCAAGGAGGACGCGCTGGCGGCGCTCAAAAACGCCTCGGTTCCAGCCGCCGTCATCGGATGCACCACCGCAAAGGGCGCAAAACCTATCCGCCTTCAAAGTCGTCCGTAAAAAGCCGATATGTCAAAGAAGAAGTCGCGCTCCAACCCACATCTTTGGCAGCGAACTCGTATCTGGTCATAAGGTTTGCCGTCGTGTTCAACGAGTGCCTGTTCAAGCACCTCCCAGCGCCCGCCGCAACCGCAACGCTCCGCCTCTATATGCATATATTCCATCTGCACACCTGTTATCTCATCTTCAGCCATTATCACAATCGGATTATCCGCGCTCTCCCCAGACACAAAGCATCTCCCAAATCGCCTCGTCCCACCCGCTGCTTTATCAACCTGCATCAGTTGCCCAGGTACACGACCCAGAACTCGCCAGGATAGCCTCACGACGGGCAGTAATACTTTGCTACGCCAATCTTTGTGCAGTTTGAGTCATTTAAGACCCCTGCGTTGATGAACCACTGTGCCACATCGCTTGTGGGGGTTTTAGGGTCGTTGAAGTAGTGCCCGTTATCCACAAGGACGGTTCCCGAATAGCCATAATAGTTGGCGCGCTGTTGCGGACTGTTGCCGTGCGTTGTGCTCAAATTGCTGTTGTATGCGGTGGTGCCCGCATATGCCCAAGCGTGGGCGTGCTCATAGCAGGCTTTGTCCAACGCCGAGTCACGCTGCAGCGTTCTGCCAGGATACTTATTCTCAAATTCCTGTTTGAGAAGTTTGAAGACAGCATCGGCTTCGCTCTTTTTCTTCGTGCCGCCTCCACAACCTGCCAACACCCCAACTCCAACCGTCCACAAAAGCATCCATCTCATAAAACAGCCCTCCTATTAAAAAGAAACCATAAATCCAACTCCTACCTGCCATCTTAAAGCGTTTTCGCTTTCTGCTGATGTGCTTGAGAGAAGATACCGTGCGTAAAAGGTCAGGTTGACAGAGGAGGTCAGGCGATAGGACGCTTCTGCTTCAAGATATATGAACTCTCCGCGTGTGTCGGGAACTATCACACCATCTTGACGGTCGTGCTGCAGAACGCTCAACACGAGTGGTCCGCCGCCGATGTGGAATGTGCGCGTTGTGAAGCCGTAGGAGAGTTTTGCTGTGAGGTAATCACCCCGCTCATAGCCTGCCTTGTTCTTTGAGTTGAACTGATATTGGAGCAGCAAAGAAAAGGTATGTGCAAATTCTGGGCGCCAGCGCAACTCAACCCCCAGATACGGGTTGGTGGTGCCAACACCCAACTGGTAGCGCACAGGCACAAGGTCGCCGTTCTCATCGCGCTCATCGCATTTGCCGCTGCCAATACGCAGCCCCGCAATCGTGCCGAGTTGAATCCGCCGCAGATACAGGCGCCCCACCTGCACCGTCTTCAGCGTCTGCCGCCACCTCCCCTCAAGCAGAATATCAGACAGACCGTATAGTTTCACCCGCACCGTGTCGGAGGTGATGTATTTGCCTTCGTTGTAACGGTATGGAAGCGTTAACCGTGCCGATATGGTGCGGGTAAAAGCGTAACGGAGCGAAACGGTGGCTGTTGTGAAAGAGTCGGGCAAGTCCTGTGCATAAAGGATGAAAAAAGAGAGGGTCAGTCCCATCATCCCTTTGCCGCGAACTACCACCGTCTTCTTCTGCTCTGTTTTCTTATGCGCCTCCTGCTTTTCAGGCGCGACCAACTGCTCAAAGGGGTTCTCATCTGACGGTCCCGTCCCGGGACCACTTGTGCCACCACCTCACGGTAGTCACTGTGCAAGAATCCAGCCTACAACTAATACACCGACCACACAGATGCCAACACGCAGCACGACTATTCCTCCTGTCTCACCTGACCTGATTCTAACATAAGACCGTATGGAATTGTCAAAACAATTCAGGACGCGTTGAGCCACAGTTGTTGGGGAGTTGTGATTTTATGAAGCGATTTTTGCTTTATTGCAGCTCTTATGCGTTCCATAAAGCGGGTGACATAGCGGATGTTGTGTATTGCTGCGAGGATAGGACCGAGCATTTCGCGTGATGAGAAGAGATGTCGCAGATAGGCGCGGGAGAAGTTTTTGCAGGTATAGCAGTCGCAGGATGGGTCAGGAGGTGAGGGGTCGTCTTTGTATGCGGCGGCGAGGATTCTCATCCGCCCAGATGGGGTCAGCAGTTGCCCGTTGCGTGCGTTGCGGGTGGGCAGAACGCAATCAAATATGTCAACACCTGCCTTAACCGCCGCCAGTATATCCGCCTCATCCCCAACGCCCATCAGATAGCGTGGTTTGCCTTGCGGCAGATGTAAGGCATCAAAAGCACAAATAGCATATGTCTTCTCTTTGGGTTCACCAACAGATAGACCGCCGATGGCATATCCTGCGAAATTGAGTTCGCAGAGCGCGTCCGCACAGCGCCGTCTTAAGTCCTCAAAGACAGAACCTTGCGTTATGCCAAAAAGAGGTTGGGAAGTTTTATGCGCATCAACACAGACTTTTGCCCATTTTATGGTGCGCTCAACCGCTTTCTCTGCGGCATCATGACTTACAGGATATGGCGGGCACTCATCAAACGCCATAATTATGTCGGCACCGAGCCTCTCCTGTATCTCCACCGACTTTTGCGGTCCCAGAAAGACCTCCCTTCCGTCGTAGGGGCTTCTGAACAGCACCCCTTCGTCTGTGACTTGCACCAAATCGCCCAATGAGAAGACCTGAAATCCGCCTGAATCTGAGATGATAAGACGCTCCCAGCCCATGAATTTGTGGACACCGCCGAGTTGTGATATCAGTTCCTCCCCGGGACGAAGATGGAGATGGAAGGCGTTGACGAGCAGTCCCTGAGCGCGGCAATCTTTGAGTTGTTGTGGGGTAAGGGGTTTTGCTGCGGCTGCTGTGGCGACGGGAAAAAGGGCAGGGGTTTTGACGAAGCGATTGCCGACAGAGAGGGTGGCGCACCTTGCGCGTCCGCACTGGGCATCAATCTTAAAGTCCAGCAAGGTTTTGTTCCTTAAAGAGTTTGGTTTGGTGTGGCAATATGCGATGGGGTGCGGTTATGTGCAGGACACAGTAGCCGCAGGAGGTGAGGGCATCGGCGATGAAGCGGCGGTGGCAGCGTTCCCAGCGTGCTTCGGCGCAGAAGAAGCAGGTGGGGGCTCGGTTGGCGAGGAACACAAGCGCTTTTAAGCCGCGCTGAAACATCGCGCTCCTTGTGAAGTTCTCATAACCTTCGCGCCGATAGCCGCCCAACGCCCTCCCCAAGTGCAGATACACAATACCTGCCTCTTTGAGGGTTTGCTGAAGCGGCTCTTTGCAGAAATGGGGAAAGCGGCTGGAGTGTGGGAAGCGGCGCACATCCACAGCGTAGTGGATAGAGAAGGATAGAAGCGTCCCAACGAATTGAGAAAGGGTGTGGTTGGAAGTGGCGAAAGTATAAATCAACTTGCGAGTTTCCATCTGCCCTTTCTTCGTTGGCGTCTGATGATTTTGCGTCCTGTGCGCGTTTTCATCCGCGCCAGAAACCCTTTTATTCTCTGTTTAACCCGACTGTTGCGTATACGCACTTTCATCGTTACAATCTCTCCTTGAGGGAGTATAAGATTTTGGGGAAAGTTTGGCAGGCGTCAAGGTTTTTTTGAGGTTAGATGGTGGCAGAGGGATTTTTTAAGCGGATGTCAAGGCGGTTGAGGGTGATATTTTTTAAGGGTCTGGCGGCGCTGCTGCCAACTGCCCTCACAATCTATATCATCGTGTTCCTGTTTGGTTTTGTTAAGAACAATATCTCCAGACCGATAAACACATTTATAGGATACAACCTTGCGCGGTGGTCTGAAGATGTGCGGGGCTATATGGTGCGCCATTACAATGTGGATGAGACGGTGTTTGCGGTTGATGAGAACGGGAATTTTGTTGACCCTGAGGCGGTGGAGGAGGAGTTGGCGGCGAAGTTGCCGTGGTGGCCGGCGTTTGTGCTGGTGGTGTTTGTGATATTCGTTGTGGGTGCGCTGCTTGCGTCGTTTATGGGGCGACGCATTTGGCGGGCAGGAGAGAGGCTTCTTTCCCGCACTCCCGTTATAAATCTGATATATCCCCATGTGAAGCAGGTGACCTCTTTTCTGTTCGGGGAGGATAAGCCGCAGAAGAAGTATAGCCGCGTGGTGGCGGTGCAGTTTCCGTTTCCGGGAAGTTGGTCTGTAGGGCTTGTGACAGGGGAAGGATTGCAACCAGTGAAGGTGAAGGAGGGGAGTCGTCTTGTGACGGTGTTTGTGCCGTGCAGTCCGGCGCCGATGTCGGGCTTCACCGTGATAGTGAGGGAAGATGAGACAATTCCACTGAATATGAGTGTTGACGAGGCGATGCGGTTTATCATATCCTGTGGGGTCATAACTCCGGAGGCGTTGCTGACCGATGAGGGGCGCGCTTCTCTGAACGCGCAGGACACAAGGGCGCTTGGAGGAGGTAAAGATGGACTTTCGCCTGAGTGAGGAGCACAAACTGGTGCGGGATACGGCACGGGACTTTGCGCAAAGTGTTGTCGCACCCCGTGCCGCGGAAATTGATGAGGAAGAGGAGTTTCCGTGGGACATCTGGAAGCAGGCGGCTGAGTTGGGATTCACAGGTATCACCGTGCCTGAGGAGTATGGCGGTGCGGGGATGGATACCCTTTCCTATGTGTTGATGGGTGAGGAGATAAGCAAGGCATGCGCCTCAACGGCGATAGTGCTTGGTGTGCAGGTGAGTCTTGTGTGTGAGCCGATACTGCGCTGGGGTAGCGAGGAGTTGAAGAGGAAATATCTTGTGCCGCTTGCGAAAGGCGAGGTTGTGGGCTGTATGGCGATGACCGAGCCGAATGCGGGTTCAGATGTTGGGGGGATACGCACAAAAGCGGTTCTGGATGGTGAGGAATGGGTCTTGAACGGGACAAAACTTTTCATATCCAACGCCAAAGAGGCGGGGATAGCGATAGTGTTTGCGCAAACAGACCCTGGGCGCGGCAAGCGGGGATTCTCCGCTTTCGTCGTTGAAGCCGACACTCCTGGATATCAGGTGACGAAGAAGGAGAAGAAATTGGGGATACGCGGCTCAAGCACCTGCGAGATAGTGCTGGAAGATGTGCGTGTTCCAAAAGAGAATGTGTTGGGTGCTCCTGGGGATGGTTTCAAGATAGGGATGTGGACTCTGGATGGGGGAAGGATACTGGTGGCGGCGCAGGCGGTGGGGATAGCGCAAGCGGCGCTTGATGCAGCCGTCAATTATTCTAAGGAGCGCAATCAGTTTGGGCGTCCGATATCGTCGTTTCAGGGGTTGCAGTTTATGTTGGCGGATATGGCGACGGAGTTGGAGGCGGCGCGGTTGCTCACCTACAAAGCCGCCTGTCTCAAGGATGCCGGCGAGGACTATGTGATGGTGGCGTCAATGGCTAAGTTGAAGGCGGCGGAGGTGTCGGAGTTCGTCACCAGCAAAGCGCTCCAGATTCACGGCGGCTACGGTTACATAAAGGAGTTCCCGCTTGAGCGTTACTGGCGCGATGCGCGCATAACACAGATTTATGAGGGGACAAGTGAGATACAGCGTCTCATCATTGCGCGTCGTCTTCTGCGTGGTTAGCGCGGTTGTTTTTTGTGGTTGCAGCGCGCTTGAGTTTCTGCCGGCGCGCCAAGGACTGTCGCCGCTGCCACCGCCCAAAAACGCCCAAATATTGGGGCTGCTTGAGTGGCGCGGATGGGGCGCTATGCTCTTTGGTTTCGTTCCTGTAGGATATGTGGACGCCGACGACGCCGCTGAAGGCTTGCTTTCCGCCGCGAAGAGACTCCACGCTGATGGTGTGGCGTCTGTGAAAATCCACATCTCAAAAACGCCTCCACCACTTTCCTTTATCTGGTGGTTCCGCTCTGTCAGGGCAGTAGGTATAGCCTATAAACTTGGGGGGGAGAAGAGATGATAAGACTGGGTGCTGTTTGCTTTTTTGCGCTGTGGGTTGTGACGCCGCAAATTTGGGCGCAGCAGACAAAATTTGAGTTTCTGGGCAAGACCTCAATGCGCTACAGCGACGCAGGACCTGATGGATTCTGCCTTGATGAGTTGGGCTTCAGGACGCTGTTGGAAGACGGTTCCGTTCGTTTCTGTGCGCTTGCTGCGACGCATCCCGATTTTGTGGTCAAGGAAGCGTGGGTTCAGACATCGCTTTTTGAGAGGGAGCGGTGGCGGCAGAGACTTTATCTTAAGGCTGGACTTTTGCGGATACCTTTTGGCTACAGTCAGCGTTATCTGGAGCACGACTTGAGTTTGGGCTATCCGCGGGTGGCGTTGCGGATGTTTGATGAGGGGTTGGGATTTTTTGATTTGGGCGTTGCGTTTGGATTTAAGTTTGTGACGGCAAGAGGCGGACTTGAAGGGGAGGTGGCGGTTTTGCGGGGTGAGTATCTGGGGGGGAAGGAGTCGGACAAAGCAAAGGCGATATGTGCTCAAATCAGAATGCTGATGGTTGAGGGTGTGGAGTTCGGTGTGTCGTGGTACGACGGCAGCCGTGTCACCTACTATGACTGGGCGCATCCTGCTGTGGAGACGAACCGCGACAGGTTCGGCGCCCACTCCGCCTTCCGATACAGGCTCTTCTCAGCGCTGTTTGAGTGCATCTTCGCCAACGACGGTAACGCTGTGGAGCGCGACCGCGACTCTTTGGGCTACTGCGCCGAATTGGGGGTGTTTGTCTGGCGTAACTTCCGCTACTGGGATCCCCAACGCAACCTGCACTGCGGTGTTCAAGCGCTCTTTCGGGTGGATATGTATCGTCCGCCGCGTGACTATGTTATGCGCATCCTCACAGGACGCTCCACACGCTCCCAACTTACCTATACCTTCGCCCTCTCCTTCAACATCCACCCTTCATTAAGGGTGCTTGTCTTCTTCAGCCACCGTGACTGGGGTCCTTACTTTGAAGCGGGAGAAGGCGACGACCGTGCAGGAATAGTCCTATTTCTTCGGCTCTGACTCTTTGAGCACATCCTTCGCATAGGGGTCTTCTGGATTGGTGTTGAGCACCGCTTTGGCGAGTTTCAGCGCTCTCCTTTTGTGCCCTGCTTTAAGGAGTGCAAGCGCACGCAGCCCATCACCTTCTTTTCCCACACCCTGCAGCGCCTCAAGCGCCAACTCTGCCTCACCCGCCTTAAGCGCCAACTCCGCCGCCCTCATCTTCTCCTTCACCTCCGATGAACCAGACAGCACCAGCACAGACGAAACCAACTCCCCACGCCGCTCAAGTAATGATGCCAACACCCCACGCGCTCTCTCCTCACCCAGCGCCAGCGCCACATAGCACGCCTCCTCCCCAGCCTCCTCGTCTCCCTTCCGCAACGCACAAACCCCCAGATAGAACCACGCCCGCCCGCTTGTGCTTTCCGCCTTTACCCAACTCTGCGCCTCCGCAAACGCCTCCTCATATCTGCCCTGCCGCAGAAGAAGCCCCACAAGCCGCTCCCGCACCCGTGCATCCGCCACCCCAACAGCGACAAGAAGCCGAAGCGCCACAACCTCAGATGCGCTGTCCGCCGACGCTAATGCAGCCGATTTCCAAAACTCCACCGCATCTTCAGCAAACTTTGTCTTCGCAAGATGCTTAAGCGCCTCTTTTCGTCTGCCGCACAGCGCCAGCGCTCTCACCAGGTTGAGCCGCAACTTTTCATCATCAGGTGCAAGTTTTGTCGCCTCCTCAAGATAACCCGCCGCTTTTTTGTAATCCGCCAACGCGTATGCCGCCGACGCCGCGTTCGCCAGCACCCCAACGCGCTCCTTCCCCTTCGCATCCTTCAGAAGCCCCTCAAAGACCGCCAACGCCTCCTTGTATTTGCCATCTTTATAGAGAGTGCAGCCCTTTTTGAAATCATCCTCAAAGCCACCCAGCAACATCAATGTCACAAGCAGCAGGCTCAATCCTCCTCCTCCTCGCCTTCCTCTTCACCGATGGGTTCCTCCACCGGCGGACCGTATTCTTCTTTCCAAACGCCGTCATCAATTGCTTTGAAATGGTTGTATATGTCGGGAACCTCTTTTTCTCCAAAGAGGTGGTAGTAGAGTGGGCAGCCTGCGGCAAGTGTTGCGCAGATGTGGTTTGTGACGACGCCGTATGGGAAGCACCATTCAACTATGAGTCGGAAGCGTGGTGTAGGAACCACCTTCTTTTTGATTTTGCGCATAAGATTGTAGGTCTGTCCCGATGTCTGCGCGGCATCTCCGTTGACATACGCCACATCTTTGTAGAGCACCAAGTAGTAGTAACCCTCCCAGCCGAGCCTTATCCTACCCAGTTGCAACTCCATAGGAACCCAGAGGAGATTGCCGTGTTCATCTTGAACCGCCAGCGCCAACTGGGGACACAACTGAAGAAGTTTCTTCTTCTTGAGATGCTGTAGGAAGCGCTCAACGGAGAACCATTTAGTGGTGGCGTCAGCGACGATGAGGAGGACGGTGCCGCGGGGATTGAGCGTTACCACTTCCCCATTCAGTGACCTGTTTTTCTGCTTCGGAGCGCCGAGAAAGAGCACCATCCGAACGGGTTCCCCGAGGTAGGGGGTCGCGCCGCCCGCAGGTGGGGTAACTGGCAGACGAATTTTGTGGCGCGCCACTCCGTCAAAAACAAAACGCTCCAGTATCCGCCGACGCTTCTCTTTATCCAGTATCCCCAGAACTGATGCATCGCGATGCATAAGGCGCCACGCATCGTATGTCACCTTTATGCGCGGCGCAACCAGTATTGCACCCCCGCACACCAGAACCACTGCCACTCCGCGCAAAACTGTTACCATCACCTTATCCCCTCTAATCGCTCAAGGAGGCGCTTGGCACGCTCATCACCTGTCTCAATTATATACCCCTTAAGCAGCGATTTTGCGTTATTCTTTTTGCCAGCAGCAACAAAGGCGTTCACCAGCAACTGAAGATATGCGAACTTGTGAGGAAATCTTCTGCGCAACTGAAGCAGGATGGAGGCGGCAAGATTGGGGCGCCCCATCGCCAGAGCACACCTCGCGCGAAGGTAGAGCACCCGTTCTGTCTCGGTAAGTTTTTTGAGGGCATCGTAGGCGTCGGCTGGGTTCCCCATCTGAAGCAGCGTTTCGGCTTCCATAAGGCGCGCTATATGCGAGGCTGCTCCAACACTGCGCCAGAATGACAACGCCTCATCCCATCTGCCGCTTGCCCGAAACACACCCTGCACTCTTTCCGCCGCGCTAACACTGAATTTGCCCTTATGAAGAAGCCCTTCAAGCACCTTGCGCGCTTCTTCTTCTCGTCCTGTCTCAAGCAATCCACGCGCCAGAAGCAACTCCGCACCATCCACTCCCTTGCCGTAACGAACCACCCCGCGCCAGTGCCCCTTCCCCGCAAGAAACCTTATAAAAACCATCTGTGCCCAGCGTTCCTGCGGCACGAATTTGTGCAGCCAGGACGGGCGCTGCGAAAACCGCGAAACCTCCTCCAGCACCCTTTTAAGCAAATGGTGTTGAACGGCGACAGCGCGCAACAGCAGTTGTCTTCCTTCCTCAAGCAGTTGTTTGTCTTTCCCAAAACCGGACTTCACCATCACCATCCCCGCGCGATAAAGAATTTCCACATATGTGGGGTCTGCTCTGACGGCGTTGCGCAGCGCCTCAAAAGCCCTCTCGTCATCGCCCAGTCTGCCCAGTGCAAGCGCGTAATGGAACCAGTAGCGGGGTTCGTTTGGGAGGAGATAAAGCGCGTTGATGAAGTGTTTGACGGCGGCGCCGTCGTTTTTTTCCTCCACAAGCCGCATAGCCGCGGCGAAATGGGGCTCCGACCAGAGCGGGGTGTGACGGCGCGCCACAAGCAGCGCCTCAAAATCACCCTCCCTTATCTTCCCAGGTAGCCCTTCGCATCCCACCTGCCACAGCGCCCCGAACCAGCAGACCGCAACGCAGGGAACAAGAAGAGGGAGCGTAAGGCGGGATGGGGTCTGCTGATGAGCGGATGCGGTCGCAAATGCTGCGCCGACAACAATCCCCACAAGCATAAGGAGGGTGGGGATGTGGAGGGGAAAATCAACACTTGAGTGGAGGAGCGCGGCAAAGATGGTGGTAAGCGCAAGGGCAGCAGCCACCCGCCTATATCGCCGCTTACCCGCAAGCCCCTTGCGCAGAAGCAAAAACAGAACCAAAATCGTGGTTACAACCGCCACGAACGCCACAATGCCGCCCTCAAGAAGAATGTTGAGATAGTCGTTGTGCGCCTCATCCCAAGTCCCGTAAAGTCTGGGGTCGTTTTTGAAGGGAGAGAATCCCCATCTGAAAGAGAGCATACCGCAGCCAAGCGGCATGTAGTGGGGGAGGGCATTTACGGTTGCGCGCCAGGCGAGGCAGCGTCCACCGCTCAACTCCTGCGGGCTTTTTGCGAACCGCTCAACAAGCGGACCGAGTCCTCCCAAAAGAGAAAAGAGGGCAAAGAGGGATGCGGCGAGGATGGCGATTACAAGAGGGCGTTTTCTGCCATATCGGAAGGAGAGGAAAAGGGGGATAGCGGCGGCGAAAACCGCCACACCGCCCCTGCTCAGGCTGAAGACAAGCGCCGCTCCAAGAAGTGCCACCGCCAGAATAGAAAAGACAACAGGACGCCTTGCAAATTGCAACCCCCCTTGCCTTGAGCGCAGCAGACGCAGAAAAGCAAGTGCCGCCAGCAGCGCAACCCCCATATGGAACGCAAAGTGAGTGGAGCAGACATAAGGGGAGTGTGCACGACCGTAGCGCCCCGCTCCGCTTGCCAGACCCCACACCGCATAAAGGCACGATGAAATAACAACAGTCACAAGAAAAGTTTTGAAACGGGTTCTCGTGTTGAGCGTGCCCCAAGCGGCAAGCAGTCCGAGGAAACCCACACCCCAAAGTGCCAGAAATTGAAGGGTCATATCAGGGGAGAGGGAGATACGCCCGAAGGGGAAGCCAGCCCGCGCATACGCCTTGCCTGATGCAGGCGACAACAGCAACACGACATTTGTAGGAAGCGGAATAAGTTGGACAAGAGCAACCACCGCAGGGGCGGCAAGAAGGATGACAAAGAAAAGGTGCTGACGGGAGGGGAGTTTGGGGGGTGACAGAAGCGCGGCGGTCGCAACAAGCGCAAAAAGCAGCCAAAGGAAGGAGCGGGTGACGCACCCGTAGAAGGCGGGAGCGACCGCCACAGCAAGAAGAAGCATAAAAAAGGCGAGACGGTCAAGTCTCATCCAGTCCCCTTGCCGTAGTAATGGTAATAGCGGTAATAGTAATAACGGGATGTGGCGGGAGTCGTTCTATTAAGGACGACAAAGATTTTTTCAATGCCGAGGGCTTTGAGATGCGCAATGGCGCGTTGAAGGCTGCCGACCTTTGTCTTGCCCGCAAGCGCCACAAGGACGACCGCGTCGCAGTAACGGGCGAGCACAAAGGTGTCGGCGGGACCCAGAAGTGGTGGTGAGTCAATGACAAGTGTTCTGTCTTTGCTTGCGTCGGCAACAAGGTCAGCCATTTTCTGACTGGAGAGGAGGTCTGCGGGGTTGGCAAGAGGTTTGCCTGCGGGGAGGGCATTGAGGCGGGGGATGCGTGTTTGCAAAAAGGCTATATCAAGTGAGTCGTCTGATGTGAGGAACTCCGAAAGACCTGTTTTTGAATCTATGTTGAGGATGCGGTGAATTCTTGGATGCCGCAGGTCGCCGTCAAGGATGTTGACTGCTTTTCCCCAATTTGCGATGGCGGCGGCGAGGTTGGCGGCACAGACCGTCTTGCCCTCCCGTGCGCCGGGACTGCTGACGAGTATCTTCTTACCGTCGCCTATTTCGGCAAAGAGTGTGAGGCGCAGCGCTCTGAACGCTTCTGCTGCCCCAGAGCGCGGGTCATCCACCACCGCCAACTCCTTACCGCGTCTTAAGCGCGGCACACTGCCCAGAAACTTCGCCCCCGCCTCCTCTATCGCCTTCTCATCTCTCACAGAGTCGTCCAAGTGCTCAAACAGGAAGGCGAGACCCAATGCGAGAAGCAGCCCCACAACACCCGCTATGGCGGTAAATTGAAAGGTCTTTGGCCAGACAGGAACACGGGGGATAAGTGCGCGGTGGTCAACCTCAAAACGGCGCTGCACCGAATACCCACCTGTTTCAAGTTGTTCCTTTCGCCGCAACGCCTGCATATAAAGTTGCTGCGCCGTCTCAAGTTGCGTCGCCAAATGCTCGTGCTGGTTGAGCAATCGTGCGAATTCGCGCTCCTTAACTTTCGCCTCATCAAGCAACTTCTGCTTCTGCTGCATCTGCTTCTGCGCTCTTTCCAATTCAATCCTTATCGCTTCCGCTTTCTGGTGAACCACCTTCTTTAAGGTGTCTTGCAGTTCCTTCAGACGCTGCTCTATACTGCGCACTTCGCGGCTTGTGGGCGCGTATGTGGTCAGTTTCCTTGTGCGCTCTTCCTTGAGGTTCTCTATCTTCTGGCGGTAGAAACTGACAAGGTTATCCTCGGCTATCTCGGGGATGGTGAGCAGTTTGTCAAGGTCGTTTTTGCATCGCTCCACAGTCTCCCATTTGCTTCGTAAGTCAATAAGAGCCAACTTCAACCCGGCGATGGCTTCTTCGTAGAGGGCGACCTGCTTAGCCAGGCGCTTTATCTCGCTCTCATAAGAAGCGACGGCGTGCTGCTCCTCAAACTTGCGCAGTTGGGATTCCGCTTCCCGCAATCGCTTCTCGCGCTCTTCCAACATCGTTTTCAGTCTTCTTTTGGCGCTTTCGCTTACAAGTTGGCAGCGCTCGGCTTCGTCCTGCTCAACCTCGCTGACAACGGCGTTCACCACATCGGCAGCCAGTTTCGGGTCGGTTGATTCCCACCACAGGTTGACGAGGTAGGAGTCTATTTCTGGTTCGGCGTGGAAGGAGTTCATAAAGTCTACGAGGGGGTCGCCGCTGCCCTCGTAAATCTTTTGCAGTTTGGGATTCTCAAAGACTTTTCCGAGGATTCGCGGCGATTTGATGGAACGGGCGATTGTGTTGACGAACTCGCGGGCGCGGAGATAACGCAGAGGGGATTCTTCCAGTTGTGCTTCGCCGACGCGGATGGTTGTGGGTCTGACGCGCAGACGGGCGGTGGCGCGATAAATTGGCTGCTGGCGGCTGAAGTGGATATAAGCACCTGCGGCAAATCCCGCCGTCACAAGCAGAATGAACCACTTCCAACGCCATACAACACCCAGTATCTGTCTTAACTGACCCGTTGTCTCTTCCATATCCACCGCCTCAGAACAGCGATTCGGGAACAAATATCACATCACCCGGCTGCACCACCACATCTGAAACTTTGCCTTCAAACACTTGGTTTATATCAACAACGGCTATTCTGACGGAGCCGTTTTTTAAGCGTCTTATAAGGCGCACCCTTTTAGGGTCAGCAAGGCGCGTTAGTCCACCCGCCAGCGCCAGAACATGGGTCAGTCTCAACCGCGGCTCTACAACATAGCCACCAGGTGAGGCGACAGAGCCCAGAACATAGACTTTCTGCTGTTCTCTGACTATTACCACATCGCCGGGCAGTAGAAGGATATCGCTGCCGTTTTTCTTCCCGCTATGCAATGTGCTGAAGGGGATGGCGTATCTCTTTTCGCCGGAGGGGGTTCTGCGCAGGAGGAGGAGAACCTCCTTGTCGGCGGCGTCAAGGAATCCTCCGGCAAGTGCAACGAGCCGCACAAGTGTTAGGGGGCGGGCGAGCAGGGTCTCGTATCCTCCCGGGCGTTTGACCGCTCCCAGTATGAAGACTCTTCTGGGGGCAAGCGATGTTATAGTCACAACGACCTGGGGGTCAACGAACTCTTTTCCACGCAGCGCTGTGGCGATGCTGTTCTCTATCTGTTGTGGGGAGCGTCCGACCACCTTTATTCTGCCTGCTCTGGGGAATGAGATTTCGCCATTTGCGGGAACCACCGCCTCAACCTCAAGGTCGCTATGCCCGACGACCTTTATCTGTATCCTGTCTCCTGGTGATATGAGAAACGCTTTTTGCAGTGCTGTCTGCGTTGCTTTGTCGTTGAGCAACTCTGACGGCAAAGACGGCGGGGAGGACGGGTGGGTGAGCGGCAGGGACACCGTCGGTTTATGAAGCCCCTGCTTCACAACCGAACTGCATCCCACAACCAACAGAAGGATAAGAAAACGCATCTGCGGGCACCCTAAAAAGCGATGGTGCAATGTAAGTATACCGTGGTGATGTGGTAGGATGCAAGGGGGATGTGGGATAAGCGGCGCACATACTCCAGTCCGGCACCAAGGTAGAGGAAGTGCTTTAGGCGGTAGTAGGCGCCTGCGTTGCCCGCAAAGCGCCAAGCAAAACGGGCAAGATAACCTCCCTGCGAAGCAGGGTTTGCCAACTCAAGGCGGACACCGCCCTCAAGGTATATCCGTTTTGTCATCACCCATCTGACTCTGCCGCCAAAGGAGTCCACGACCTGATAGTTTGCCGCCGCGTGGTACTCAACCCACCGCAGAATTTCTGCGTAGACCAGCATCTTGCCTGTTGCCTGCCACTCAAAACTTCCCCGCCAGACGGGTCCCGTATACTCTCCCCGCAGCGCCGAATTGCTCCCCGAAACAGACTGCACATAAAGTCCTAACTCACCAGCATAACGGGTCTTCGGTGACAACTCTCCCCGCCCGCCTCCGTAAAACACTACATAAGAGAAGTCGTTTAACCAACTGTCGGTGTATGTAAGAAAACCGCCCCCCAAGCGCCCTGTAAGGGTCAACTTCGGACGAAAGAGATACGAGCCCAATGCGTTGAAGTAGACCTCGTTGTGGTCAAGGTTGCTTAAGTCTTTGCCCCAGAAATTGACATTTTTTTCCTGCAACTCAAAACGCATCTTCAGTTTCTCAACAGGGGTCTTCCAATCCGAAAAAGCGAGGAAGTCAAGCCGAGTTCTCCCACAGCGGTCGGCGTAAAGTATTGAGACAGGTTCCACCTCTTGTGCGAAATTAAGGGAGCAGCCGAAATCAAGGTTGCGCCTTATCCAGAATTTGGTGTCTGCTTTGAAGAGGAACTCGTTGTTGCTTAAACCGCCATATGAGAGGTATTCGTTGCGGCGTGCGTTCAAGCCAAGCAGCAGGTAGTATTTACTGTAGCGCACTAGGTCGGCGCGGAGGGCTATTTCTGCCGCCAAAATCGCGTCCGAAACCTGACTTATCTGGGAGTAGTAGATGTTATCACAGAATTTGACGCGGGCGGACGCCCCTGCGTGCACCCAGAACGGTCCCCACTTAAAATAGCGGCTCATCCAGCCGGTATACGGCTTTTCTGGGGAGTAGGGCGGATAGGACTCGTTGCCCACCTTAAGCCACGGAACCTCAAACTCTCTTTCCTGCTGTGCACAAAGCGATGTTGCGACAACAAAGCAGAGCAAACCAGCAAGCAGCACAATTCGCATTGCACCCCTTTCATCAGGGTTTCTTCGGGGTCACATAAGGGGCTTCCTGCACCTCACCCGCATCCTCATACGGTCTGTCTTTGGGCAGTTGAAGAAGTCGTTCGCGTCTAAGGCGCGCCTCCGGTGGCGGCGGTGGTGGCACTACTAAGCCGTATTTCGCCGTATCCTTTTTGTCCGCGTAAACCTCCGCGACCTCGTTCGGTGCCAACTCCTTCTTAGCACCGTCGCGACCCCGCAGAACTACATTCTTCTCATTAGCCTCATCGGCTTTTATCTGCCACTCCTTCTTTTCTTCCAGAAAACGCAGTAGAGCAACCTCGTTTTCAGGTATTGTGATTTCGGCGCCCGAATCGGACAGCAAAACCTTCACATTGTTTGTAACCGCAAACACAGACCACCACGACTCCTTCTTCTTTTTGACGAGACGAACGATGACTTCTGCCAAAAACTTCCCTTCAGGATGTTTGGGGGGAAGTGGTTCAATGAGAAACATCCTTCCTGCAACAACACAGAACCTCTTTGTGGCAAAGAGTGCTTTGAGAGCGCCCTCGTCAAGAAAAGCCGCGTCTTTCCCTTCAGATGTCTTATCAAAAGTGACAGAAGTTGTAACGCAACCATGGGATGGGGGGAGAAGAACCGCATAAGACCCATCCGGCATCACAACTTTTGCTTTTGCTCCGCGCTCACACTCTATTTTTGCGCCGAAGGAGAGTTTCCCCACCTCCAGTTTCTGGCGCTTGCCGTTGACGACCAGCCAGGCACGCCCTTTCACTTGTTCAACCTGTAAAACCTTCTCCTGTCCCAGCACAAAAGCGGACAGAAAAAGGAAAGCAATAAGGCATCGCAACATTGACAAAACCTCCCTTACCATAATAATCCTTCAGTTTTTCGGGCAAGTCAACAGGAAAAACAAAAAAAGTGATAAAGAATATCATCTACGGGGTTTTGCGCGTGGTTCTGTAATGCGCACCGTTATCCCCGCATTCCTGAATCTCTGCCGAATTTCCTCGGCTTCCTCTTTGGTAACGCCGCGGATGACGGTGACGATAGGTCTATCGCGGAGGGTAGCACGCACATCATCCACCCCCTTGCCCGTGACTTGAGCGACTATTTCGGCTGCGGTGTTCAGTTTCTGTGTGTCGGCTCGGATACGAACTGTGGGTAGCACCACCACGCATCCTCCCGCTTTACCCGCTGCTCCCCCTTTCCTGGGCTTATGGGATTCTGGTGTCATAGGCGGTTTTTTGGGGGGGACCATTGTGGTAGGTTTGGCGGGACGCGCAGCCCGTTTTGCCGCAAGGGCTTTGCGCAACTTCTCTACGCGTTCCTGCTCCCGCGAAGTTGCTCTTTCCTTGCGGGTTTCCAGCAACTTGAGCACCTCCTCAGGCGGCACTTCCTCAACAGGCGGCGCTTCGGGCTGTTTCAAAACTGGTGGTTGCTCTTCCTGCGGCAGGTTTTCCAGACGCTCAACTATACCCGTCTCTTCCTCCTTAATGCCCTCTTCCGCCTCTGGGGAAACAGGCGCTTCCAACTGTTCTTCCTCTCGCTCCGATTCTGTTTCCTGCTCCCTCACCGCCGCTACCTGCTCCGCCGCTATTCTCTCCGTCTCCCCATCAGCAATAGAGGATTTTTCCTCCGACTTCAACTCCATCTCCTCTGCGGGTTCCTCCTCTGCCTTTTCCGAAACCACCTCTTTTGTCGCTTCTTCCGCTTCCGAGGAAGGCGCTTCTTCTGCTTCTTTGGTCTCCTCTCTTGGCACAGGCAACTCTTCTGGTGGCGTTGCGGGTTCCACCATAGGAAGTTGTTCCTGGTCGGCTCTTTCGGTGTAAACCTCTTCGGCGTGTCGTTCAAGTTCATCCATCGTCACAGAGAAATCGTCCTTGAC
>CAZPBO010000049.1:0-17520 GCA_964584815.1 uncultured Planctomycetota bacterium
GGCATAATGTTGTGAGGTGTTGGCGATGGAGCAGTTCCCCGACATCGCGGGCTACAAGATAATAAAAGAGATAGGTTCGGGTTCTATGGGAAAGGTCTATCTGGCGCTGCAAGTGTCTATGCAACGGGAGGTGGCTCTGAAGGTTCTATCAGAGGACTTTGTAAGCGATGAGAAGTTCACGAAACGCTTTCTGGAAGAGGCGAAGGCGATGGGGCGTCTGCGCCATCGCAACCTCGTGTCGGCGCTGGATGCGGGATGTGCTGACGGTCTTTACTACTTTGTGATGGATTATGTGGAAGGTCAAACGCTTGATAAGATACTGGCAAAAAGAGGGCGTTTGCCACCGCAGGAGGCGTTCCACATAGCCGCACAGGTTGCCGCGGGACTTGAGTTTGCACACCAGAAAGGGCTGGTTCACCGTGATGTAAAGCCGGGCAACATCATCGTTGATGGCGACGGGGTGGCAAAACTCTGCGATATGGGGCTTGTGCGTCCCAAAGGTGCCAAGGGTGGCGCTGCTCTTGAGGGAACCCCCAATTACATCAGTCCCGAACAGGCGGCGGGTAAAGCCCAGATAGACCACCGCTCCGACATTTACAGCCTCGGCGCGACGCTGTATCGGATGGTGAGCGGTCGTCCGCCCTTTGAGGGCAAAACCGCCTATGAGATAGCCAGAAAGCACATAACGCAGACGCCAAAACCGCTGCGTGAGATTGCGCCTGATGTGCCCGCTGAGTTCGCCGCGGTCATAGAAAAAATGATGGCAAAACGCCTGCAAGACAGATATCAGAGCATGGCGGAGGCTCGGCGCGATATGGAACGCGTTATGCGTGGGGAGACTCCCTCCGTTCTCAAGCCTTCCCCTATCGCGACGCTTTTGCGCACAAAGCACGGCTTGGCAGCGCTGGGAGGCGCCATTGTCGTTCTTCTCCTTCTTCTACTCTTTGTGGGTGGGGGTTCTCCTCCGAAGAAGCAGAAACAGAACAAGGAGAAGAAGCCTCCTTGGATGGCAAAAAATTCCCCTACCAAGAAACCTTCCCAGACTCCACCTGAGCAGACGACTCCTAATGAGCCCAATCGTCAGGAGGAGCAGCGGCAGAAGGAGGAGAAACTCCTGGCTGAGGCGGAGAAGGAGACCCGCGAGTTGGTGGAGCGTTTGGCGAAACCAGAGGACCTTGAGGAGTTGAAGGTTAGGCTTGAGGCGCTTGCGGCGAGGTATGCGGGCACACTCGCGGAGGGTTACATCAAAAAGCGGATAGAGCGCGTGGAGCAGATGATAAAGAGGCGGGACGCGGTGAGGGCGGCGCGGGAGGTCCTCCAGAAAGTGGACGCGCTTCTCAAGGATGGGAAGTTCGCCGAGGCGATGCGGACGCTTGAGAGTGGTAAACCTGTGAGGGGTCTGGAGGCGAAGTTCGGCGCGGCACGGGAGCGGATAGTTCAGGAGAATAGGCGTGAGGCAGAGTGGCTCAAAGAGAAGGTGCAGAAGTTGCTGAAGGCAGGTGAGGCAGAGGAGGCGGATAACCTGATAAATGACTTTCTTTGCCGCAGCCTTGAACGCTTCAAGGCGAGTGCGGAGAGACTGAAACGGCTCGTTGAAAAGGCAAAGGAGGGAAAGCAGGAGAAAGAGGTTCTGACGCAACTCTGGGGGAAGTTTGTCTCTCTTCTTAAAGGGCACAAGTACGAAGAGGCGGAGAAGTTTCTGGATGATGCTGCAGGGAAGGTTGTCAGTCGCAGGGGGATGCGCGATATTGAACGGTGTCGGGATATATTGAGGGGGGTGGTGGAGACGATAAAGCGCATAAGGGAAGCACTGCTGGCTGCTCGGGGGCAGGTTGTGCAGTATCCCCTCTACGGGGGCGGCAGGATATATGGTAGGATTGTCGGTGTTGGTGCGGACGGGGTCGTTTTTGAGGTGAAGAAGGGAACGACAGTGGAGAAGATGCGTGTTTCGCTGTGGGATATTGACTTCAGTGAACTGCTCTCAATATCTGGCGGAATAGAGGGGCGTTACTGGTGGGAGGCGGGACTGTTTCTTTGGCATATAGGGCATCCCGAACAGGCGCTTTCCTTTATGCGCAAGGCGGTTTCTTTGAAGTATAGGGTTGACAGGGCGTTGCTGTCGGAGGTGACGGAGGCGGAGCGCGCGTGGTGGATTGCGGAAGCGCAGCGTATCGCCTCCCGCATAGAGGATTTGCTCAAGGCAGGAGACGCTGACAACGCCGCAAAACTCCTTGGTGATGCCTTAGGTAATAAACGGCTCGCCAAGGTCAAGGCGTGGCTGTCTCGCAGAGAGCAACTCAAAAGTGCTGTCCGCGATGCCCTTATCCAGAAATTCCTCGCGAAAGGAATTGAGGGACTCATAAACGGTAGGCTCAAAAGGAAGAAGAATGGTCTGGTGGAGATAGAATATCACTTCAGCAGGAAGGAAGAGTATAGCGATTTTGTGCCTGTTGGCAAGGGACAGATGCGTTCGGCTGCGGGCGGAACATTGGTGAGCGGGGTGCTTCTCCACAGAGTTGTTTTTGACGGTGATGTTGAGGTTGAGATAAGGGCGGCGCCGTTGAAGAGTCGTCCAGCAAATGTCGGAATCATTCTGAAAAGAGGCGCTGAGGGGGCTTATCTGGGCGGGGTAGGGTTGAAACCTGTGCAGCACGCACGGATACGGTTTAAGGCGCCATATCGCACCCCCCGTGCGCCAAGAGTCGTTCCCCTTCCTGCCAATATGATAGTTCGCCTTAACCGTAACCTTGCTTCCCCCGAACTGATGGCTTACTCGCTCCGCCCCTCTGTCAGCCGCCGCGCCTACACCATAAAGTTCGCTCATAAGGACGATACGCTGACACTCTCTGTTTCTGGACGCAAAATCTGTTATGTTAAAGAAAAAGTGAAAAACGATGCGGTGGGATGTGTGGGGTTGTGGAGTGGCGATGGCACCTTCAAAATCTACTCAATGACAATAGAAGGCAGACCTGATAAGGGGTGGCTTGAGTCCCTTGCCGCCAGTTTTGTGGAGAAAAAGTATTCATTTTTGAAGATAAGGCGCCCGAAGCGCAAAAAATAAGGAGTGCGGCTTCGTAGAATAGACAGAAGATGTTGGGGGAGTATAGATGAGGGTTGTGGTTGTGCTGCTTGTGGTTGCCGCCGCAGCAGGGTTTCTTTTCGGCGATGTCATATTTTTGGATGATGGTCGTATAGTGCGGGGCAAGATTGTGGAGCGGAATGAGGACTATGTGAAGATAAAGACCAAATATGGGTCAAGGAAGATATCCATTGACCGTGTAAAAGAGGTGATAACTGATGCGGAGATGGAAAAGCGCCTGCAGGAGAAGATAGATGCGGCGGGTGAGGACGCTGATGCTCTATGGGGTGTTGCTCAGTGGTGTCGCGATATCGGGTTGGAGAAGAAGGCAGAGGAGTTGGCGAAGAAGGTGCTGGAGTTGAACCCTGACCACGAGTTTGCGCGCAAGTATCTGGGTTACATAAAGAAAGACGGTGTCTGGGTGAAAGAGGACGAATGGTATAAGTCACACGGTTGGGTGAGGGAGGGCGGCAGGTGGGTGAGTCCTGAGGAGTTGAAGCGGCGGGAGTTGGAGAAGCAGCGCAAAGAGCGGAAGGTTATTGAGCAGTCAAAAGCGGCGGAGGCGGAACGCCGCAAGGAGTATGAGGGTGTGCCGTGGGAGCAGCGTCATATCATTAACACCAAGCATTTCGTAATTGAGTGCAACTCAACACGCGAGGTTGCCGAGCGCTACGCCAACATAATGGAGATTATTTTTGAGAACTACTGTAAGGAGTTCGCGGCGTTCAGACCGCGGGAGAAGAGATGCCGCATTTTGATATTCCGCAACTATCAGGAGTTTTTGCAGAAAACTCGTCGCCCACCGGGCGTTGGCGGCTTTTATATGCCGGGGCGCTATCAGTTGGTGACATATCACGGGGTTATGGGCACAGGTGACACTACTTTGATTTTGCTGCACGAGGGAACGCATCTCTTTCAGGACTTGATAGGGATGTTCGGCAATCCTATGCGTCCGCGCAGTCCGATATGGATTATTGAGGGCATGGCTGTTTTGCACGAGGGGGCG
Source organism: uncultured Planctomycetota bacterium (assembly GCA_964584815.1). GTDB lineage: Bacteria > Planctomycetota > SKW154 > SKW154 > SKW154 > CAZPBO01. Next base: position 4,086 of record CAZPBO010000049.1, read on the forward strand.
GAGTTGAATGTAAAGCGGCGGCGGGTGCGCGTTCGCGGCGTCAACCGCGACCGTCTTGTCCTGCTCCAGAACCTCATTGAGAAAAAGAAGAATTTTACGCTCCGCCAACTTATAACAACCCCGAAACGCTCCTTTAGAGGTATCCATTACGCCCACGCCGGACTCTTTGTCTACTACCTTCTCAAGCGTTCCTCCAAACATCGTAAATTGCTTTTTGATTACATACGCATCGCCACGAGCGGCAGAACGATACAGGCACTCCCTGACTTTGAGCGCCTTGCGCAGCAGATACTTCGTAAGTCCATTGAGGACATTGAAAAAGACTGGCTGAAATGGGTGATGAAACTGAAGCCTGAGCGTTTCTACAAGGTGAAGGGAAGTAGGTATGTGAGTGAGAAGTTGCGTTTTGAGGTGGAGAAACCTCGGGGCTGGGCTACCGTTTCTGACCGTAAACTTGACGCGCACGAGGCGGTCGCTTTCACAAAGGCTTCGCTCAAAGCGCGTATCTACATCATAGCCGCCTCCAATATGATGGGTTATGACCTGAAGCGTTTTATGGGGCAGTGGAACAAGGCGATTTCGCGCGCCCAGTCCCAGGGCAAAGTGCAGGACTTCAAAATAATCTCCCAGAAAGAGACAACAGTTGCGGGGCTTAAGGCGGTTGAAGTCATATATGATTGTAAGGTGCCAGATAGCAAGATTTCAAAAGACCTCAACAGGCGTGCACGCATCTTCGTTGGTGGCACAGATTTCATATATATGCTCACCGTTATGGCTCCGCCTGGCGAAAAGTTTGACGGGGCATACAAGGTCTTTAAAGACTGGATTAAGACATTCAAGATACTACCGCCCAAGGAGTAACTGTTGCGCCCGCTTTTCTGGGCTGGTCTTGGCAGCGTTGCTGGTGTGCTCCTTGCCCTTGTCGGGGTCTATTCCGCTGCCTTTCTTGTCGCCATTGCGGTTTTTCTCCTTCTCGTTCCCCGTTTACCCTTTCTTATATTTGGAGTTTCCTGCGCCATCTTCTGTCTCAACGCTTCATTGAGGTTACCAGAGCCTCCGCCGCGCCATATCTTCTTCAAATACCTCTGTGTAACCGGTAGGGTCGTCTCCTCCACGCCCTTTTCCGGCGGTATGCAGGTTCTGGTTATAAGGGGCAGCATACCTGATGGCACCCCCATTACAGCGCGCCTGTTTTGTCACACCCATTCATCTTTTCTCTGCGGCACTGTTATACGAGCGCACGGCAGCCTCACCCCCGTTCAGAGGGAAACTTCGGCGTGGTGGTGTGGGGTGGAGGCTTCGCTTGCCGCAGGTGATGTTGCGGTGGTGGACTACGCCCCTAGCCTCTGGAATACTGTTTCAAACATCAGAAATGTGCTGGCGGATGAGGTGGTGAAGGTGCTGCCATACAGGACAAGACCCTTTATGCGGGCGCTTATTTTCGGACAGCGCACCGCCCTCAACACCAGACAACTCTCCATTTTCTCCCACACAGGCACCGCACACTTCCTCGCTATATCGGGAATACATATTGCTATGCTGGTAGCGCTCGCTTTCTGGCTCCTACGCCGCTTCATCCTCCTCAGAACCCGTGTCCTTATCACCCTACTTCTCTGCTTCGTCTATCTTCTCGTGTCAGGCGCTCCCGTAACGCTTCTACGCTCACTCACCATCGCCTTCGTTCTACTTTTTGGGCTCTTTCTGGGACGCAGGGGTGACCTTCTCAACACCGTGGGCGCAGCCGCCGCTCTTGTCCTTGCCCTTAATCCCGCACAACTTTTCCTGCCGGGGTTCCACCTCTCCTTTGTCACTTTTACCGCTGTTGCCGTCTCATATCCCCTCTTCTATCGTCTTTTCCTGCAAAGACACCGCCTTGTTCTGGCTCTGAAGGGCTATCCTCCCGGATATGAGCCGCCACTTGAGACCGCAAGACGACGCCTCCACGAAGTCGTTTTCTTCAGCGCTGTCGCATCGCTTGCCTCCGCACCACTTCTGGCATTCCATTTCGGTTCCATCCCGCTTATCGCCGTTGTCGCCAACGCCCTTCTCTTCCCGCTCTTCTACCTCGCTCTTGCCTTTGGATTTGTCACCCTCTTCCTCTTCCCGTTTGGGGTTTCCTGCGTTAGTGGGGTGCTCTTCGCTTGTGTGAGCGAGGTGATATTTCGTCTGGGCGGCGCCCTTGATGATGTGGCGCTACTTCTGCGCATTCCGTCACGCTCTGTGCCACCGCTCACTTTGCCGGCACTCCTTGCGTTTTATGCCGCTTTCTTCCTCACCGTTATGCGCCTGCGCGGAAAGTTCTCCTTCCTTAACACCCCCAAAATCCTTTGTTTATGGCTTGTTGCTGGAGTTGTGTGGCTTGGTCTGCCGCATCTGCGTCGTCCTCCGTCTCCACAGGTGCGCATAATTCGCACAGGCTCCTCGCGCACGCTCCTCATCCGAACCCCTGATGATTTCAGTATCCTCTATGGTCTGCGGTTGCATCGCGAAGCAGAACTTCATCGTCTCGTTATGCGTCTTTACGGCTTGGGAGTTGACCGTATAGATGCGCTTATTTTGTCTGTTGACAGACCGCCACCATCGCTGCAGACAAAGCCTCATCGCAGTTTGCTGACAGAGTTTCTGCGTCGTATGAGGGTTGATGTGGTGCTTATTCCCGCCGCGGCGGAAGACGACCCGTGGACGACCATTATCCGCACTATTTGCGCCCAAGAAGGGGTCTGCGTCTGCAGGGTAAACGCGGGAGATTGTGTCGGGCGTTTTGTGCGTGTTCTTGGTCCTCCCAAACGCCTTTTCGGGGAAGTCATTTCGCGGGGGCAGAGGGCACCCCTGCTCTTTGTGGACATAGGAGGAGGCGTGTTTGTGGGGGATGGGCGTAACGATGCCGCCGTTGCGGCTGCCCTTCTCTCCGACACTCCCTCAGCCGATGTCGCCTTCATAACGAAAAGCCCATCCAAACTTTTCTTAAACCTGCTTAAGAAGACCAAAAAAGTCTTCTTTGCGGGACGCCCCACCGCTGTGGGATGCTCACAGACCACATCCGCCTTACTTGATGAGGCGGTTTATCCCTGAAGATATGGCATCGGTAGGTCGCACTGGATACAAAGGTTATCTTTGAGCGTTCTGATTTCGGTGATTCTGCCGCGCAGCGCTTGTTCAACCTCCTCCACCCCCGTTCCTTCAACAGGAGTGATGGCGTCTGCGCCGCCTATTATTACGGGCGCGATAAAACAGATGATTCTGTCGGCAAGATTTGCCTCAATCAGCGAGGCGGCAATATTCCCTCCGCCTTCAACCAGAACATTGGTCGCGTCCCGCTTCCCCAACCAGGAAAGCAACGCTCTTAAGTCCACACGCTTCTGCTTTGAGCGGAGTTTGACGAGGCGACATCCTGCCTTACGCAGTGCCTCTGCACGCTCCCGTGGGCAGTAGCGCGTTGTTGCGATTATCGTTGGTGTTTCGCGTGCGGTCAGAACCACTGCGGATGTGAGTGGTGTTCTGCCGCGGCTGTCAACCACCACCCGTTTCTGCTGCCGTTGGGGCGGGAACAGCCGCGCTGTCAGCAACGGGTCATCCGCCAGCACCGTTCCCACTCCCACCATCACCACATCCGACACCGCCCTCAACTTGTGCGCCAGTATCCTTGAACGCTGATTGGATATCCAGCGGCTCTGCCCAGACCTCGTCGCCGTCTTCCCGTCAAGGCTCATCGCCCATTTCAGCGTCACAAAAGGCAGTCCTGTCTTTGTCTTCTTAAAATAGGGAGCGTTCTGATATCGCGCTTCCTCCTCCAGCACCCCCACCCGAACCCTCACACCCGCCTTCCTCAACTCCGCCACGCCCTTGCCATTAACACGCGGATTCGGGTCAAGTGTTGCCACTACCACCTCCTTTATCCCCGCCTTTAGCAACGCCTTCGTGCAGGGAGGCGTTTTCCCGTAATGGCAGCACGGCTCAAGCGTCACATACATCACCGCATCTTCAGGTGGAGTCCCCCCCAGTTTTTGCAGCGCGTCCACCTCCGCGTGTGCCTCACCGAAACGGTGATGCCATCCCCGTGCCAGAACCACCCCTCTTCGCGCTATCACTGCTCCCACCAAAGGGTTCGGTTCCACCAGTCCCCTACCGCGTTCTGCTACTCTCAGCGCCTCCTTCATCAGTGCGACATCGTCCAAGGAGTTCCCCTTGCAAAACAGACCATAAAACAATGCTCCAAATTGTAGCCTTATTGGACCGCATAACCCAGCATTACCCTTATTCTTTGCCAAACCTATTTGCGCTGTTTTTTCTATAGGTTTTTTCCTCTTGACAGATGATTTCGGTATTTTTTCAATTGCGGCGTGGGTAGTTATGGAGGGTTTTCCCTTGGGATGTGGAGTTACATAAACGCGGCGCTTGAGAAGGACCCCGCTGCGCGTCACTGGCTTGAGGTTGTTCTGGCGTATCCCGGCGTTCAGGCACTTGTAGCGCATCGTATCTCTCATTTTTTCTGGCGCATAGGGCTTAAGACATTTGCCCGTGTTTTGAGCCACATTGTGCGCTTTTTTACAGGCGTTGAGATACATCCCGCTGCGAGGATAGGAGAAGGTGTCTTCATTGACCACGGTGCGGGTGTTGTTATCGGCGAGACGGCGGAGGTTGGAGATGGGACAACCATATTTCAAGGGGTGACCTTGGGCGGGACGGGGAAGGAGGGTGGGAAGCGCCATCCCACGGTAGGGCGGGGCGTGGTAATAGGTGCTGGTGCAATTATTCTCGGTCCTGTAAGAATTGGCGACAATGTTCGCGTTGGTGCGGGTTCGGTTGTCCTCAAGGATGTGGAAGACGGGGTGACTGTGGTGGGGGTGCCTGCGCGTGTGGCAAGGAGGAATGGTGAGCGGGTGCGCCGGCGTCCGTTAGACCACCGTGATGTTCCCGACCCGATTGTTGTCCGCATCGGTCAACTGGAGGATAAGGTGGAGAGCCTGATGCAGGCGGTCTCGGTGCTGCGGGGGCGATGAGTGTTAGGATGTTTCGGCGCGTTTTGTAAGACGCTGGAGGCGGTGCTTATAGCGCTGATAGAGGAAAGCGCCTACAACAAGCAGTGTTCCCAGCACAAGGAAAGCGGCGATGCGTGCCAGAGCCGAAAGATGTGATGTATCAAACAGAAAAACCTTGCCAACGGTCAGAGCAAAAAGTGCGACGGCAAAAATCCTGAGCGGCGTTATGGCAAACCATATTCCTGCTGACAAGGCGCTCGTTGCGCACAGTGCCCAAAGAATTGAGAGCCAGACAAGGCGGGTCTGATGTGTGGCACCTTCTGTCCAGAGCAGGTGGCTGAGAAGTGTGAGCGCTGTGACGGCGGCGGTGGGTGCAAGCAGCCACGCAGCCCAGTGAAAGGCGCGCTGACGCTGAAAACGCGCCGCAAAACCGCACGACACAATCGCCAGACCCCCCGCCACCACACCGGCAATGCTGAATCCCAACATCCCCTCTTCCCTTATGGTCGCTATGCTGGCGCCCGCAAAGATGAGGGAGTCAACGAACAAAACCTTAAATGCGCCGGCAAGCGATATCACCCCGCCGACTCCGCTGAGCACCCCTTGAAAGGGCATCTTAGATGAAGCGGTCAGCGCCAGCGCCGCTGCGCACCACACAACGCTTCCTATATAGGGGAAATAGAGTGAACCGCTTAAGAGTCCGTTGGCGGCAACAAGCAGGGCAAACGAGGAGAAGAGGGTGAACTCAAAAAGGAGTGATTGGGCGGCGAGGATGTTAGATAGTATAAAGACAGCGAGCAGAAGCGACGCGGCAATCATCACATAGGTGCTCCAGCCGGTATGGGGTTGGGCAATCACCCCACCTATGACCATAGAGGACACCATAACGCAGAGACCGAAAAGAGTTTCGCTGCCTGCTGTTGTGGTGTTGATTCTGCGTGCGACTGCCCAGACGATATGGAACAGGGCGGCGAGCGTCAGAGTAAGCAGCGCGCCCAGAGCGGCACCCTTCGTCGGAGGATAACTCCACGCTGTCCAATACGAAAGCGCCACCAGAAATCCACACCACGACAGGAAGACGACGCCGTCCCACCTGCGCCGTGCACCCAAAGCCACCATCGTTGCCGACATCACAACGATATAGACAAACAGCCCCGTTTCCTTAACCCCAGGTCCGACAAGCAGCACCACAAGGTAGGCGCCGATACAGGCTACAATAGCGGTGGTGAGGCTTCTATGTCGGTTGGCAAGCCACAATCCCGCTATACTGGTTGCGGCAAGCAGCACAAAGGTAACAACCGCTCCCAGAACATTAAAGTATGTGTATCCCGCATATATTGAGGCATAAACGATGGGCAGTCCTGAACCGAGGAGTCCGTGAGCGGCAAGACGCAGTCCCTTTTTATCGCAGAACTCTCCTGCATAACAGAGCGCGCTGCCAAAAAGAACCCCCAGCATAACCTTAACCCACGCGGGCAGAATTCTGCTTTCGGCGAGGAACTTGAGGAGAAAGACGGTTCCGACAATGAGAGCGATGGCGCCGACCTTGCCCATCCACCCGGCGGTCCATCGCAGTTCGCGCTCAACGACCACCTCGGGCGCGGCTTTGAAGCGCTCCGTCCGTCTGCGTGGCGGTCTGGACGGTTGAGGGCGTCTTTGTAGCACTGGAGTTTTCGCGTTTTGCTGTTTGGGAGCGCTCTTTACAGGTTCGCATTCCTTATGCTCTTCTGCTTGTTCCTCAAATCGCTGCAGTAGTTTTTCTGCCTCGCCTAATCGCTGAGCGGCTTCGGCAAGCAGACGCCTCAGACGCTTTAGGTCATCTGCCACTTCTTACTCCTCTTTCCACAGGGAGCGATAGGGTCCGATGATGTAGAACCAGTACTTCTCCCGATAGCACCAGGATGTGCGTGCGTGCTGCACTTTGCCTACAAGCGCCATCGTGAGGGGGTCGTATGCGGCAAGGCGCACATCCACAGTAGCGCGGAAGTTGGTATGGTGATAAAACGGAATAAAATCACGCCGCACTACATCCACCCCGCATATCGCCACAGACAGGTTGAGCAGAACATCGGGATTCTTATCCACAAGCATCGCGCCGCTTCTTGCCAAGCGCTCTGCAACCAGCGACCATATCAGCGTGTGGGACGGCACAATGCCAACTGTCTGACTGGAACCGAAAATGCGCAGGAGAACCCGTTTCTTGGCGAACGAACCGAGAGTGAGTCTGTCCAGCGTGTCCTCAAGGGTGCGGGAGAGGACGAGTTGACTTTCCGCCGAAACGCCTGTTCCAGGACCGATATAGACCTTCGTAGCACATCCTGCAGACAGAAGTGCCAGAAAAAACACAAAACCGTATCTCATTTTGAACCTCCTATTTCCTTCAAAGTTGGTCCCAGTATTTTGAGAAGAAAGATGGTGGTTTCTGAGGCGTAGGCGCCGCCGCGCAGAAGGTCAATCATCTCCCTGGTTAACGGATTGTAGGCGCTTACAAGCATTTTCACCTCGCGGTGCATCTGTTCGCTGTAGTAGAGCACCACACCTTGGTAGGAGAGTTCGCGGATTGTGGTCTCGCTGCCTGAAGCAAGGAGTGTGACGAAGACGAGCATATCCGCCGCCTTGGGGTTTGAGGTGAGGCAGACCCCTGCATCAGCCAGTTTCTGCAGGATGAGCGAGGCGGCATAGTCCTCTTCCTGTGGTGGTCTTGTGCGCATCACAGGTTGGTAGGAGTATGTGCCCAGAAGCGGCACGCTGATTCCTGATGTCATCTCTGATGCCACCTGCGGATATCTTCCGCTAGTCTGCTTGAAACGAACATAGACGATATGATTTTTGAGCGGGGCGGTCTTCAGCCTTGACACCAGACGCTCCACAGCGTCGGCGAAGGTCTGCTGGGCATCGGCTGATGGAAGCGACATCGGAGGAGAGAACTCCTTAAAAGCGCATCCTGCAAACATCAGAAACAAAACAAGCCACCGCATCCTTGCATCCTGTGATCTCAACGGTTTATATTCTACATTATTGAGGGATGGCAGTCTATGGGAATTTGCCGCCGCTGTGGCAAAGATGACATCCTTGTCTCCGACGCCGTCGGTTTCTGTGCTGACTGCATTCGTGAACATCCTGAAGATGTTTTGGGCACTATAGTGGAGCGGCGTGGTGAGTTGCGACGCCGATTCGGACTCCCTCCAACTCCGCCCAAAGCGGAAGACGGACTCACCTGTCGCCTCTGCGCCAACAGATGTGTCATACCTGAAGGCGGAACAGGCTTTTGTGGGCGTTATGAGAACCGTGGAGGGCGTTTGCGCCCCAAAACGGGAAGTTGTGACATCGCCGCCGTCTCCTTCTACCACGATGCTCTTCCGACCAACTGCGTTGCCGACTGGGTCTGTCCCGGCGGCACAGGAGCAGGCTATCCCCGCTTTGCCCACAGAAGAGGACCCCAGTTCGGCTACAAAAACCTCGCCGTTTTCTATCAGCATTGCAATTTTGATTGCCTCTTCTGCCAGAACTGGCATTTTCGTGATGAGGGAACACACAGGCATTACAGTGTTGAGGAAGTGGCGGCGGCGGTGGATGAGCGCACCGCCTGCATATGCTTTTTCGGTGGCGACCCCACCCCCACTCTGGCGCATTCTCTGGCTGTAGCGCGTGCGGCGCTCAAGAAACATTCATCCATTTTGAGAGTTTGCTGGGAGACAAACGGCGCTATGAACAGAAACGCGCTTAAGAAAGCGCTTTATGTGGCGCTTGAGACGGGAGGCTGTGTGAAATTTGACCTGAAATTCTATTCGGACAGCCTCAATCGGGCGCTCTGTGGCGCCAGCAACAGCCAGACTCTCGCCAACTTCAAGTTCGCGGTGGAGTTTGCACGCAGAAGCGGTCGCTCCCGACCACCCCTCGTTGTGGCGTCAACACTCCTTGTTCCCGGCTACACCGATAAAGAGGAACTTGAGGCTCTTGCCTCTTTCATAGCCGAATGCGACGCGCAAACTCCCTGGGCGCTTCTGGCTTTCCACCCCGATTTTGTTATGCGCGATTTGCCCACCACCAGTCAAAACCACGCAGAGACCGCCATCCAGATTGCGCAAAGATTCGGCATAAACCGCGTCCGCGTCGGAAATGTTCATCTTTTGGATGACACATACCGCCTCTGATACAGGTATAATGTTGAGAAGATGGAGGTGTGCTATGCTGTGTCCGCGATGCAGAAGGCAAATAAGACCGGGCGGCAGGTTCTGCCCGTTCTGTGGCGCGCCGCTGACTCAGAAACGCCGCCAAATGCCGCATCGCAGACCGCAAGCCCAAAAGCCCTCTGCCGCACCCTTCATCGTCGTTGCCATCTGCATCGTCGTGGTCGTGCTCTTTGGAGTGATGGTCTTCTCGCAAGGTGGGGCGAAGAAGAAAAGACAGAAGCAGCCCACAACCGCTGTGAGTGTTGATGAGAAGGTGCCGCAACCTCCCCCCGAAGCCCCGCCAAAAAAGCCGCCAGTGAAAAAAGAACCGCTCTGGAAGAAGGAGTTGAGCACCCTTTCTGCAGAGATGGCAAAAATAGAAGATGTGGAGAAGGCGGCGGTGTTTGTGAAGCGTCTTGAGCAGCGCCTTAAGACGGCAGAGGATAAAGAGTTCAAGAAGGGGTTGTTGTCGCTGCGCAAAGATGCCGAAAAGATATGGCGCAAAGCATCGCATACCCTGTTGCAAAAAGTAACAGCCGCGCTTAAAGGCAAGGACAGGAAAGCGGTTCTTAAAAGTCTGCAGCAGTTGCTTAAGCGGAGTGATATTCACAAAGATGTTGTGGCGAAGATAAGGAAGCAAATAGATGCTTTACGGGAGGAGTTGGAGAAGGAAAAGGCGGAGCGTAGGAGGCAGGATAAGAAGATAGGGGAGTTGAAGGCGGCTGCGGAGAGGCTTTACAAGGACGGCAGATTTAAGGATGCGGCGGCGAAAGCGGAAGAATTGTGCCGACTGCTTGAGAAGTGGGGCAGGGCAAAGGAGAAGGTCTATATCTGGGCTGCGAGGCTCGCCAAGAGAGCAGGCGTCTTTGCACAAATTGTCTCGCGAATCCCACGCAGTCCGCTGGCGACCCATAAGGGCGTCTGGCGTATCGTGCTTGAGACCAAGGCAGTCCACTACGGACGCATTCTGTCAGATGATGGGGAGTTTGTTGAGTATCAGAAGGAGGGCGGGGTGCGCATAAAACTGAACGCGGAAAGGATAAAGGAGAAAAAACCGGTAAGCCCGCAACGCTACAAAACCTATCTTGAGGGGAAATTGAATGAGCGGATAAGGGATGTGGATAAAGGCGATTTTCTGCATCTGTATACGGAGGGTGTGGTTTTCGCGCGGCGTTATGGATTGGATGGGCATCTTGCAGGGTTGCTGGAGAAAGTTTTTCGCGTAAGGGGTTCAGAGCGTGTTGTGGAGTTGGTGCTGGGGCGTGGAAGTGGTGAGTCTGTGCTGGCGTTGCTTGAGGGGATGGGGAGGGAGGCGGATGCGCGGGCGTACAAGGAGGATATGGAGGCGCGTGTGGCGGCGCAGAGACTCCCTGACCTGCCACAACTGACACCATCCCAGCGGCGAGACCTCCTCACCGCGTTGGAGACGCAACAGAGGGCTGATGACCTAATCGGCAAGGCGATAAACCGCTACGGCAGGGAGCGCTTCAAGTTGGGCGAGCAGGCGCTGAGGCTTCTGCGCCGTGTTCAGAGCACCTTAAAGAGGCTTTTGGCGCTGCATCCAGATGTTAAATATCTCCAGAAAAAACTGGCTGAGGTGACATCCACAATCGGTTTTGTGCAGAAGGTCTTAACCGGCTTTGTGAAGTAGTCATCGGTTGGGAGGCGCGGGCGGCGGCTTTTGTGGTTGACGCCTCATTGGCGGTCCGAATCTTCCACCGATTGCCCTGCCGAGCGGTCCTCTTATCCGCCGCGCCAAATCCTGTAATTCTTCCTCCGTCATAACCTCAAGCAACTTGCTTCGCGTCTCCTCTCCAATTTGGCGCATTGTTCCAAAAAAGCCTCTTTGCGGTCGCCTACCCGCTGCCATCTCCTTGAACAGTTTCTGCATCTTCTTAAACGCCTCATCCAGTATCCGTTTCACCTGCTCCTCTTTCGTCACATCCCAACCGTTCTCTTGTCCATATTTGCTCACATCGTTCAGCGCGTCTTTACGCAACTGCTTGATGAACTGTTCCGTCCGCTGGAGCCTCTGCTCCGCCTGAAGTTTGTTCAACTCTTCAAGCAGTTGCTTTTTGGTCTCCTCATCAAGATTCTTGAGTATGCTGGCGGCGGTTACCCCAGATGCGGGCTCGGTCTTATCTGCTGCCTGTGAGGTGCCCTGATTCTGAAGCGACTGCGACGCCGTCTTCGGACGCTCTCTTTTCAGTTGCGCGATGCTTTTCTTAAGTTCCGTCACGGTTTCTTCCAGTTCGTCAATGCGCGCGGCAAGAGCGTCGGTCTGCTCCTTCACTGTTTGCTGAAGAGATGTAAGACGCGCCGCCACTTTCTCTACCTCCTCGCCTGACGACGGTGCAGGTGCAGAACCCGCTGCTATCACCAGAACAAGCGCCACAACGCCAACACAAAGTGCGCCAACGGATATAACCATCCGCATCTTCTGCCTCCTATCTCCGCGGTCTGAAAGGTGGTCTGAACGGGCGAGGTTTCGGCATCATACTGCGCCTGAACTCACGCCATTCCTCCTCCGTCATCAACCCCTGCAGTTTCTCGTTGGTCTGTTTCATCAACTGCCGCATTTGCTCAATGATTGTGCGACGGTCGGTGTTGGGTCCGATATCCTTCAAAAGATTGCGCATCTGCTCACGCTGCTCTTTCAGAACCGCCGCCACCTGCTCCGTCTTCGCCTCGTCCCAATTGTGCTTCTGCGCAAAACGCTGCAACTGCTCCCCCTGATAGCGCCCTATGCGGTCCACAAGACGCCCCAAAAATGACGACCTGTCGCCACTTCGCCCAGGCTCCTGACCAGTCGGTGGAATAGCAGGACCACCTGTCGGTTTTGGTCCTGCTGTTGGCGGAGTCGTCGGGGTCAGTTCCCCAGGTTTCAGCGGCTCGTCCTGCCTGGCAACCTTGGGAGGTGTTTGCTTACTCTCTTTATCTTTAAGGGCTTTTCTGATGTCAGCAAGGTCCTGCTCCAGTTGGTCAATGCGGTCTTCAAGGGTGGCGGTGTCAGTCAGTTGTAAGTTCCTCAATGATTTCAACTCGTGCTCAAGACGCGCTACCTTCTCCTCCAGTCCTCCTGATGCAGACGCTTTCGTCTCCGTCCCACCTGCCTGAAACAGAACGACAAACGCAAGCGCTACACCACCAACCACTAACGCCACCGCCGCTACCACCATCTCCGTCTTCATACAATTATCTCCTCATATACCTACATAACTCTATCCCCGTTAATATAATAACGGGCGGTGCAGTGAATTGTTATCCTTTTTTAAGGAATAATCTGTGTTCGTGGACGAGGCACGGATATTTGTGAAAGGCGGTGATGGAGGCAGAGGATGTGTTGCCTTCTTGCGCGAGAAGTTCAAACCCTTTGGCGGACCCGATGGTGGAGATGGTGGGGATGGTGGTTCCGTTTATTTGGTTGCGGATTCCTCACTTGTGACACTGGCTGATTTGCAAAGCCGTATTCACTGGGAAGCGGAGCGCGGTCAACACGGGCGCGGAAAATCGCAGCACGGCAAAAAGGGCAAAGACACCCTCATTCGTGTTCCAGTTGGCACCGTTGTGCGCGATGATAAAGGCGCTTTCTTGGGTGAGTTGCTTGAAGATGGGGAGAGGTTGCTTGTGGCGCGTGGTGGCAGGGGTGGACGCGGCAACCGCCATTTCGCCACCCCCACAAACCGCGCTCCCCGTTTCGCAGAAGACGGAAAGCCCGGTGAGGCGCGCTGGTTGCGACTTGAGTTGAAACTCATCGCCGATGTCGGCATCGTCGGTCTGCCAAATGCCGGTAAATCCACACTCCTTTCCGCTGTCTCAAACGCACATCCCGCTGTAGCCGACTACCCCTTCACCACCAAAACACCTGTTCTGGGAATCGTTGAGTTAAGCAAATGGGAAAAGATGGTGGTCGCAGACCTGCCCGGCTTGATAGAGGGAGCGCATAAGGGAAAGGGACTCGGCGACCGCTTCCTGCGCCATATTGAGCGCACCCGTATACTCCTGCACATCATTGATATCGCACCGCCCGACCACAAAAACCCCGAATACGCCTACAGGACAATACGCACAGAATTGCGAGCATACAGCGCAGAACTCGCCGCAAAACCAGAAATCGTCGCACTCAACAAAACAGACCTTCTCACCCCGCAAAAGGCTGCTTCCATCGCAAAAAAACTGTCCCGTAAAATAGGAAAACCTGTTCACACCATAAGCGCTGTCACCAGAAAAGGTGTTCCCCAACTTCTGCGCCTTCTTTACAACGAGGTCATCACCGCCCGTCAG
>CAZPBO010000050.1:0-16785 GCA_964584815.1 uncultured Planctomycetota bacterium
GCGCCTGTCAGGAACGCCGCTGTGGCGCTGACCACGCGGTTTGCCATCGCGGCAAGCGACTGACTGTCGGAGTGGTTGGCGGCAGAAAACGCATAAAGCGCCTCGCGCTCTTTCTGGCTGTCGTTCAGCAGCGCCGCCATCTCCCCCATCACCCCGTCCAATTGCTCCACAAAACCGCCTGCTCCACTTATCAGACGGTGGCGTTTGACCGCCTTGCCCAGCGGCTGAAATATCGCCGTCTTGTCGTATCCCATCTTTTCACCTCCTAATCTCTAACCCAGGCTTCAAGGATAAGAGAAGCGGTGGTGGCGGCTGGCTCACCCTTGTTCGCTCCTTTTGTCTGCACCTCAACTACTTTTGTGTCGTAGTAACCTGCAATCGCCGCAAACGGCGTTATATCGCTTTCAAAGGAGCGCACAATCTCCTCCAATCGGCGGTTGAGGCTCTCCTGCCGTGCTATATCTGACAAGCCCTCTTGGCGCAGAAAGATGTGGAAACGGTGCACCCTGAATGCGCAGCAATTGAGCAGACGCTCTGTCTTTGTTGACAGGTAAGCGACGGTAGCGAGGGGAAAGTCCGTGTCGTGGGGGGAGTTTGCCTGTTGGCTGCTGTAGCGTATGTTCTGCTGCGGCAGAGAATATGTCAGCACAGAGACGATAGCGTCGCGGATTTGTGTCACAACATCCGCAGATGAGGCGCAAAGTCGCAGTATGTTGCCGGGCAGGTCTTCTGTGCCGTCTTCCGCCACCGTTACAGGATAGAACTCATAAAGCACGCCGTCTGTCAGACCGTCAACGGTGATGATGTCGTCAACGGCGGGATTTGTGTGCAGCGGGGTCGCGCCCCAGGGAAGTGTGCTGTGGACGCGGTAACGGATGCGCACCGCATAGGGAGCGCCGTCAAGGTGTGTTATGCGAAACTTCACTGTGTCACCTGTCTTGTTCTCGTCTGGCACAACCCGCACATAAGCCATAGCATTCCTCCTAACCGCGTAGATTGGAGAGAGGATGGATGGGTGGTTCGTCAGGCACTCCATCGCCGTCTGTGTCGGGAAGCAGCACCAACTCCCGAAGCCGTTTTATGCGCTCCTGCCGCAGGAGACGCGCTTTCCAGAAGAGCGCATCCCCTTCACGGCAATTGTTTATATGCCCCATATAAACCACTTCCTGAAGCCAGATGTCTTCCAAGTCCTCAAGGTCGGAAGGGTTGGCGAGTTTTGCGGTGTCAACAAGTCCTTCATCAGTGATAAGACCACGGGAATCAAGGAGCGCCCAGACGCCGTTGCGCTTCAGGAAGGTGTTGATGCGTTCTGTTATCATATCGCGTATGTTCTGGAAAGACTCGCCTTCCTGCAGCCAGTCAAAGATTTGGGGGTCAACCAATCGCAGCCTTGTGTCGGATGAGTAGTTAGCCATCGCCGTTTCTCCGAAAGGAGGGAGGGGGCGGCGTGAACCGCCCCCGTTTCCGACTACGCCAATGACGAGGCGGAAAACACCTTGTGGAGCGCCTCGGGACGCAACTCACCAAACCCAATCAGCGCATACCAGCCGACATTCAGCGTTCTGCCGAGGTTGTCAAAGGGACCGGTGATGCGAAGTTGCGGTTTTACTCCTTCGGCGTATCCGATAGCCTGATAGCCGAGGAAGTAGGATGTGTAGACATCGCAGGAGTCGCCGCCGGCATTGCTCTGAATTCGGCATAGCGTTGTGGAGATAATACGGAACCCCTCAAAGGCACCGACCTCGCCGTTGTAAATCTGCTCAGGGTCGCAATATTCGCGTGGAGCAAGCCAGGTGCCTGTCTGCTTGTTTGAGGCGTATCCTTCGTTGCGCAGGTCAAAGATGACATCAGGATGCATAATGGCGATGTAGAAGCCGCCGTCGTATTTGGGAACATTGGCTCGCTCCAGTTTGGCATAGACTCTGCGCAGAGTGTCGGCGGTTATGGTGTCGTCTGATGTGATATCTGTTAGGGCGGAACCGCCGCCTTGGTAGGTGACATAATCGGCAGATGTGTTGGCATCGTAGGACGCACGGGCTATGAGGTCAACCGAGTGTGCCATATTGGCGCCCACAACACGCGCTATCGCCAAGTCCACATTGTCAAACGCCGTCGCACGCAGCCGGTTGGTGTAGGTCACAACATTGCCGAACTCCTGCAGCGTTATGCTTTTCTGAACGCAGGTGACAGGATGGCGCGTGGCGTCTGAGTATTCATCGGGTAAAGGGTCGGTTACGGGGTCAAGAAGGTTGTAAATGGTAAAAACAACCTGGTCACCCGGCATAGGGTCTCCGCGGCGGGCGTCCCACTTCTTCTGCTGGGCAAACTGCGCGAAGTAAATACTGGGCAGAAACGCCAGTTCGGTCGCCCTTGAGTAGACTGTTTGCACCAACTCTTCAAGGGGACCACCTGACGAGACGGTGTATTCGTTTGCCATTTCTCATCCTCCAAAGGGGGTTAGACTTTGCCGCGATGCTCTTCAACGATGCGCTCAATTTCGCGGAAGGAGCGGGCGGAGTTGATGCGCTCAACCAGCGATGGGGAGGGGGTGGCGGTGGCGTTAGGGGAGGAGCCTGCCCCGCCGCCGAGCGTCGCTTTCTTATGATGCGGGTTGGCGGCGAGGAACTCTCTCACGAGGTCTTCAGGTGTCATCCGCTTGCCCGTTTTGGTGAAGCGGATTTGCCCAGACTCGTCCACGACCACCGGCTCATAGTTTTCATCAAGGCTCACCCGCTCCTCAAGTAGTGAGGTGACCTGCTCCGGGTCAACGGCGTTCTGCCTCCGCGCGGCTTCCTCAAGGCTCTTGCGAACCTTCAACTGCCGCACAACACCCATCAGACGCCCTATCTCCTCCTCCTTCTCCCGAAGCAACTCGTCCTTCGCCAATTGCTGGCGATACTTCTCTTTCCACTTCTTCATCTCTGCATAGACCCTTTTGAAGTCAGAAAGCGGAACTGTCTGCTCCTCGTCACGGGTGGTCTGTTCTCTGATTGTTTCATCAGCCATAACAAGCCTCCTTAAGAAGGGCGCAGCATCTGTGCGATGCCGATACACATAACAGGTGCGACTCAAACACAAATTTTGTTGATTAAGTTTCAGGATTCTGGTAGTTTGTAAGAGATAGTTTGTTGGGAGTGGGGATATGTTTGACCCGATAAAGGACGGGGTAGTTTTGGCAGAGGAGGCGGTCAAACAAGGGTTGTTGGCACAAGAGAAACTTGATGAGGCGCTTAAAAAACAGGAAAATGCCAAGGAGCGTTCTGTGATATCAATTCTGCTGGATATGGGAAGTCTGTCTGCAGATGGCATACGGTTTGTGGTTGAGCGTTTGAGGGAGAAGGTGGAGGCGGATGGGGACACCCAGGAGGTTGCGGAGATAGACTACGGACTTGAGGCGTTGAAGAAGGGTTACATAACGATAAAGCAGTTGTGGCAGGCAATAGAGGAACGGGCAAGGAAGAAGAAGGAAGGGGCAAAGGACACTCTGGGCGAGGTGTTGCGCGTGTCGGGAACTCTGTCGTTGGACGATGCGCTGGATGTGCTGAAGTCGCGAGGACGGGTGATAATGCGGTGTCCTGAATGCGAGGCGCAATACCATGTGGAGAACTACATAGAGGGACGCGAATATACCTGCCTTAAGTGCGGTGCGCCACTTGAGTTGCCTGATAAACTTCAGACCCTCAATGTTGAGGGAACCGCCTACGATACCAAAACCCATATACAGGCGATGGACGATATGTTTGTGGGCAAGCGAATAGGACAGGTGCAGATACTCTCCAAACTGGGCGAGGGAGGAATGGGTGCGGTTTATAAGGGGCGGCATCTGGCGCTGAACAAGGAGGTGGCGGTAAAAATTATGTCGCCTGCGCTGATGGGCGAGGTGCACAAAAAGCGTTTTTTGAGGGAAGCGCGCGCGGCGGCGAGACTGGAACATCCCAACATCGTTCAGGTCTACGATGCCGGTGAGTTTGAGGGCTACAACTACATAACGATGCAGTTCATAGACGGCTGCAGTTTGGGGGACAAAGTAGCAAAGAGCGGTCGTGTAGACCAGTTGGAGGCGCTGCGCATCATAAGGGACGCTGCCAGAGGGTTGGCGCACGCCCATAAAAACGGTATGATTCACCGCGATATAAAGCCTGACAACATCATGCTCACAAAAAGCGGTCAAGTAAAAGTTGCAGACTTCGGGCTCGTCAAGAGCGCCGATGTAGAAAAAGACCTGGGACTTTCGCGCTCTATGCTGATGGGCACCCCCCATTATATGGCGCCAGAACAGTTTGAAGGCGCACCTCCCGACCCCCGCGTTGACATATACGCTCTTGGCGTCACATTCTATGAACTGGTGACGGGCAAACGCCCATTTGAGGGAAAGACCGCTTTCAAAGTGATGGAGGCACACCTGCGTAGGAAGCCCCCACGCCCAGAAGATGTTGTCTCCGAAATCCATCCCGAGATTTCGCGCATCATCCTGAAGATGCTGGAGAAGGAGCCAGAGAAGCGCTACCAGAGTATGGATGAGTTGATAGAGGACTTAAACCGTGCGGAGCAGATACTGACGGGCAAGAAACCTGAAGGCAAGAAAGTTTCTGCGGGACTGTTTGTGGGGATTGCTGTCGTTGCGGCGGCGGTTGTGGTGGGGCTGGTATTTTATCTACGCCACAGACAGTGGCAGGAGTTTGTGGAGCAGGGGATGAACAAGTGGCTGGGTGTGGCGCGGTTGGTGGACACCAAGATGAAGGAAGGGGACTACTGCGGGGCGGCGGAAACGCTGACAGGATTTGATGCCCAGACTTATAAAGAGACGGAGGTCTACAACCGTTATTTGAGCAAGAGAGAGGAGTTGATAGAGAAGGCGGTGGAGCATTACAAGAAGTTGGGTGACGATGCGGAGGCGGGTGTCGCGAGCAACGGACCCGACTGGGCGTTGGAGAAGGTCAGGAGCGCGGCGGATGAGGTGCACAAACTGAGCCTGCGACTGCAGGATGAGCGTGTGAAAAAAGAAGCCGAAAGGCTGGTGAGTCTGCGCGATAAGTTCAGCAAGGAGTGCGCAGCCGCCCAGAAAGCCTACCGCGATATGGAAAAACTGGTGCAGCAAAAAGAGCAGGAAGGCGACCTTGACAAAGCGATTGAGATAGTAAAGGATTTCAGAAGTGATGTGGCGTCTTTTGAGGAAAAGGCTCGGCAGTTGCTTGAGCGCCTTGAAAGGAAGCGCAGCGAGGCTATAAGCGCTTTTGAAAGGGAGTTGTCTAATAAAATGGCGGCATTGAAGGAAGCAAAGAAGCCAGAGGATTTGGATGACCTGATGAAGTTTTTGACGGCGGCAACACGCTCAAAAATCGCCGAGATACAGAAGAAAGCGGAGGAGCCTTTCAAGCAGGTGAGCAAGGCAAAGGAAGAATTGACCAATTTTGTTAAGGATATGCAGCGTTTGGTGGAGGAGGCGACGGGAGAGGAGGCGCTTAAGATTGTCGCTCCGTATCTCCGTTCTGCTCTGCCGCGGGTGCGCGAGATAGCCGCATCCCGTCTTTTGGACATAAAACGGCGCCTCTATCCCGATATGGTCTACATCCCAGCGGGCAGTTGCGTTCTTGGGTCATCCAATCCCGCCGACAGAAACCCCATCCGCAAGAATGTGAAGTTGTCAGGTTTCTTTATAGACGAGCGGGAGGTGACGAACGAGCAGTATGAGCGTTTTGTGAAGGCAGGTGGTTACAGCGACCCCACTTATTGGGATAAGGAAGGTTGGGCAAAGATAAGGGATTTTGTGGATAAAACAGGCAAACCAGGACCTGCAACTTGGTCAGATGGTCATCCACCTGAAGGTGCAGAGAACTTACCGGTGACAGGAGTCTCGCTTTGGGAAGCAAGGGCGTATGCGAAGTGGGCGGGCAAGCGCCTGCCAACATCTGATGAATGGGAGAAAGCCGCTTCCTGGGATGCCGCCTCCAAAAGGAAACGCCTCTATCCGTGGGGCGACAGATTTGACGAAAAGAAAGTCCATATCGGGGATGAGAGTGGTTCTGTGCCGGTTACATCACAGATTTATGAGAAAGATGTGAGTCCGTATGGCGTGCGCGGAATGGGTGGCAATGTGGCGGAGTGGACGAACACGGCTATCAAAGGTGCATATATAGTGCGGGGCTCCTCTTTCAGATGGATAAATCAGTGGCGCGTCCGCACAACATACGCGGCTTATCGTCTTAAGCCATCAGAGCGCCCCGCTCATGTGGGTTTCAGATGCGTAAAGGATGATATTGACATAAGCAAGTATTGGAGGTGAGGTTATGCGCAGGTTGGTGCGCACATTGCCTATGCTATTTTTGCTTGCCGGGTGCGGTGTTGGCAAGCCTGTGGTTGCCACAAAACGCGCCGATGTTCAGGAACTCTTAACGACTGTCAAAACACCACTTCAGTTTTCCGCTGCGGTTGCTCCCGTCTCATTACCAGAGGAGGCGAGCGTCAGCCACAAATTTGCCGCGCTTCCACAGATTCCTCCAGAGCGATTGCAAGCGCTTTTTGTGGATGTTTCCAACAGAACGAGTCTTTTCAAAAAGGCGCTGGCAATAGAGAGCAATCCGAAACCGCCTCTGGAGGCGGCGGCGGACGCCAAAGCCGACCTCGTCCTTATCCCGAAATTCAGCGATGCGGAAGTCTACTACGCCGGCACCACCAAATGGTTTGTGCCAAACATCTTTATCTGGTTCTTTGTGGACGCAGCGAGTTGGTTCGTTGCCGATGAAAAATACGGCATCTACCTTAAAGGTAGTGTTTCAATCTACTCCGTTCATACAGGGAAACACCTCTTCACGCTGCCTATTGAATGCAGAGTAGAGGCGGCGTTAGATGATTTCCAGCGTGGATGGAAGTTCTGGGGCATCTTCTTCGTCCCCAAAAAACTGAACGCTTCCAACTGGGCGAAGGTTACCAAAACTCTTCTACCTCATCTTGAGGAGGAAATGAAAGCGCAGTTCATTAAAGGGGTTCTCTCATCTTTTCTCTCCTTCACCAAGAGCGCCCAGTTTGCAAGCCTCTATAAACCGGCGAAAAAGGTCACCCATCCCAAACCGCCAAAACCCACCGAGAAACCCAAACCTCTCGTTATGCTGACCAAGACGCTTCCACCCGCAGAAGAAGGCAAAAAATACAGTGTGAAACTCAAGGCGAAGGGTGGCACCCCTCCCTACAAGTGGGCTGTTAAGGGGTTGCCGAAAGGGCTTTCCGCCAAATCGTCTGGGCTGATAGAAGGGGTGCCGGTTAAAGGGTCTGGCGGCAAAAAGTATCCTGTGATGGTGGAGTTGAGCGATACTGGCAAGGGTAAGGTGAGTGCGAAATTGCCCCTTGTGGTGAAGGCGGGTGCAGTGGCTCCGCCACCACCGCCGAAGCCGAGGCTGCCGCTTGTCTCTGCGGTGGTGGTTGGCGTTGAGGACTATAAAGGAGGGAATGTGGGGCGCGCGGCGTTTGCGTTGCGCGATGCCCGTGCCGTCGCTGACGCCATCCGTTCACTGAAGTCCCATAAAAACTCGTCTGTCACCCTCATTGAAGGCGCAAAAGCGACCCTGCCTGCCATTAAAAAAGCGCTTGAGACGGTCAAACCCTGCGATATCTTCATCCTCTTCTTTGCCGGCAATGGAGGAACATCTTTCGCCAAGGGCGCACCCCACTGCCTGCTTCTTTATGATACCGCGTTTCCCGATATGAAAAATGCACTTCTTTTAAGCGACCTGCTGAAACTGTGCCGCAAGGTCAAGGCAAAACAACGCATAGTTCTGATTGATGCCGGCTTCAACATGAGCGGAGAGGGGCGCACCCCTTCAGTTACCGAAGCCAAACCGAAGATTCACGCTCTGCCGACGCTTAAAGACAAAGACCTGGTGGTGATTGTTGCTTGTGACGGCACACAGACCGCTTACTCTTCTGCGCTCTCGCGTGTGCGTCACGGTTTCTTCACCTACTTTTTGCTTAAGGCGTTGGGGGGCAAGGCGGACAAGAACAAGGACGGCAAACTGACAGAGAACGAGATTTTTGAGTTCCTTAAGAGCCGTGTCAAAGAAGAGTCATCAGATATTCAGACGCCTGTCAGACTGGGTGAGGGTAAGGCGACTTTGTTGCTCAAATCTTCTAAATAGACGGAATTGAGTCGGGGGTTTGGTGGTAAATATTATGTGGACGGAGAGGGTTTGCTATGTTGAATGGTAACTGTTTTGGCGATGAGATGTTATCACGCTACATTGATGGACGGCTTCCCGAACAGGAAGCCAAACGCTTGAAGGCTCATCTTGAGGCGTGTTCTGTATGTCGCAGGCGGTTGCGTTTGCTCTCAACACCGAAACGCGTTCTTACCCGCCTTCCTGACCACCACCCAGTGCTCTCCTTCAATTCGGTAGTCAACGCCCATAAACGGCGGTTGCGTTTGATGAAGATGGTTCGCCGCACAGTTATAGGGGGTGCTGTGGCGGCGGTTGTCCTTGCTGCCATTATTTTGCTGTTGCCTCAAACCACATCTCCGTCTTCTCAGGGAGAACCGACGCCGCATCGTGGGGTGGTGAAGGCTCCTGCTCCAAGTCCTGTGCCTCCAGAGCCGCAGGTTCCCCGCAAGCAACCAGAGCATAAAGTTGTGAAGCGGCAACCCAAGCAACCCGACCGCACACCGCCATCTGTGGAGCATCCAGAGGCACCCCACGAGCAGGTGGTAAAAGTTGAGCCGCGTCCGAAGGAGCAACCCAATGTTTCCTCTGCTCGTTCCACGCCTGTGGTTGAGCGGACTCCTCTTCTGTTTGAGGATGTCGTTGCGCGGTTCAATCAAGCCAGGGAGGAGAAGGATGTAGGGACGCAGGCTGAGGCGGTGCGCATTATGGGTAAGATAGGCACACCGCAGGCGGAGGCGTTTTTGTGCCGTCTTGCTTTGGATAGCAAGGAGTCGGCAGACTTGAGGGCGGAAGCCACCCGTGCTCTGGGGGAGATAGGGACAAGGAGGGCGGCGGAGACCATACTTGCTGTAGCGAGGTCGCAAGAGGAACGCCTTTCAGTGGCGGCGGTGGAGGCGCTTGGCAGGATTCGCGTTCCCCAGACCTTGCAGTGGCTCCTGACACATGTGTTGCCGAAAAGCCGCTGTGAGGCGGAGCGCTTGGCGGTGGCGCGTAGTCTTTGCTACATCAATGCCTTATCTTCCAGAAGGGTCATTTCCGCCGTCAGACAGGAGCGGAGCGCGGCGGTGAAGTTGACGGTGGCGTTCTCAATGGCGAAAAGGCGCGATAAGGTCGGACTTCAGGTTCTACAGGAGTTGGTGAAAGACCGCGATTTCACCATAAGACGCGCCTCTGTGGAACTGCTGGGAATGTTCGGAAAGGACGCCGTCAAGGTTCTCGCCCGCATCGCTCGGGAAGAGCGCAATCCACTGCTTCGCGAGTTGGCGCTGAAAGCGCTTCTTGCTACTGAAACAAAAGAAGGAGCGCTTGCTGCAATTAAGTTCCTGAGGTCGTCAGACCGAAGAGCCTGCGGCGTCGTCCTTAAGGGACTCACAGACTTAACCGGCAAGACATTCACGACGGAGCGGGCGTGGCGCCGCTATATCAAGCGCCTCCCCAGTTTCCCGCCTGAAAACAGAAACCAAACCGATATCGTCTACAACGCCGACTTCTCCATCTGGAACATACCTTTCTGGTCCCGGTCCGTCGTCTTTGTTGTAGACTGCTCTACCACCGCCCGTCGCACCAAAGCACTCAACTCCGCCATTGATACCGTTTTGCAGAGTGTCAAAGGGATGCCCGACCATATCCGCGTTAATGTTGTCTGTTACGGCAGCACTGTGCTGACATACAGCCACAAAGGATTGGTGCCCGTTGTAAAGGTTCGCACTGGACTGGAGAGGTTTCTCAAGGCGCAACTTGCCCGCAACATCGCGGGCGCCGACCTCTACAACGCCCTCATCACCGCTGTCAAACTGGCACCTGACGATATTGTGCTCCTCACAACAGGCGCCATATCCAAACGCCGTTTCCGCGACCTCTCATCCCTTGTGGACGCTGTCAGCCGCGCAAACCAGAAGGTCGGATGCCGTATCCATATCCTCGCCTTCTTTGCCACCAACCGCAAAGATACCGAAAACCTGAAACCCTGTGGACAGACCGTTGAGACACTTAAGAGACTGGCAATGCTGAACCTCGGGCAGTTCCGCTATAGGTGGCTCAAACAGACTCGTTGAGGACGCCACAATGGATATCTCCTTTGACCGCAACGCCTTCAGAAACGCTCTGAAACGGCACCTTCAGTTTGTGCTGCGCCACGATGCCAGCGCTCTTGTAGAAGAAGTCGTCAACGAACTTATCCACGAGCGGCTCGTTGAACTGGCAGAGGAGGAGTTGAACGGTATCGCGGAAAACACCAACGATGCGCCACTGCCACTTGAAAAAACCGCTGATAAGATTGCCATTGAAATCTCACCTCTTGATATTGACCACCGCTACCTTGTGCGAGAAGTCCTAAAGAAACATCTTAAAAAAGCACTGCGGGACTACATCCGCCGCGGTTTGACATAACCCCCCTTCCGTAACCACGCCTCTATCTCACCCACAACAAAACGCTCCGCCTCCTTAAGTGACATACCAGAAAATGTTATCCCCGCCGCCGCCTTATGACCACCACCCCCATACGCCACCGCAAACCGATTCAAATCCAGCCCACAGTTGGAACGAAGACTCACCTTCACCCTGCCATCCTGCAACTCCCGAATGTAAAGCCCAATCTTTACCCCTTTCAGCGAACGCGGTATCTCCGGAAACTCCTGTGTGTCGTCAGGATGGGCACCTGTTTCCTCAAAGTCCCGCCACCTTAACACAATCCACGCCACCGTTCCATCTCCGTTCGTCTTAAGCGACGCCAAAGCACGCGCCTGCAGCGCCATCTGCTCCCTGCTGCAAGAACGATACAAACCGTTCATCACATCCCTCAAATTTACCCCATACTCCAGCAACTCCGCCGCTATCCGCAATGTCCGCGGCTTCGTGTTGTCGTAACTGAACCTCCCCGTATCCGTCAGAACCGCCACAAGCACATAAGTCGCATCCAACCTGTCTATTTCAAACCCCATATCTTTCATAAAGCGATACAGTATTTCACCTGTTGAACTGGCGTCGGTGTCAACAATTACCACATCACCAAACATCCCGTTTGAGCGATGATGGTCAACATTCACCACACATTTCGCCTTCTCCACCGCCTCCCGCACCCGCCCCATCCGCTCAACCCTCCCCACATCCAGCACCACCGCCACATCATACTCCCCCGAAACCTCACCCCATCGCCGCACATCTTCTATCCCAGACAGAAACTTAAGATACCCTGGAACCTCCGCATCGTTTACCACAACCACATCCTTCCCCAAACGCTCCTTCAACAACTTGCGCATCAGCAGTTCGCTTGCTATCGCGTCCGCATCTGGATGAACATGGGTCGTTATAAGAAAGCGCTTACCCCCCTCAAGCACATCCCGCAACTTCAGAAAAAGCCTACGCATAGACGCCTCCGAAAACAACCCTTTCAGTCTACAAACAGATAGACGCGCCTCAAGAAAAAATGCGTCTCGCTTTGGCTCTACATCCGTTTCTGATACCATCGCATCCCAGTATGGAGGTGCTCTGATGGAGCGGTTGGATGTCGTTATTGTCGGCGGCGGAGTTGTGGGACTCGCCACCGCCGCTCATCTCGCAAACGACCGTGAAGTCTTCGTCCTTGAAAAACGCCCCTATCTGGGAGAAGAACAGTCGGGACGCAACTCCGGTGTTGTGCATGCCGGCGTCTATTATGAGCCAGCATCCCTTAAGGCGAGACTTTGTGTTCTGGGCAACACGCTGCTCTACAAATTCTGCGCTGAATACGGCGTCCCCTGCGCTCGGGTCGGAAAATTCATCGTCGCCACATCAGAACAGCAGGTTCCCGACCTTCTATCGCTTTACCGCCGCGCAAAGAAAATCGGCGCCCGCGGCGTCCATATCGTCACCCCATACGAACTCCTCGCCGCAGAACCCAACATCCGCTGCAAACTGGCTCTCCATTTCCCCTCAACAGGCATTGTTGACGCCGCAACGCTCACCAAAAAACTCGCATCCATCGCACGCCATCGCAACGCCACAATCCTCACCTCCGCAACCGTCACCCGACTCCACAAACACCCAAAAGGCGTCCTCCTTGAAGTTCACTATCCCCAAAACCGCACAGAACAGGTTCTCGCAAAAAAGGTGGTGAACGCCGCCGGTCTTCATTCGGCTCAACTTGCCCGCACCCTCAACCCATCCCTCAAACTCTCCATCGCCCCCATCCGCGGCGAATACTACTCCTACATTGTCCGCGACGAATCCTTGCGCATCCGCGCCAACATCTATCCCGCCCCACCTCTTATCCCCGTCGGACAACAGAAACGCTTCATCGTCGGTATCCACCTCACCCCCACCTTTGACCTCCTATCCGATGGAACCTACAATATAAGCCGGCGCGTTCTTGTGGGACCCTCCGCAACTCCTACAAACGACCCAGACGACTTCTCCCCACCTCGCCTTCCGCCCCAGCACTTCACAGATGCCGTCAAAGCCTTCTTCCCACAACTCACTCCACAGATGCTGCAGCCAGAATACAGCGGCGTTCAGGCAAAACTTTCACAGTTCAACGACTTTGCCATATTCTCTGACCCGTCATGCCCTGACTGCGTCCACGCTGTCGGCGTTGATTCCCCAGGTCTCACATCCTGCCTCGCCATAGCAGACTACATCGCACGACTCCTCTTCCCATAACCCGTTGCACCCACAATACGCACCAAACGCCTGTTCCAGTAACGCTATGGGAAGCGGCGGCATCCTTCTGAAGAAAAACACCCGAAATAAAAAAGTGCCGCAACTATGCGGCATAGTTCGCGTTTAGTCCCTTTGCCTAACATTTTGGAGGCTTAAGCGATGGTAAGACTTGTGGCAATGCTTTCTGTGGCTGTCTGCCTGCCACTTATGGCGCAGAGACCACCCCAACGCCCCGGACCCAAGAAGGAACGACCGCGCCTCAAAAAAAGCGACCCGCTTCTGCGCCAGATAATGGCGCTCCGCAAGCAACTGGAAACCCTTAAAAAACGCCTGGATGCCCTTCGCAAAAAGGTGGAAGGCATAGTCAAAAGGCGCGCACTCAAACGCCCGCCTGCACCGCCCAAACACCATCCCAAAAAGCCACATTTGCGCAAACCCGCACCAGCGCATAAACCAAAACTGCCCGCACATCCAAGGCGCCCCAAACGGCACCTTCGCCAACCCGCAGGACATCCCCCACACCCCCTCAAAGGCGTAAAGAGAATGCGGGGCAGGATGCGCCACCCGATACCGATGCGCCCAAAGGCTCCAAGACATCCAAAAGGTATGCTTAAGCGCATGCCCCACCTGCTGGGGAAGCGCCTCAAGCGTATGCGTGGTGTGCCGCCGTGGCTGCAAGGTCGTGACGGGCAGATGCTGCGCAGGTTCGCGCGCCGCAAAATCTTCTTCCGCCGCGCAATGATGCTCCGCCGATTCCTCCAACACATACGCCAACTGTTCATAAAACGCCTGCAAGAACGCATAGGAAGAATGCGCCGCTTCAAGCCCAGAATCACCCCCGAAGACATTCGGCACGGGTTTGGTTTGTTTATCCGTCGTATGCTGCAAGAAAAACTCCGCCGCAGAATCCCCCCAACCGTGCCCCAAGCCGCATGGTTCTAACCCTAACTCTGACTTCACCAGGGGGTGGCGGTTTTCCACCGCTACCCCCAAAATTTTTTCTCTTGTGACTTGACAACGCCGTCTGTAGCGCTATTATCTTTATTGCCAAGGCACCTTGACAGGTCGGTTGCGTAAGAGTTCCGTCAAAAGACTTGCGACATGCTGCCTTTTGCGTGCGTGTTTCTGAACACGGCGCAAAGGGTTGAGGTATCAAACTGAAGGGTTTGATCCTGGCTCAGCGCGAACGCTGGCGGCGTGGATTAGGCATGCAAGTCGAGGGACGAAGCCCCTTCGGGGGTGGAAACCGGCGAACGGGTGAGTAATGCATACCTAACCTACCCTCAGGACGGGGATAGCCTTGGGAAACCGAGGGTAATACCCGATAGGCTCACGAGGAGGCATCTCCTTGTGAGTAAAGGATAGCGAATGGGTAACTGTTCGCTTTCGCCTGAGGAGGGGGGTATGTCCCATCAGGTAGTTGGTGGGGTAAAAGCCCACCAAGCCTAAGACGGGTAGGCGGCCTGAGAGGGTGGTCGCCCACACCGGGACTGAGACACTGCCCGGACTCCTACGGGAGGCAGCAGTCGAGAATCTTCGGCAATGCGCGCAAGCGTGACCGAGCGACGCCGCGTGCGGGAAGAAGGCCTTCGGGTCGTAAACCGCTGTCAGGGGCTGCGAAATCCAGATGGGTGAATAGCCCGTCTGGTTGACTTCAACCCCAGAGGAAGCCACGGCTAACCACGTGCCAGCAGCCGCGGTAAGACGTGGGTGGCGAGCGTTGCGCGGAGTCACTGGGCTTAAAACGTCCGTAGGCGGTCCCGTAAGTCGGTCGTGAAAGCCTGCGGTCCAACCGTAGAATTGCGGCCGATACTACGGGGCTGGAGGGCAGGAGGGGCCAGTGGAATTCCCGGTGTAGCGGTGAAATGCGTTGATATCGGGAAGAACGCCGGTGGCGAAGGCGACTGGCTGGCCTGCACCTGACGCTGAGGGACGAAAGCCGGGGGAGCGAACCGGATTAGATACCCGGGTAGTCCCGGCTGTAAACGGTGCCCACTAGGTGCGGGGGTTGCCAATGACCTCCGTGCCGCAGCGAAAGCGTTAAGTGGGCTGCCTGGGGAGTACGGTCGCAAGGCTGAAACTCAAAGGAATTGACGGGGGCCCACACAAGCGGTGGAGCGTGTTGCTTAATTCGAAGCAACGCGAAGAACCTTACCCGGGCTTGACATGCCGGAAGTAGCGCCCTGAAAGGGGTTGCCACCGGTATCCAGTCCGGAGCCGGCACAGGTGTTGCATGGCTGTCGTCAGCTCGTGTCGTGAGATGTTGGGTTAAGTCCCATAACGAGCGAAACCCCTACCCTTAGTTGCCAGCGGGTAATGCCGGGCACTCTAAGGGGACTGCCCGCGTTAAGCGGGAGGAAGGTGGGGACGACGTCAAGTCGTCATGGCCCTTACGCCCGGGGCTGCAAACGCGCTACAATGGCAGGGACAAAGGGACGCGAACCCGCGAGGGGGAGCAAATCCCAAAAACCCTGCCCCAGTTCGGATCGCAGGCTGCAACCCGCCTGCGTGAAGGCGGAATCGCTAGTAATCGCGGATCAGAACGCCGCGGTGAATATGTTCCTGGGCCTTGTACACACCGCCCGTCAACTCACCAAAGTCGGGGGCACCCGAAGTCGCTGGCTCAACCGGGTTTCCCGGAGAGAGGCGCCGAAGGTGTCTCCGATGATGGGGAGTAAGTCGTAACAAGGTAGCCGTACCGGAAGGTGCGGCTGGATCACCTCCTTTCTAAGGAGCCGTTAGCCGGACTACTTTGAGGGATGTCTGGCTTTTTGCGGCTTTTCAATCATTGGCTGACGGAACTTGAAAGCAACCGACCTGAAAAGTAGAGTGGGCGTGACTAATCACGCCCACTCTTTCTTTTTAACCTTAACCATTTCCACCCAACCTGTAAGAACCGTTGCCATATGGTGTTCTGTTCTCATTCCCCTTGTGAAATCTCCTTGCCACAGTGAGGGCATCGCGTAATTTCTCTTCCTCTTTGCCTGCGCGATTGCTCAAGAAGACCAGAAGCCAAGATACCCGCTGGGAGTGCGAAGAAACCAACACCGAGAAGTGCAATTACAGATGCAAAGATTCTTCCCAGCGTGGTTACGGGGTAAACATCCCCGTAACCCACTGTAGTTAGGGTAACTACCGCCCACCACATCGCCGCAGGAATGCTTGAGAAAACCTGTGGTTGCGTTTCCCTTTCAGCAAAATATACGACGCCTGACGCAACCACAAGAAGGATAAAAACAACCGAAAATGTGACCCCTAACTCTTCTTTCTTCTCTTTCAACACGTTCCAAAGGATGCGCGCCGCACGAGAATAC
The DNA here is from genome assembly GCA_964584815.1 of uncultured Planctomycetota bacterium. Taxonomy (GTDB): domain Bacteria; phylum Planctomycetota; class SKW154; order SKW154; family SKW154; genus CAZPBO01. The sequence continues at coordinate 16,100 of CAZPBO010000050.1, forward strand.
CGTCCTAACTTGAATATGCGCAACAGTCTCAGCAACCGCAAGGCTCGTATAAATCGCAGGTCAATCGCAACAAGAGTAGGGATGTAAAAAGGAAGGATTGCCACGAGGTCCACTACAGCAAACGGAGAAAAAAAGTATTTTATCCGCCCTTTCAGGGCGCCTTTATATGCCTCACTTGCCGTGCAAACCCAAATCCGTAACAGATACTCTATTGTGAACACCCCAACAGACACTATTTCAAACCACCGAAAAAATGTTCGGAGATGAACTTGAATGTCTTTAACTGTTTCAAGAGCAACCATCACAACATTTGCAACAATCAGAATCATGATGAAGGAACGAACGACCTTTGCAGCGCGTGTTTCTGCCGTAGATGATTCAAGCAAAAGAAATATCCGTTGTTTCAGAGACACTTTCCTCTCCCAATTAGAACATCAAAAAACCGCCTTGTAGCAATTTTGTTCTGGGGCAAATTATAACACAAGGTCTTCTGAGAGACAAGATAGGCGTTTTTATCAGGTCCGAGTTTCGGGATGCGATGAGAGGAGTGGTCAGACCCTGTGCTGGAACGCAGGGCTCCTTTTTTGGGGTCGGACGCTGTCAAATCGTTAGACGAGTCTTGATACGGACTTAAGCCGCATCAAGACTCAACATCCATCAGGGGAGCCTTGAGTTTTAACGCGGGG
>CAZPBO010000051.1:0-16281 GCA_964584815.1 uncultured Planctomycetota bacterium
TGAGCGGTTAAAATCGGGCAAGACCAGAAAGGAGAAAGGGATGAAGAAGGAGCGAGGGAAGAATCTTGATGAGGTGGTGGCATATATTCGCAAGAGGATGGGGCAGGAGGCGATAATGAGGCTGGGTGCGGAGGAGAAGCGTGCAGTTCCTGTGATACCGTCGGGTTCTCTGGCGCTGGACATAGCGTTGGGGATAGGCGGGTTTCCGCGTGGTCGGGTTGTGGAGATGTATGGACCTGAAGGGTCAGGCAAGACGACTCTTGCGCTTCACATTGTGGCGAATGTGCATAAGTTGGGTGGGGTTGCCGCTTTCATAGACGCAGAACACGCTCTGGATGTTGGCTATGCCAAGCGTTTGGGTGTGCAGGTGGAGAATCTGCTTTTGTCGCAACCCGATTATGCGGAGCAGGCGCTGGAGATATCGGAAGCGCTTGTGGCGACGGGGGAGGTGGATTTGGTGGTGGTGGATTCGGTGGCGGCGCTTGTGCCGAAAAGCGAACTTGAAGGGTCGTTTGGGGAGCAGTATGTGGGGCTGCAGGCGCGCCTTATGTCGCAGGCTCTGCGGAAGTTGGCGGGAACGATAGCCAAAAAACGCGCCTGTGTCGTCTTCATCAACCAACTGCGCGAGAAAGTGGGGGTGATGTTCGGCAGTCCTGAGGTGACTCCTGGGGGGCGTGCGCTCAAGTTTTACTCTTCGGTGCGGGTGGATGTGAGGACACTGAACAAGATAAAAGGGGCGAACGGGCGGATAGTGGGTGCGCATGTTCGTGCGCGGGTGACGAAGAACAAACTGGCGCCGCCGTTTCGCGAAGCGGAATTTGAGATAATCTATGGGAAGGGTATAAACCGCGCGGCGGATGTGCTGGATACTGCCGTGACTTTCGGGGTCGTGGAGCGGTCAGGGGCGTGGTACTCTTATGGTGGGGAAAGGCTTGGGCAGGGTCGCGACGCGGCGGCACAAACCTTGCGCGACAACCCTGAATTGACAAACAAGATAGTGCGCGAGACCCTCAAAGCGGCAGGTGTTGAGCCGGTGCTGAAATGGTCAGAATAAGGTGCACAAATTGTGGTGGAACGATAAGGGTGACGCGTGAGCACGCGTCTCGTTCGGGGAGGTGCCCCCACTGCGGCGCCACCTTGATAGTCCCCATAGCGGAGATACTCGCACTTGATGGGCGGGTTTGCTCAAAGTGTGGGGAGACGCTGCGGGTGGCGGATGTGATACACATCCACTGGGGCAGGCTGCTGTGCGATGTCTGTTTTGCGGAGGTTCTGGCGGAGGAGGGCGAGAAATTTGAGCGTTCTGTGGCGCGCCAGATAAGGAGCGCGGTGTTTGATATGCGCGAGACGGCGCGTTCGGCGCTGCGTCGTCACGCCGAACTTGAATGCGACGCGAAACTGGCGCAGGTGCTGCTGCGGGCGGGGCTGCTTGACCCCACCACTCTGCGTGGAGTGACGGCGTCGCAACGCAAGAACGGTAAATCGCTTGTGGCTGCGGTTGTGGACGCCGAGATAGCGAGCGACCGTGCCATCGGCGCCGCACTCGCAAAAGAGACAAAACTGCCCTTCTCCACCGCCAAATGCCAGTATGTTGACCGCGGTGTTCGCGAATCTCTGCCCATCTCCGTTATGACAAACTACGAACTTGTGCCACTGACACGCTCCGCCGACACCATCACCGTCGCTATGGTCAATCCGCTTGATGAGGAGGCGATTGAGGAAGTGGAGCGCCTGACAGGGCTGAGAGTCTCTCCTGTGATATGCACATTGGGGAGTTACCGCAAGACGCTGGCGCGGTATTTTGGTGTTGAGGAGACGGAAGGTGGCGGTGGTGGCGATTGACGGACCGGCAGGGGCGGGCAAATCTACAATCGCCCGCCTGCTTGCCCAAAAACTCGGTCCTGACTGGCAGTTTCTGGACACAGGCGCTCTGTTCCGCGGTCTTACACTTGCCTGTTTTGAGGCGGGGGTGGATTTGGACGATGAGGCGGCAGTGGCAGCGCTGGCGAAGCGCCTCACGATTGAGTTTCGGGATGGGAGGCTTTTTATAGACGGGCGCGACCGCACAGAGGATATAAGAAGACCTGATGTGACAGAAAATGTGAGGCGAATAGCGGATATGTGTGGTGTGCGTGAGGTGATAGCGGGTTGGGAACGGAGGATGGCGAGTGGGAAGAATGTGGTGGTTGAGGGGCGCGATATGACTTCTGTGGTGTTTGCGGATGCCGAGTTCAAGTTTTATCTGGACGCGGCGGCGGAAGAACGCGCTCGCCGCAGACTGAAAGACTTAACAAAACAGGGCGTTGACGCCACATTTGAGGAGGTGCTTCAGGCAGTTCTTCGCCGCGACAAAGCCGATACCACAAGAAAGCACGCGCCCCTAAAGCGCGTCCCCGATGCCGTCTACATTGACTCCACAAACCTCACACCCCAACAGGTCGTGGCGAAAATGCTTGCTGTGATAAGGAGCAGACGGTGAGGCGGTTTTTTCGTCTGCTTCTTTACCGTTTCAGCCAATTTGTGGCGTGGTTTTTGTTTGCGGTTTTCTATCGGATAAGGCGGTATGGCGCGCGCAATATCCCCCGCCCCCCATTCATCGTCGCCTGCAACCATCAGTCCTTCCTTGACCCGATAATAGTGGGGTTCACCTGCCCGCATCCTGTGCGATATATGGCGCGGGCGAGCCTTTTCCGCAACCCGCTTTTTGCGGCGCTTATTCGCGCATACGGCGCCTTTGAGATAGAGCGCGATGCCGCCGACCTCTCCGCGCTCAGAAAGACCATGCGCTTTCTCAAAAACGGCGAATGCGTCCTGCTCTTTCCTGAAGGCACCCGCACCCGCGACGGAAAGGTGGGGCAGATAAAGCCTGGGGGTTTTCTGATAGCGGCGCGTCTTGGAGTGGCGGTTGTGCCGGCGGTAATAGAGGGTGCGTTTTGCGCTTGGCGCCGAAACACTAAATTGCCGAGATTTTTCTTGCCCATTCGTATATACTACGGCAAACCTATAAGGGTTGGCGTAGAAGATATAAAAGGCGTGTGCGCCGATTTCGGCAAGCGCTTAGAGTCGGCGCGTTGCCGTTTGGCAAAAACAATGCGCAAAAAATACTTTGGAGGAAGCAGCCTTTATGAGCATCAAAGTAAAAAAACGCAAGAAGGTGATGGAGCAGTTCCGAGTGAGCGAGGAGGAGTTGGAACGCGTGGTGGAAGAGATGCTGAAGCGGGACGGAATTGACGACCTAGAAGCGGAGTATGAACAGACACTGCGTGCTTTTGAGCCGGGAACGATTGTGAAGGGACGCGTCGTTGAGGTGACCGACTACGATGTTGTGGTGAGCATAGGCTACAAGGCGGAGGGCATAGTGCCGATAGAGCAGTTTGGCGACCCTCCCGAAGTGAAGGTCGGCGACGAGGTGGAGGTATTCATAGAGTCAATAGAGGACGAATACGGGATGGTGGCGATAAACAAGAGACGCGCCGACCGTATACGCGCCTGGGAGCGCATCTTGACCACACATCAGGAAGGGGACATCGTCCGCTGCCGTGTGCTGCGCAAAATCAAAGGCGGTTTGCTGGTGGATATCGGCGTGCCGGTCTTTTTGCCGGCAAGCCAGGTGGGCATTCGCCGTGCACCCGATATCGCCGAATATATCGGGCAGGAATTTGATGTGAAAATCATCAAAATTGACCGCGAACATATGAACATCGTCGTCAGCCGCAGAAAACTGGAAGAAGAGGAGCGCGAGAAGAAGAAACAGGTGCTGCTTACGCAATTGCAGGAAGGGCAGGTTGTCAAAGGTGTTGTGAAGAACATCACAGATTTCGGGGCGTTTGTTGACTTGGGCGGCATTGACGGGTTGCTGCACATAACCGATATGTCGTGGAGCCGCATTTCCCATCCGTCGGAAGTGGTCGCTATCGGCGATGAGATTGATGTTATGGTCTTAAAGATTGACCGCGAAAAGGAGCGCATAAGTCTGGGACTCAAGCAGAAGACCGAAAACCCGTGGGTGAATATAGAGGAGAAATATCCCATCGGTGCTAAGGTGAAGGGCAGGGTCGTCAATATTCTGCCATACGGCGTCTTTGTGCGGCTTGAGGACGGCATTGAAGGACTTGTCCATATCTCGGAAATGTCGTGGACAAAACGGATAAACCATCCATCAGAGTTGGTTCATATCGGCGATGAGGTGGATGTGGTCATCCTTGACATAGACAAGGAAAAAGAAGAGATAGCACTTGGTATGAAGCAGGCGCAGGAGAACCCCTGGCTTAAAGTGGCGGAGAAATATCCTGTGGGCAGCGTGGTGGAGGGCACCGTAAAATCGGTTACTTCATACGGTGCGTTTGTGCAGATAGAGGAAGGCGTGGACGGCTTGCTCCATGTTTCTGATATGTCGTGGACGAAACGGGTGACAAATCCCGAAGAGATACTCAAACCTGGGCAGAAGATAAAGGCTAAGGTTCTGATGGTGGATGTGGAGAAATGTCGCATAAGTCTGGGTCTGAAGCAGTTGACAGAAGACCCGTGGGAGCGGAAGATACCGCAGCGTTACCAGCGCGGGACAATCTGTATGGGTCGTGTGACGGCGGTGACTAACTACGGCGCTTTTGTGGAGTTGGAACGCGACCTTGAGGGTCTGATACACATAAGCGAGTTTGCCGAACGCGGACAAAACATACATCAGGTGCTGCACGAGGGCGATTTTGTTGAGGTGCGTGTGATAAGACTTGACCCGATAGAGCGGCGGATAGGGTTGACGCTGCGGCGGGTGCTGCCGAAGGAGGAGGCGGCGAAAATCCGCGCCGCCCTCGGTCTTGATGAGGAAGAGTCAGAGTCCGCCCAGGCGACCGCGTCTGCTGAAACGGCAGCGGAGCCCGAAACCGCCACGCCGTCCGCTGAAGCGGCAGATACCCAATCCTCACAAACGGAGTCCGCAGGTGAGCAGCCCGAGTTGCCCGACACAGAGACCTCAACACCGAAAGCGGAGGCGGAAAGCGCTGCTGCTCCTGCAGAACAGCCGGAGCAGCCTTCATCGGATGCGGCAGAGTTGCCCGAATCCGAAGGAGACGCAAAAGAATGAGCATCAGATTCACAAAAATACGCGTGGTCTCATTCTTTTGCTTCAGGTTTGGGTTTTCGGCGTAGTTGCTGTTTGATGGTGAAATATGCGCGGCGGTAGGGAATCCCTTCTCGCGTTGCCAACTCCACCGCCTTATGCACCGCCTGCATGTTCTCGTCCTCGCAAACCGCCTTCAGACGCTCTTCGTTGAAATGTATTTGTGGAACGCACAGTTGCAGAACTTCAAGGGTCGCTTCCACATCACGCACAGCCCGCACAAGCGGCTCCTTAAGAAACTGAAAATCGCGGTGATAACCGCTTATCAACCCACGCCCAAGCAGCATCACCTCCACCAGCATCGCCTCCACCCGCGCGGATTTCGCCCTCACCATCTCAAACACATCATAATTGCGCTTGTTCGGCAGCATACTTGAGCCTGTGGTGAAGCGGTCATCAAGGGTCAGAAAGCCGAACTCTTCGCAGGCGAAGAGGAGGGCGTCGTTGGCGAACTTTGCGCAGGTGGCGGCGGTTTGCGCCAGCGCCGCCAGAACAAGTTGCGTCTCCTTGGGGCGTCCCGACTGGCACGCCAAAGCGTTTTCCTCTATCGCAGAATAGCCGAGTTTCTGTGCCAGGAATTGGCGGTCAACGGGACCAGGTGCGCCGAAACCTGCACCTGTTCCCAGCGGGCATCTGTCAAGCCGCCTCATCACAAACTCCAGAAACTCAACATCGTCCTGCAGCATCTCCGCGAACGAGCCCAACCAAAGCCCAAGCGTTGTGGGCATAGCGCGCTGGGTGTGTGTGTAGCCAGGCAGTGGCGTTTTCTCATAACGGCGAGCCAGATTTTTGAAGGTTTGCGCCAGGGTAGATGCTGACGCGGCGATTTTTGCCAGATGTTCGCGACAGAACATCCGCACCGCGTTGAGTATCTGCTCGTTGCGGCTGCGGAAAAGATGCACCTTCATTCCCACTTCGCCCGCATTTCGCACAAGGAAGTTCTCAATTGTTGAGTGGCAATCCTCATCGTGCTCGCCGATTTTGAGGTCGCCGCGTTTGATGAGGTAGTCCAGTTGGTCAAAGGCGTGGTTGAGCGTTGCCATTTCGTCAGCGGAGAGGAAGCCGAGTTTGTGGAGCATTTCGGCGTGTGCGCGTGTGGCAGCGGCATCGTAACGCAGAAACTCCACATCCACCTCGCGGTCGGTGTCAACAGTGAACTCTTCAATCTGCGGCATAAGCGGACTGTCGCCTGCGTCCCACATCCGCGGCATCACTTCCCCTCCAAATGACGGTGCAGTTGCGCTATTCGGCGCATCTGAAGACTGTAAAGTTCAATGAACGGAGCGCTCGCTTTATGGTTGAACCACGACTCAGCCTCAAATGTCGCCAGACGCGCATCAAGCAATGAATACTGACTGCGCACAGCCAATGCAACACAATTCCCCTTATAGAGTTCCACGGTGACACTTCCTGTGACGAAGCGATTTGCGCTTTCAAAGAGGGCGTCCAAATCCGCGCGTGCGGGTTCATACCACAGCCCATCATACACAAAACGCACCCATAGCGGCTCCAGACGCCGCTTCAGCAGCAACTGCTCCTTTGTCATCACCAGCGTCTCAAGCGCTTTGTGCGCTGTTATCAGAATATGCGCCGCCGGCGACTCATACACCCCTCTCACCTTCAAACCCACTATCCTGTCCTCGTGCACCACCGCCACACCAACTCCGTGCAGCGCTCCTATGCGGTTCAACTTCCGCACCAACTCAACACCACCCATCCGTTCCCCGTTGAGTCCTACAGGTAAACCCCGCTCAAACTCCACATCCAGACGGACAGGCTCATCGGGTGCGTTTTGGGGGGTGCTGCAGACGCATAAGGCTTCCTCAAGGCGTGGAACCTCCGCCGCATCCTCTATTTCCCTGCCCTCGCTTGTCACTCCCCATAAATTGTCGTCGTGGGAATAAGGCGAGCGTTTCACCACCGAGACATCAATATTGTGTTTCTTGGCGAACTCCAGTTCCTCGCTGCGACCCATTCCCCATTCCCGCACAGGCGCCACAATTTTTGCTTCCGGCCACAAAGAGAGTATTCCCATATCAAAACGGACTTGGTCGTTTCCCTTACCTGTGCAGCCGTGTCCGATGGCATCCGCTCCCACTTCGTGCGCCTTCTCCACCGCCACATCAGATGTTACCACCCGCCCAAGCGGCGTGGACAGGTAATAACCGTTGTAGCAGGCGTTGGCGAGTATCGCTTTGGTGACACAATCGCTGTAAAACCGCTCCGTCGCATCCACCACCAGCGCATCCTCTGCGCCAAGACGCAACGCACGCTCCCGCACCACATCCAAATCGTCAGCCATCTGACCAAGATTCACCGTCAGAGTCACCACCTCACAGCCGTAGTTCTCCTTCAACCAGGGTATCATACAGGATGAGTCCAGTCCGCCCGAATAGAGCAGAAGAACCCGCTTAACTTCACCAACCTTTCCTTCATAACTTGCAACCTTCACATATTCTCCCATCACAAATCCTCCTATTTGACCTTCTTTATCGCCTCATCAAGTGTTTCAATAACGGTGTCAACATTGTCGTTGGAGAAGATAAGTGGCGGTCTGAAGCGTATGGACTTATCGCGTAAGGGTAGGCAGAGAAGACCTGCGTCAAAAGCGGCTTTCCAGAGTTTTGCACGGAAGTCAGCGCTTGGTGTATCAAAAGCGAGCATCAATCCCCGTCCACGCACATTGGTTATCAGACCGTTCTGTTTCTCTGCCCAATCCTGCAGTGAGGCAAGAAAGTATATGCCCACATCAGATGCGTTTGCGACCAGACCTTCCTCTGATATCACCTCAAGATAACGCGCCCCGCGCACAAAATCCACAAGGTTCCCGCCCCAGGTTGAGTTTATCCTCCCCGAAACCGTGAAGACATTTTCCTCCACCTCGTCCACGCGTTCTGTGGCTATTATGCCGCAGACCTGACTCTTTTTGCCGAAGACGATTATGTCGGGCGCGACGCCGAAATGCTGCCAACACCAAAACTTACCTGTCGTCCCACAACCTGTCTGAACCTCGTCAAACACGAGCATCACATCATAACGGTCAGCCAAACTCCTGAGTCCCGCCAGAAATTCGCCACGGAAATGGTTGTCGCCTCCCTCTCCCTGTATCGGCTCAATTATTATCGCCGCATAACGCCATCCTTCCTCCTTCAACGCGTTTTCAAGGGTTGCCAGAACCTCTGCTTCTTTCGCCGCGACATCTGCCTCAACTTCCTCCGTAACGGGGAATGTGAGTTTGGGGTTCGGCAGCATAAGCCATTGAAGCCGTGGGAACAGGTCAATCTTTGCGCCGCTAATGTGTGTGCAGGAAAGGGCGTAACCTGTTCTGCCGTGAAACGCCTCATCAAAGTAGACCACCTTGTCTGCAGGTGGTTTTCCGAGAGTGGCGTTCTTTTTGGACTTCCAGTCAAAGGCGCATTTGAGGGCGTTTTCCACCGCTACGGCACCGCCAGCAACGAAGAAGAGATGCTTAAATCCGCGCGGAGATGCAATTCGGGCAAAAACATCCACCGATTCGGCAAGAAGCGTTGTGTAGACATCAGAGTTGGCGGGGTTGGCAAGCGCCGCCTCAAGAAGGCGCTCTTTGAAACCCTCCTCCAGCACTGCGGGGTGGTTGTGCCCAAGCGGCAGCGAGGCAAAGTAACTGTAGCAGTCCAGAAAAAGTTTTCCTGTTGCCGCATCTTTCAACCAGACCCCTTCACTGCCTTTTAAGTCCACCACTATGGGGAAACCGTCCACAAGAATGTGTTTGGAGAGCCGCTCCAGAACTTCAGCCGCTTTGATAGAACAGGAAACTACCATCACAAATCCTCCAAAATTAATGACTTACAAGGGAAAGGTGAGCAGGAAAAGATGGAATGATAGTGGTAGGCGCGTTAGCGCCTTCGTCGGTGACGATGCAGTATGTTCCAGACAGAAACAAACACCACAAAGACTTCCGAAAAAAGCCTGACGGTTATATAATCAGTGGCGATGGAGGTGTCAAGCATTATTATGCAAAAGTGGCGAAAAATTTTGCGCACCGTTTCAGTTTTTGCTTGACCCGACTGGGATAAAACAGAATTAAGGAAGCAAAATTTTGCAGGAAAGAGTTATGAAGGCGTTTCTTGAGTTGGCGGATGGCACAAAGTTGTATGGAGAGGCGAAGGGGGCGCTGCGCTCCGTCTCCGGGGAGGTTGTTTTCAACACATCTATGGTGGGTTATCCTGAAGCGATAAGCGACCCGTCCTATTACGGGCAGATACTGGTGTTTACGCAGCCGATGATAGGCAATTATGGGGTTCCTGTGTCTGGCAGGGATAGGTGGGGTCTACCTTTGGGTCTGGAGTCTTACCGTGCGCAGGTTCGTGGTATTGTTGTGCAGGAATTGTGGGAGGGTGTTGGGCATCCTGAGATGGAGCGGCGGCTTGTGGATTGGTTGTGTCAGGAAGGGGTTGTGGCGTTATGCGGGGTGGACACCCGCGCGTTGACGAAGCGCCTGCGGGAGTGTGGCACGATGTTGGGGCGGATTGTGGTGAACGGGGATGTTCCGGAGTGGGATGACCCGAACGCGCGGGATGTTTTAAGGGATGTGGTCTGGCTGGGGAGACGGCGGTTTGGGAGTGGCAAAAGGCGGGTTCTTGTTGTTGACTGCGGCTGCAAAGCATCAATTCTGCGCAGCCTTCTTGAGCGGGAGGTCACAGTTTTGACGCTGCCGTATGGTGAGGACATTTTAAGGTGCGTTGACGATGTGGATGGTGTTTTGTTGAGCAACGGACCTGGGGATCCCGCAAAGGCTGAGCGGCTGATAGAGCAGGTGAGGGAGTTGTTGCGGCGCGGTGTAGCGGTGTTTGGGATATGTCTTGGGAATCAGATTCTTGGGCTTGCGGCGGGTGCGAGGACATACAAACTGCGTTACGGGCATCGCTCTTCCAACCAGCCGGTGGAGGATTTGCGCACAGGGAGGGGTTTTGTGACGAGTCAGAACCACGGATTTGCTGTGGATGGGGGGAGTCTGCCGTCTGGTTGGGAGGTGACGCACAGAAACGCCAATGATGGGACGGTTGAGGGTGTGGCGGCTGATGGTCTGCGGGCGTTTGGGGTGCAGTTCCATCCTGAGGCGCGTCCTGGACCTACGGATGCGGCTTATCTGTTTGACACCTTCTTGGAGGCGCTGGTTTGAGGAAGGTGCTGCTTTTGGGCAGCGGCGCGTTGAAAATCGGTGAAGCAGGTGAGTTTGACTATTCAGGCTCTCAGGCGATAAAGGCGTTCAAGGAAGAGGGGTTGGAGGTGGTGCTTGTCAACCCCAACATAGCGACGGTGCAGACGGATGTGGACTTTGCGGACAGGGTATATTTTCTTCCTGTTGAGCCGCACTTTGTGGAGGAGGTGATAAAGAAGGAGCGTCCTGACGGGATAGCGTGTTCGTTTGGTGGGCAGACGGCGCTGAACTGCGCGGTTGCTTTGGAGGAAGCAGGTGTTCTTTGGCGTTATGGTGTTGAGGTTTTGGGGACGCCGATAAAGGCGATAAAGGACACAGAGGACAGAGCGCGTTTTGCGGGTCGCCTGCATCAATGGGGCGTGCCGACCCCGCCGGGCGAGACGGTGAGGGATGTTGAGGATGGGGTTTCTGTGGCGGGCAGTATTGGGTATCCGGTGATGGTGCGGATGGCGTTTGCTTTGGGCGGGCGTGGCAGCGGTGTAGCGCGCGATGAGGGGAGCCTGCGCAAGTTGCTGACGGAGGCGCTGCGGGCAGCCCCACAAGCGCTGATTGAGCCGTATCTTGCGAAATGGCGCGAGGTGGAATACGAGGTGATGCGCGATGCGTATGACAACTGTATCTGCATCTGCAATATGGAGAATTTTGACCCGATGGGTATCCATACGGGGGAGTCAATAGTTGTGGCGCCGAGCCAGACGCTGACAAACGACGAATACCACGCTCTACGCGAGGCGGCGATAAAGGTGGTGCGCGGACTGGGTGTTGTGGGAGAATGCAATGTCCAGTTCGCCTTAAGCCACGACGGAAGCAAGTTCTATGTGATAGAGGTGAATGCACGGCTTTCTCGCTCCAGCGCTCTTGCGTCCAAAGCCACAGGATATCCAATCGCTTACATTGCGGCACACCTTGCGCTGGGGCGCAGTCTGCTTGAGTTGAAAAACCGCATAACAGGTGTGACCTGTGCGCTTTTTGAGCCGGCACTGGACTATGTGGTCGTGAAGGTGCCACGCTGGGACCTTAACAAGTTTGCCTATGTGGATGAGCGGATAGGAACGGAGATGAAGTCGGTGGGGGAGGTGATGGCGATAGGGCGCGTCTTTGAGGAGGCATTGCAGAAAGCGCTGCGGATGAGCGAGATAAGCCGTTATGGGCTTGAGGGCAACAGAGCATTTGAGGATTTGGATGCTGCGCTGTCGGAGCCAACGCCGCAGAGGGTGTTCGCTGTGGCGGCGGCACTACGACGCGGCTACTCCATCCACAAAATCTTTCAGTTGACAGGAATATCTCCCCATTTCCTTGAAAGGATAAAGCGGATTGTGGACACCGAACACCGTCTTGCTGGTGAGCCTCTAACACGGGGGTTGCTGCTTTTCGCCAAGCGATTGGGTTTCTCAGACGCCCAGGTTGCCGCCGCTACAGGGAGGACGGAGGAGGATGTGCGGGCGTTGCGCCAAAAATGGCGCATCCGTCCTGTGGTGAAGCGCATAGACACCCTCGCCGCCGAGTATCCCGCAAAAACCAACTACCTCTACCTCACATACAACGCCGCAGAAAGCGACATACCGCCCGCACGACGCCAGAAAAAGCGCTCCGTTCTCGTTTTGGGCTCAGGTCCTTACCGCATCGGCTCTTCCATTGAGTTTGACTGGTGCTGTGTTCAGTGCGTGCGGCGACTGCGCCAACTCAAATACCGCGCTATAATGCTTAACTGCAATCCTGAGACCGTCTCCACCGACTATGATGAATGTGACGCGCTCTATTTTGATGAGTTGACGCTTGAGCGCGTGCTAGACATATGGGAGCACGAGAAACCACGCGGTGTTGTGGTCAGTATGGGAGGGCAGACGCCCAACTCGCTTGCTTTGCCACTTGCACGGCGCGGGGTGCAGATTCTCGGAACAAGTCCACAGTCCATAGACCGTGCCGAAGACAGAAACAAATTCTCCTCGCTGCTGGATGAGTTGGGTGTTGAGCAGCCTGAATGGGTGTCGGCGGACAGCGTGGATGCGGCGTTAAGATTTGCCGCGCGGGTGGGATATCCGCTGCTTGTGCGCCCATCATATGTGCTGAGCGGCGCGGCAATGCGCGTGGTCTATAACGAACGACAGTTGCTGGCTGCCCTGACTCAGGCTGCCGACTGCTCGCCTGAACATCCGGTTGTCGTCTCAAAATTTATTGAAAACGCCAAAGAGATAGAATTTGATGGCATAGCCGCAGAAGGCGAAGTGAAACTCTACGCGATAACAGAGCATGTTGAGGACGCAGGCGTTCATTCAGGCGATGCGACACTGCTGCTGCCTGCACAGAGAATCTGGGTTGAGACGCAGCGGCGGATAAAGCGGATAGCACAGCAAGTAGCGCGGCAACTCCATATCTGCGGTCCCTTCAATATCCAGTTCCTCGCCAAAGAGAACCGAATAAAGATAATTGAGTTGAACCTTCGTTCCTCACGCACATTTCCGTTTGTGAGCAAGGTTTACGGTCGCAACTTCGCGGCTGTGGCAACCGATGCGTTGCTTGGCAGACCACTTGAGCGCACCCGTAAACTTGAGGTGGAACATGTAGCCGTCAAGGTTCCACAGTTCTCGTTTGAGCGTCTCAAAGGCGCTGACCCCATTGTCGGCGTTGAGATGCGCTCAACAGGCGAGGTAGCCTGCATCGGCGAGACGGCAGAGGAGGCGTTCCTGAAAGCACTCTGCGCCACAGGCTTCCCCGTTGAAATCCGTGGCGTCTTCCTTGATGTGGTCAATGAACGCGAAAGGTTCAGATTCATTGAGCCGGTTGAGACACTCATCCGAACAAGACGCTTAAAAATTTACGCGCCAGAACCGTTCTGGGCTTTCCTGCGCTATCACGGCTGCCGCGTTGAGCGCCTAGATTATGCCGATTTAAGGGACGCTATCCTGCGCGGAGACATAGATGTGATGATTCAGATAAGTCGCGACGCATCAGAAGAGGCGCTTGAATGGGGTTACGGCTGGCGCCGAACAGCAGTTGACCTCAATGTGCCCGTCCTGACAAACACAAAATCGGCTCGCCTACTGCTCGTCTCTCTCTCCCAAGACACTGTGGTTAGGGGCATACACGACTGGTCGTATTACTGCGGATAGCAGGGATTTATCAACAATCAAAGAAAACCGTTGACAATAGTTGTTATAGTGTTTCAATTATAACGATGTAGTTCTAATGCCTGTTTGGAGGAGCAATTATGGAAATGACAATTCCGCTTCTTGGCGAGGCTTTTCCCAAAATGACGGTTCAGACAACACACGGTAAAAAGACTGTTCCCGATGACTATGCGGGTAAATGGCTTGTGTTCTTCTCCCATCCTGCTGACTTCACACCCGTCTGCACGACAGAATTCGTTGCTTTCCAGAAACGATACGAACAGTTTAAGAACCTCAACTGCGAGTTGATTGGGCTCTCCATAGACCAGGTCTTCTCTCATATTAAGTGGATTGAGTGGATAAAGGACAAACTTGATGTGGAGATAGAATTTCCCGTGATAGCCGACGACACAGGTCGTGTGGCGAAGCGGTTGGGTCTTATCCATCCTGCCAAGGGCACAAGCACCGTGCGGGCTGTTTTTGTGATTGACCCAAAAGGAATCGTGCGCACAATCATCTATTATCCGCCCGAATTGGGACGCAACATGGACGAGATTCTGCGTGTCGTCAAAGCCCTTACAATAAGTGACAAACACGGTGTCGCCATGCCCGCAAACTGGCCCGAGAACGAACTGGTAGGCAGCAATGTCATCCTGCCACCACCCAAAGACATACAAACTGCCCAAGAACGCCTCAAAGGCGAAGGCTACAAATGCTATGACTGGTGGCTATGCCACAAACCGCTCAAAAGTTAGGAGGAATTGCAATGGCGAAAAGGTATGAGATTTACCGCTGCGAGGTGTGCGGAAATATAGTGGAAGTGCTCGTTGGCGGTGTTGGCAAACTTGTCTGCTGCGGGAAACCCATGACTCTCCTTGCAGAAGCAAAAGAGGACCCAGGTTATGAAAAACACCTCCCTATCGCTGAGGAAACAGAGCACGGATTGAAAGTAAAGGTTGGTAGCGTTCCTCATCCGATGGAGGAGAAGCACCACATAGTTATGGTGGAGGTTGTGACAGAAAACGGGGTTCATCGTCGTTACCTTAAGCCGGGCGAGGCTCCCGAGGCGGTGTTTTGCTCTGTAGGCGAAAAACCTGTTGCGCTGAGGGAATACTGCAACCTGCACGGGTTGTGGCGTAACGAGAGGATGGGTTAAGAAAGCCCGCAGGCGCTCTTTATGCTGGATAAGGAACTATCCACAAGTTCAACCCGCCTGCGCAAAACAGATAGAAGGGAGTCACATGTTCAAAGCGGTCAAAGTAACAGAGCAAGTTTTCTGGGTTGGGCTGTGGATTGGGGTGTGCGCGATTTTCACGGCTGCCTCACCCGCCGCGGCACAACCCACAACGCGTTCCTAATCACCGCAAAGAGATGAAAACAGAACCAGAAGAACCTATTTGTGTGCAGTTTGCCCCTACAGAAAAAGATTTGGACAGATGTCTTGATTTGGGCGCAAGAACAGGGAAAAGATTTGAAAGGCGGCAGACGGCGAGTAAACTCCCCCTGCACTTGTAGGAGTTTTGCTGTGCCCTACCGCTGGCGTGTTGAAGTGGATGAAGAAAAGTGCGATGGTTGTGGCAAGTGCATCAGCGCCTGCCCTGAAGGTGTGCTTGCCATAATTGATGGAAAGGCGAGGGTCGTCAACGAATCGGCGTGTGATGGTGTGGGGGCGTGTCTTAAGGTCTGTCCGCACAATGCGATAAAGGTGGAGCGTGTTGAGGTTGCGGAAGTTTCCTGTCCCCATTGTGCACTGACTTTGAAGACCGCGCTTGCCAACTGGCCGATACAGTTGGGGCTTATTCTTCCTGGCGCCTCCTTCCTTAAAGGCGCAAATTTGCTTGTATGCGCTGACTGTGTCGCACCGCTCTGCCAAAACTTCCATTCCGAAATCGCTAAAGACAGGGTCGTTGTTATGCTGTGCCCTATCCTTGACGATGCAGGTGCGCACAAGGACAAACTGATAAGAATATTTCGTGAGGACAGACCCGCATCGGTTGCGGTGGCTCATGTGGGAATACCCTGTTGTGAAAAACTGCTTGCCCTTGTCAGAGAAGCGATGGCAAAAGCAGGTTTGTTAAAGAAAGTTGAGGTTTTCAGGGTTGGCGTTGACGGCAGTCTGGAGAAGTTTTGATGAAATGTCCCGGTCAGGACAGGCGTTTTTGGAAGTTTGAAGATATCTGCGTAATAAAATGTCCGAACTGTGGGCGGGTTTTGGAGTTTTTCAAAGATGAGCCCCGCCTTAGGTGTAAAGGTTGTGGTGAGATTGTGTTCAATCCGCGCAAGGACTTTTCCTGCGCGGCTTGGTGTCCGTTCGCAGAACAATGTCTTGGTCTTAAAGCCAAATATTTTAAGGAGGGAGGTATGAGCATTAAGGGGACAAGGACAGAGAAGAACATTCTGATGGCGTTTGTGGGTGAGAGTCAGGCGCGCAACCGCTACACCTTCTTCGCCTCAAAAGCCAAAAGCGAGGGGCATCAGGCGATAGCGGCGATTTTTCTTAACACAGCGGAGCAGGAGAAGGAGCACGCCGAGCGACTGTTTGAGTTCCTTGAGGGTGGCGATGTTGAGATAAGCGCCACCTATCCTGCAGGCAAAGTCGGCACGACACTTGAAAACCTAAAAGCCGCCGCTGATGGCGAAAACTATGAGCACACAAAAATGTATCCGCAATTCGCCGCCGTCGCACGCGAGGAAGGCTTTGAGGGGATAGCGAAAACCCTTGAGTCCATCGCGGCTGCGGAGCGCTATCACGAGGCGCGTTACAGAAAACTCATAGAGCATCTTGAGAAGGGCACACTTTACAAAAGCGACACTCCTGTTAAATGGCGTTGCACAAATTGCGGTTATGAGCACGAGGG
>CAZPBO010000052.1:0-15457 GCA_964584815.1 uncultured Planctomycetota bacterium
TTGGCGTTATTGCCGCTGTTACCATTTCGGTTCTTCGTCGTCGTTGATTTTCACACCCTTTTGTCGGTATAAAGGACAGAAATGGAGCAGTTCTGGTATCAAGAAAGCGGTGGACGGGGCGGCGTTGCAACCTTCCACTGTTGATTCAGGAAAGCGGGGTGCTATAATAGCGCTTTGCGCAATGGGGAAGATATGATGTGGGTGGTGGAGACGCATTGCCATCTTGACTTTCCGCAGTTTGAGGGAGATTTGGATGGGGTGTTGAGGCGTGCGCGTGAGGCGGGCGTTTTTTATATGATAACAATCGGCACAAGTGTTGAGTCAAGCCGTAAGGCGGTGGAGTTGGCGCATAGATACGAGTGTGTTTATGCCGCAATTGGGGTGCATCCGCACGATGCGGACAAGGTAGATGACGATGCTCTGGCGGAGTTGGAGGAGTTGGGGCAGGACGCAAAGGTTGTGGCGGTGGGCGAAGTGGGTCTGGACTTCTATCGCAATTTGAGCCCGCGCCAAACACAGGAACGCGTTTTTCGCGAGTTTATCAAGTTGGCGAAACGCTTAAACAAGCCGCTGATTCTGCACACGCGCGACGCAACAAAAGAGGTGTTGAAGATACTTGAGGCGGAGGGTGCGCCGCAGAGGCGCGGCGTTTTTCATTGCTGGGCGTCCAGTGTGAAGAACGCAAAACGCGCTGTGGAGTTGGGATTTCAAATCTCCTTTGCGGGCAACATAACTTTTAAGAACGCCGAGCAGTTGCGCCAAAAAGCGGCTGGGATAGGGCTTGAGCACTTGATGCTTGAGACAGACGCTCCGTTTCTGGCGCCGGAGCCCCACAGAGGCAAACGCTGTGAACCCGCATATGTGGTGTTTGTGGGGCGCAAACTGGCGGAGATATTCGGCGTTTCTTATGATGAGGTGGCACGGGTAACAACGCGCAACGCTGTGAGACTTTTCGGTCTGCCGGAGGTGAAGGATGGATGATGGGAAGTTGATAGAGTATGGGAAGAAGGTGGTGAGGGCGGAAGGGGAGGCGGTGCTTGGGGTTGTGGGGTGGATAGGAGAGGAATTTGCGCGTGCGGTGAGGCTTGTGCATAACTGCAGCGGCAGGGTTGTGGTGACGGGTATGGGCAAGGCGGGACTTATAGGACGGAAGATATCGGCGACATTCGCATCAACTGGGACACCGTCACTTTATCTGCATCCTGCGGAGGCGCTGCACGGGGATTTGGGGCGGGTGGTGGATGGTGATGTGGTGATAGCGCTTTCCAACAGTGGGGAGACGGAGGAGTTGGTGCGGCTTGTGCCGTATGTGAAGAGGGCGGGTGCGGTGGTGGTTGCGATAACGGCGGACAGAAAAAGTCCGCTCGGGGAGGTGAGTGATGTTGTGTTGGAGATGGGGCATATAGAGGAGGCGTGTCCGTTGGGGCTTGCGCCGAGCGCATCTACGGCGGCGATGTTGGCGCTGGGCGATGCTCTGGCGTTGTCTGTTCTGCAGTTGCGGTTGAGTCGTGGGGAGTTCAGTGTGGAGCAGTATGCGGCGTTCCATCCTGCAGGTTCTTTGGGGCGCAAGGCGCTGCGTGTTGAGGAGGTGATGCGAACGGGCAAGCGCGCCCCGACGGTGTCTCCTGACGCCACAGTTCAGGAGACCATACTGGCGATAACGGAAGGGAGAGCGGGTGCGGCGGTGGTGGTGGATAACAAAAAACGGCTGCTGGGGATATTCACTGACGGCGATTTGCGGCGCTACATCAAAGCGGGCGGCGACCCCCGTAGCGACAAAATCGGCGATGTGATGGTCAAAAATCCAAAGCACATCCGCAAAGGCGCTCTCGCTGCAGAAGCGCACTCCATTATGAGAAAGCACCAAATAGGTGAACTGCCGGTAGTGGATGACACAGGACAGGTTGTCGGGGTGGTGAATCTAAAGGACATAACAGGGATTACGGAGGGATGATATGCGCTGGATATTGCTGGTTGTGATTTTTCTGTGTGGGGTAGCGATGAGCCAGCAGGGCGGTGATGTAGTTTTAACGAAGGATGAGCGTGCAGGCGTTGTGAAGTTTTATCGTGCGAAGATGAGATGGGCGGAGGAGATGAGCGCGGCAGGGCATCCCGACAGCGCCTTAAAGGTGGTTGAAGCGCTGCTGTTGGTTGGTCCCCCCACCCGTCAGTTGGAGAAAGAACTGCTCGCTCTGCGTAGGCGCCTCCGTAAGGAATGGATGAGGAGCCGGCTGATTGACGCATATCTTGCGCCGCAGAAAAGCGTCTTCACTGAAGGCGAGAAAATTGTGGTGCGTCTTGTGGTGGCAAGTCGTTCGGATGAGGAGGTGGTGCTTTTGCAGAGCCACGCGGGTGAGAAGGAGAAGGTGGCGGCAATCAATGTGTTCCGTCGCTGCTTCCTTGAGGACGGCACTGTGCGGGTGGAGGAGTTGCACGGGATGGCGGTGACCAAGAGCCGCGAGGTGACGCTGAGAGAGGGGCAGGCGTGGGTGCGGGAGTTGCTCTTTGACACACCAAAATTTCCGAGGAATGTGTTGGCGGCATACAAATACCTTGTTGCGGGGACACTGAACCTTCAGGTGATGAGCGGCAAGAAGCGTGTAGGGAGACTTCTGCCACTTGATAGTGTGGAGTTTGTGGTGTTGCCAAAGGAGGCGAAGCGTTATGCGGACAAACCGTTCAAGTGGCTGGTAGAGGGTTTGAAAGGTGCGGCGAAGGGTAAAGCGGGAGCGCGGGAGGCGCTGTTTTACGGCGGAATGCTTGTGAGTGGTGAGAAGCGAGCGGATGCGGTGGCGGCACTGATATCGTGGCTACCCCGTCTGCCGCGCTCAGCGGCTCTCACAGCCACCGCCGTCCTCTCTCACATCACCAACAAACCTTTCGGTCCCGACATTGACGCGTGGCTGAACTGGTGGAAGGGAGCAAAGTGAAACGCGAACTGCGCTTTGCGCTGGACATTGCAGAAGAGGCAGGGCACCTGCTTCTGCGCCATTTTGGAAACCTTAAGCCATCAGAAATCTCATACAAAGGCAGGCGCAATGTGGTGACAGTCGCCGACAAGGAGGCTGAAGACTTTATCGTCGCAGCGATAAGGAAAGAGTTTCCTGCAGACGCTGTTTTGGCAGAGGAGGCAACACGAGATGCGCTGACATCGCAGCGCATCTGGGTTGTTGACCCGTTAGACGGAACGGTCAACTTTGCCCACGGGGTGCCGATATTCTGCGTTTCAGTTGCCCTGATGTCTGATGGGCAGGTGGAGTTGGGCGTTGTGCACGCGCCTGTGTTTGGGGAGACTTGGTGGGCGCTGCGTGGGAACGGCGCCTTCTTAAACGGCAAAAGATGCTCTGTCACAAGCACAGCGGACATAACAAAAGCGCTTCTTGCCACAGGTTTTGCCTACATCCGTGAGGAGACCGAGCACAACAACCTGCCCAACTTCAACCGCCTGAACATGGTGGCGGAGGGTGTGCGTAGGATGGGGTCTGCGGCATTAGATTTGTGTTATGTTGCCTGCGGACGCTATGATGGATTTTGGGAGTTGTTTTTGTGGCCGTGGGATGTGGCAGCGGGCAGTCTGATTGTGACAGAAGCGGGGGGCGTGGTGACCGACCTTGAGGGCGGCAACGACTACATATTTTCTTTCAACATAGCGGCGTCAAACGGCAGAATCCACAAAGCGTTGCTTTCTCGTCTTGAGCCGTTTCCGAAGCGATTTCGGTTTGGAAAACTTGAACCCGGCGGGGAAGCACCTTAAAATCGCACAAAAGCCGATGAGGAGGAGTGAGTATGCGCCTGTTTGTGGTAATGGTAGCAGCAATGGTAGGTGTTGGCTGCTGGAGTCCGTTTTATGTGGCACCTGACAACTCAAGCCGTCTCCTGACACACCAGGAGAAGTTGAGCGCGGCGTTGGATGAGTCTTTCAAGAACGCGGGAGTTTTCGCACGCCTCGGTGGCAAGAAGGTCTATGTTGATGTCAAAACGCTTGCGGATGTGGAGTTGCCGGGTGCTGCGGCGGAATTTGTGCGCGCATATGTGGAAAAACTCGTCCTTAAAGAGGCGCCAAACAGCGTCGTCCTTGACGAACGCGGCGAACAAGATGTGGTGCTTGTGGTTCTCGTGCGTGCCTTCGGCGTTGAAGCACGCCCGCTCCTACTCGGTCCTCTATCCTTAATCTTCCATATGGTCCGCTACCGCGCCATCTGCGAACTCTCCGTTTATGCTTACGACCGCGCCGGTAACTTCAAAATCCAACCCACAAAAATGCCCAAAGGAGAGATAAGATGGTCAAAGTTTCTCGTTCTTGGTGGCGGACCCTTCTGACGACCACATTTCTGCTTTTATGTTTTGGGACACCGCAGGCAGAACCGGAAAACACCTATTTCATAAACGCTTCAAAGCAGTTGGGGCTTCATAAGTTCGCTGCAAAACGCGTCGCTTTCGTGGATGTCAACTCTGATGGCTTTCCCGACATCTTCATCCTCAACGAGCGCACCAAAGAGTTGCACCTGTTTCTGAATGAGGCGGCACCCAACGGCTCCCGCAAACTCCGTGATATAACACAACAGTCAGGACTGCTTACAGAGGCAAAAAAACGCTTTCCGAATTTTATCCTGTTCGCTGATGTGGATAACGACGGCGACCCCGACGCATATCTCAACCGTTACTGCGATTTTGAACGCCCCCTCATCAAGAACGGTCGCATCGTTAAAGACAAGAACGGAAAGCCTGTCCCCGCCAACAAAGATGACGGGCTACGCTCGCTCATTCTCATAAACGATGGCAAAGGGCATTTTTGCGTTCTTAAAGATTCTGGCGTTGAAAAGCACGCCGAAACCGCGTCCGCCGCTTCCTTCCTTGATTACGACAACGATGGATGTCTTGACCTCTTCGTCGGAAACTGGTATCGCTTCTACGGCATCTCCTATGAGGCGTATCCCGACAGGTTGTATAGGGGTGACGGCAGCGGGCACTTCAGCGAGGTGACACAGCAGGTGGGGCTTATGACGCGGGCGGAGCCGGGACACCGCGACTCTTCGCGTCCCACCTACGGCGTCACCCATCTTGATTACAACAACGACGGCTGGCAGGATATCCTTGTCTGTGCCTATGGCAGACAATGGAATATGCTTTGGGAAAACCAAGGGGGCAAACGCTTTGTTGAGGTGGGCGCAAAAACGGGAGTAGACGGTGATGCTATCCGCCACGGACGATATCCGGAGGTGGTGAAGAAATTGTGGAAGAAGCGGTTTGGCAGGGAGAAGAAGGACGAGCCACCTTGGCGTGCCAACGGCAACACCTTTGACGCCGCTTGCGCCGACTTTGATAACGACGGCGATATTGACATATTCTTCGGAGAAATCTGCCATTGGTGGGCTGGCGAATCTTCCGACCGCTCTATGCTGCTTGTCAACCTTGGCAAAGAAAAGGGGTTTGTATTCCGCCGCGACCCAGACCGCATAAAACGCCACCACAAAGACCCAAAACACTGGAACGAGGGCGACCTCCACATCGCATGGCTTGACTTTGACAACGACGGTCTGCTGGATTTGCTCATCGCAAGCGGCGACTATCCCGACGGTCAGTTTCTGCGCCTTTTCCGTCAGAAACCTGACCACACATTCGTGGATGTGACCAAAGAGTGTGGTTTCAACTGGGAGGGATGCGGCAGCATATCGCTCAGCGATTTTGACCGCGACGGCGACACCGACATCCTTGTGGGACGCTCATTCGCGAGGCTGCCAAAGGAGAAGACCCGCGATAAGATTCCCTATGCGGCGTTATTTATCAATCGCGTTGGCAACCGCAACAACTGGCTGGGTGTGCTGGTTGAGGGGAGCGGCAAGGGCGGCGCCAACCGAGCGGGTATCGGCTGCCGTGTCGTGCTGAAGGCAGGCGACCTAACACAGATGCGGGAATTGCGTGGCGGCGCAGGACACTGCGGACATCAAAACCCTCCCGAAGCACTTTTTGGTCTTGGAAAGCGCAAATCCGTTGACTGGGTTGAAGTGCGATGGGCTAACTCAAAACGCTCAAAAACGCTTATTAAAAACCCGCCCATAAACTGCTACATCCTCATCAAGGAGGGAACGCAAGGCTATAAGGTGCTCCAATTTTCCGCCACAAAGCGCTGATGCCTTCATACTGGATTTGACACGGAGTCTTTGTAAAATTCTGCTGAAGAGTGTAAGGGAGTTGTGTTATGGAGAAGTTGCGCGTTCGTTTCGCACCAAGTCCGACAGGATTTATGCATCTTGGGAACATAAGGACGGCGCTTTTCAACTGGATGCTGGCGCGCAAAGAGAGCGGGCGCTTCATCCTACGAGTTGAGGACACAGATAAGGAGCGGTCAAAAGAGGAGTTTGTGGAGCGCCTGCTTTACGATATGGACTGGCTTGGGCTGGAAGCGGACGAAAGCCCGCAAAAAGACGGTCCATACGGACCGTATAGGCAGAGTCAGAGGCTTGAAATATATACGGAGTTTGCGCAGAAATTGCTTGACGCGGGAGCCGCCTACAGATGCTACTGCAGCGAAGAAGAGTTGGAGATGAGGCGGAAGTTGGCGCTCGCGGCGGGCAGACCACCTGGTTACGACAACCGCTGCCGCAACCTCACACCACAACAAGCCGCAAAGCACGAATCGCAGGGTAGAAAACCTGTGTTGCGCTTCAAAATGCCCCATAAAGAGGTGACTTGGCGCGATGCGGTGCGCGGAGACATTACCTTCAACACCGCTACTATTCCAGACCCCGTCATCCTAAAACGCGACGGCACCCCCACCTACCATTTCGGCGTCGTCATTGACGACCACCTGATGAGAGTGAACCTTGTGCTGCGCGGCGAAGACCATATTCCCAACACCCCAATCCATATTCTGCTTTATGAGGCGCTGGGTTGGAACGCACCGGTCTTTGCCCATATGAGCCGCACAAAAGGACTATCAAAACGGCTCGGCTCTGTCTCCATAAAGGACTTTGAGGAAGCGGGATATCTGCCGGAAGCGGTGCTCAATATGGCGGCTATTCTGGGCTGGGCACCGCGTGACGGCAGCCAAGTTTTTGACCCAAGGAAACCCGAAATCTACCGTCAACTGCGCTTGGAAGACCTCGCACGCTTCGGCTCCACCTTTGACCACGCAAAACTGGATTGGATTTCCGCAAGACATATCCGCAACGCCGAAACCGAACACCTGCTACGATACGCCAGAAGATTCCTGCCACCTGACCTGCAAGACGACCGCGCCGTTGCCATCCTCAACGCCTGCCGCTTCCACATCTCCAAACTCGCCGAAATCAAAGACTGGCTGCCTGTATACCTTGAAGAACAAATAACGCCAGACAACGAAGCCAAAAAGTTGCTGCAATCAGAACTGGCACAAAACGCGCTGCCACAACTCGCCTCCGACATCATCGCAGCCAGCATCCCCACAAAACGCGAAAAACTGCTCGCTATCGTGCGGGGTTATGCCGAAAAACTTGGCGTCAAAGCAGGTAGGCTCTTCCTTCTTCTGCGGGCGGCTCTCACAGGGCGCGCAAGTGGTCCAGAACTGCATCTTATTCTGGCGGCGCTGCCAAAACAGACCGCCATAAAAAGACTCAAAAAAGCGGTGGAGGGTCTGCAATGAGATGGCTTCTTGTCGTTGCACTGCTCTCTGCAGTATGCGCCGGTGAGAAGGATAAAAAGAGTGAATTTGAGCGTGCCAGAGAAAAAGCCGTCAAGAAAAAACGACCCATCATCATAGTCGCCACCCCATCAAAAGAAGACCCCTTCTATCTGAAAACCTCCCAACTCCTGAAAGGTAAAAAAGTTAAACACGCCACATCCGCTACCGAAAAAGCCTTCCTCAAAACCGAATGTGAAGAGAACGACAAGCAACACCAAAAACTGCTTGAGACGCTGCAACTTTCTCCCGACGACAAAGCGCTCCTCGTCTGCGACTATCAGTTGGTGGTGGTGCGCTCCTTTGCGGATGTTCCCAAGGCAGACGACCTAACAGCCGCCATAAAAGAGGCAAAACAGCAATGCAAACGGAAAAAGAAGGTGATGGCAAAAATAGAGAAACTGTTCCGCGCCGCCAAATCCGCGTTCGCAAAAAGCGACTACAAAACTGCCGGCAAACTCTGCCGACAGATACGCCAAATGAAAAATGATTATGAGAAAAAATATCCTGATGACGAGTTGAGAAGCGATATCTTTGACACCCTCAAAAGGTGGGCAAAAGAGGTGAAGGAGAAAGCACTGAAGATATTGAGCGATTCATCGCTGCAGGCAGAAAGCGGCAATCTCGGCGCCGCTGTCGCAAGCCTCAAGAAAGCCGAGGTCTACAAAGGCTTTGACGAAGAGTTGGACAAGATACTTGAGGCGCAACGGCACTACATAGAAGATTTGATGAAGGGGAAAAAATAAAAGGCGGCTCAGCGCAAAGCCAAGCCGCCTCACAACCACCAGCGCTCCTTACTTCTTCTTAACCTTAATCGGAATCTCGCGACGCTTCTTCGCCTCGCTCTTCTTCAACATCACCGTCAAAAGACCGTGCTCAAATGTCGCCTCCACCGAATCGGGGTCAACCTCTTCAGGCAACTGAACAGCACGGGAAAACGACCCAAAAACCCGCTCACGGAAATAGAAGCGCCGTTTCTCGTCCTTCCCCTCGTGCTCCTCCTTCTTCTCCCCACGAATCGTCAGCAAATCCCCGTGCAACTCCACCTTCACATCTTTGGGCTCAATGCCTGGCAACTCAGCCGTCACCTTGATAGCGTCTCCTGTATCCTCCACATCCAACACAGGGAAACGCGCCTCAAACATCCGCTCCGAAAGCACCCTTCTCGGGAAAAAGTCCTCCACCAGCCTCTCCAACTCCTTGAACGGATTCCAATCAGACCACCTCACAATCGCCATCGCCTACCCCTCCAAAAAGCCCAAAACCGCTTCAGGAACCACCGGATGCGATTGCAAAGACCGTGCCACAATCAAAACAGGCTTGAAACAGGCTTGCGAAACAGGTGTCCACTCTTATTCAGTGTCGTTCTGACCCTCCCCTGAACGCAGGCGAGTCAAAACGACCACACTGTCCCCCTCAACACCACGCAACTGCCCGAAAAACGCCTTCAGAATTGATGAAAGGAGACCACGAATGAAAGGGTTAAGATGAACAGGGATTTTATCGGTGAAGGCGGCGCTCTGGCGTCGCCGCGGCTTCAACTTGCGCGCTAACTCTTCCAACTCCTCGCAGACCCCATCCACTCGCAAAAGCGTGTTTTTATACTCGCCCTGCCCCACCACAATCTTGGGATAATCAGACTCCTTAAGCCCTTCAACAACGACAAAATCGGCAATCACAGAAAGGGCATTCAGAACATCGTCAGCCTTAAGTGGATGCATACGCAGAAGACAGCAGGAGTTGGAGAGGAAAACGGTGGGGGACGCACCCGATGAGAAGAGTCTGGCGCTGTCTTTAGTGGACGGCTCCAAATCCGCGTCAGACGCGGAATGTTTCAGCGCCGCAACGCTGTAGCCGCGCTCTCGCAACAACCAAACCAGCCTGCACGCCACCTGCGTCTTGCCAGAGTTCTTCTCACCAACTACGCAGATTATCATCCCCTTTTCTCCTCTGCAGGAGCACCAGGTAGATACACTCTGAACTCTGTCCCTTTACCCACTTCACTGTCCACCTCAACCCGCCCGTTATGCTGTTTCGTGGTGTTATAACAGTTGTAAAGCCCCAGTCCTGTGCCTTTCTTCTTCGTGGTGAAGAACGGCTCAAATATGTGCGGCAGTTTGTCTTCAGGAATGCCGCAACCTGTATCGGATATCTTAAAGCAGACCATCCCCTCTGGAGCAGTCTCCACAGCAACTGTCAATGTGCCACCTTGCGGCATCGCATCCATCGCGTTCATCATAAGATTCATAAAGACATCGCTCATCTGCCGTCTGTTGGCGAGAACATAGATGTTCTCTTGGTAGCGGCGCACCAGTTTTATCTTCCTGCTTTTGCACTCACTCTCAACAAGAGAGGCGGGTTCCTCTATTAACTCCTTTGCTTCTACGACAACCTTACGGGGTTTTGTCGGCTTGGAGTATTTCAGGAGGCGTTCTACGAGGTCTTTTGCACGCTTCAGACCACGACTCAAACGCTCCAATGTATCAGGTGTCGCCTCCATCCCATCCTGCAGCAGTTGCACAAGCCCATAAGCCGATGCGAGCGGGTTCTTTATCTCGTGCGTCAGAGAAGCAAGCAGGAGGTTTATAGCGGCAAGCCGCTCCTGTTCTATCAGACGCCTATGCGCCTCTTCAATCTGCTCCACCTTATGCGCTAACTCTTGGTAAAGGTCCATCATCCTGATAGAGATAGCGCAAACCGCGCCCAACGCTGACATCACCTCATTCTGGATATCATCCATATCAGAAGATGTGGCAGGATAAAAACAGGCAAAACCAACCACTTCCGCCTCCACAGTAAGAGGCACAATAAGCACTTTCTCACCTTCTTTCAACCCCGGTAAGCAGGCGCTGGCAGGCAAATCTTGCGGTGTTGTGGATTCAAGAAGTGGCAAAACCGTATCAGGTGGATGGGTAGGCGGCTCTATCTCTCCTCTCCACGCCACCAGTGTCAAATCCGACTCGGTCTTGGTAAACAGCGCCGCCATATCAACAGAACGCCCCAACGCATCTACCATTATGTCAAGTATGAAACGCAGAAGAACATCCCTCTCCAACTTGGAGCAGGCAAGATGTAATGCTGCGTTCACAGAAGAAACATAACCCAAAGCATCACGCAGTCGGGTCGTTCGCGTCTGCCTGTCTGGTCTCTTCATCAGTGGTTCTCGCTTTCATCAGTGCCAACACGCGGTTTTATATAGCAATAGAGGGCATCAGCGTCGGCACCCTCTTTGCGCAGGATGCCAAGAGTCACAAGGTGCTCCAACACATCACGAACATACTCCTCAGGTCTGCCAAGCCGAAGTGCTATTCCGCCTGCTGTGTCCACAGTGTAAGGATTGCGCGCGAAAAAGTGGAGCAACTCAATCCGCAGTTTGTCCATCTGCCGAGATGTCATCAACACATCCTTCCTGCGTCTCAAACCTCATAAATATAAACCCACAAAGGAAAAGGGCAAGAGAAAAATCAAACAACGCCAATCCAACCAACTTGAGCGGCTGATTATAGAAAAAAGCGATAAAAATCTGCGCCGCTATCGCGGTGGCAAAACCTGCATAAAGCAATCCCGCAAAAACGGTGCGACGAACGCGTAGATAAACCCCAAATGAGTGCGCCGTAACGGCAAGAATCGGTGTCACAAGCATAAGCGCAGTCGCCTTCTCAAGCAACTCCGCATCTCTTAAAACGCAACACATATAACCGGTCGCAAACAGCGAGCATAGGAAAATGATAACAGGCAGCAACACCCATAACCTGCTCCTGTCAGGATAAAATACATACACCGCACCCGCCAGAAAACCGCAACACCAAAAAAGCAAGCCAACCTTCAAGGCAAATGATGTCCTCACCCCACTTGCATCAAGACAGCCAAAAGAGGAGAAAAGCCAGCCCAACATCATAGCAAAAAGCCCAAGGAACGAAACGCCCCAGACGAAAGCGAGCGGATTGGCACGACCCGTCACTGCCCAACGCCATAAAAGATAGACCGCCGTCAAAACGGAAAGCAACCCACCTACGAAAGACCAAATAAAGACTCCAGCATCCACCTTGAAAGCAAGCACAGGAACACTGTAACGGGTCAAAACGACCACAATCCCAAGCACAAGGACAGAAAGCACCACCACAACGGTGCCAACTCTGGGCATCTGCCTCCCCTTACAAACGCATCTTGCGGATAATCCTTTTGCCAATATCGCTCTTTGTGGGTGCACCCTGCATAATGCCTGTCACCGCACCCAGCACCTCGCCCACCTCTATCCCTTTGTCCGTTATGCGGTAAAAGACGATGTCACGGGAATGCGCCGTCCCGCGCGACTTCAGAACCGTCAACACCCGCTCTATGCGCGAGTTCAACTCCACATAACGCATTATAATGGCGGTGTCCACAACACTTGAAATGCCACGGGTCGTCAACCGTCGCTCACCCAACAACTCGTGCGTCTCGTCCGTCAAAAGCGTCGTCACCCCGCAACTCTTCGCGTAGTCCACCAAAAGATACACCATATTGCGGAATTGATGCTCCTTAGGTATGCGCACAGAAAGCGTTGAAACAGAATCAAAAACCATACGACGGATTCCGTAATGCTTGAACTCCCGCTTTATGGCGCAGGCAAGTTCGTTGAAGTCCACATCCGCAGGAACCCGATAAAGGAAACGCAATAAACCGCGCTCAACGGCATCCCCTATTCCAAAACCGAACCCTGTAGCCAGACGCATTATCTCAGTGGGACGCTCCTCAAGCGATACGAAAAGCCCCCGCTCGCCCTTCCTTGCCCCCGAACAGAGAAATTGCAACCCCAAAACAGTCTTGCCCACACCCGTCGCACCACTTACAAGCATCGCCGAACCACGCAATACCCCACCCGAAAGCAACCTGTCCAGACCCCCAACCCCCACCGACACCCGCTCCTTGCCCCAATCCTCCGCCACATCCTCCACCACCTCAAGACGCGGATAAACCACTATCCCATCACCTGTTATCTCAAATGTGTGAACACCCGGTCTGTGATACTGCCCACGGGTCTTCACCACCTCTACCGTCCTTATACGCCCCCGCGTCAACCACGGCTCATAACCCAAACGCACTATACCGTCAACTATGTGCTCCTCCACCGCCCCAGGAGCACTTTCAGTAGCAAGAAGCGATGTCACCCCCATCCCTTTAAGAGCGCTGACAAGGCTGTAAATGGCATTGCGCGCATCAGACTCCCGCTCAAAAAGCGCCTTTATGTTGCTCACACTGTCAACATAGACCCTCCCAGCCCCCACCTCCTTGACCGCCTGCCTTATAACCTCAAGCCCCCTCTCACTGGCACAAACCCGTGCCGATGTGAACAAAATCCTCACCATATCCTGCGACTCAAGTTCCTTAAAATCCCACCCAAAACTTGCAGCGTCACGATACAACTGTTCAGGAAACTCCTCAAGCGTTACCACCACCCCCTTCTGCTTATATCGGTTCACTCCCTCCCAGATGAACTGCAAACCAAAAGTCGTTTTGCCCGTCCCCGGAGCACCCTGAATCAGATAGGAACTGCCCGCATGAATTCCACCAGGAATCAGTTCATCAAAACCGACAACACCAAACTCCACCGTCGCCCCCATAACGATTTTCCTCCCTCAAATATATCACAAATTGGCACGAGAAACAGTGATTTTCATAAGAAAATCCACAAAAACAACCTGTTGCCTCCTCTAACACTTTGCATTTTCTGCAATTGGATGGAGGGAGCCGAGGGGGTTATGTTTCGGCTCCCTCCCGCGGCGACGGAGGCATTTCCATTCATAATGTAATCTGCGCGATGGCGGATGTCAACTATTTTATGACAGGCGTGCTGAAAATTGTTGCCACTATCGCCTTGACCCATCACAAAACTTACACTATCATATATATTGATTCAGGAACCTCACAATGGAGAAAACTATCCTTAAAATCGCCGAAAAACTCTCGCGCTCCTTCGGGGACGCCGTCTTTGAACCCCTGCGCGACTACCTCCTTCTCCTTATCACCCATATCAGGGTGCCGGAGTTCAACCACCACAAACTGGCGCGCGATGAGGCGCTTGCCTCTGTCCCCGGATTTGGACCTGCGCTCCTGTGCGCACTTTTCCTCCTTAACAAAGAGATTGAGGTCCCTTTTGAGGAGTTTGTGGACGCGGTCTCGGCAGTAGTCTCCTCTCCTCTGCGGATGCCACAGGAACCTTTTGGCACACTCCTTAAACGGCTGCGGCGCCAACGCAATATAACGCTTGTTGAGTTAGCAAAAAGACTCGGGATTGCACGGGGATATCTGCACGCTATTGAGCGCGGAAGGTCTCTGCCGTCGGTCACACTTCTTGCTCGCATCGTAGAAATACTTGACCCTGACGGACGCGAAGGACTGGCGGTAG
This sequence comes from uncultured Planctomycetota bacterium, assembly GCA_964584815.1. GTDB lineage: Bacteria > Planctomycetota > SKW154 > SKW154 > SKW154 > CAZPBO01. The sequence continues at coordinate 14,046 of CAZPBO010000052.1, forward strand.
CAGGCGTTGCTTCACGCCTTCCGCCTTCCCTCAAACAAATCCTCTTTCCCCGCCCAGATAAGACCTGATAACCCCTTTATTTCTGGCAGCGCCATCGCCAAGTGCTTAAAATAGAAATCCACACTCTTTGGGAGGAAATGTTGTGCAGCAGGACAGAACCGCTCAAATCATTGAGAAGTTCGGCATTCCGGGACAGGACGCGTTCACCCTGCCCGACTCAGACAAGCGTTTCCCCGATGGGGCGCATTACCGCATTGAGATATCGGGCGTTGAACGCGCAAAGACACTTGAGACGCTCATCAAAGAGCGCAACCGCCGCGGTGTTCCCGTCCACAAACTTATCTGCACAGTTTGTGGCGCGACCTTGCTGGACAGGGGTGAGTTGCGGGCTATGGCTGAGATGGGCGCTCAAGAACGAATGGAGATGGTGATGACGCCAGGTCCGCGTGCGCCATGGGAGGTGGGACGGATGGTGGCAACACCATCAGGCGCGCTCTGTGGTCTTCGTCTGCGTGGCTCCGAGCAACTCCGACATTTCGTGGATGATGTTCTGCGCCTTGTAGAGTTGGGCTTCCGCGCATTCCTCGTCTGGGATGAAGGCGCACTCTGGCTGCTTAACCGCATGCGCAAAGAAGGCGACCTGCCCGAAAATGTGAGGTTTAAGGTAAGCGTCTTTGCAGGTCACGCCAACCCCGCCGGAGCCAAACTGCTGGAAGACCTCGGCGCTGACACCTTCAACCCCGCCGCAGATTTAAGCCTCCCCGCATTCGCCGCCATCAGGCAGACCATCTCCATCCCCCTTGATGTGCACGCTTATATCCTTGATGACTTCGGCGGGTTCTGCCGTTTGTGGGAAGCACCAGATTTTGCGCGCGTCACCGCACCCTGTTACTTCAAACTTGAACAGGGTCCATCTATGGCACTGTATAAACCCTGGACCCCCGACGCACAACTGGATAAAATTGCATCAGACCGCGTCCGTTACGCAGAAATAATCATAGAACTTATCCAGAAAAAATACCCCAACTTAAAGGTAAGCGAGCACGGCGCTTCCGACCTCGCCGTCCCAAATCCCACCTAACCACACAATATGATGTGTGATGTTTGACGCTCAAAAAGCGTCTTCAATAACGAGGGGAGGAGATAGCAATAAGATGCAGCAAAGGCACCCGCGGATGGGAAACGCCATTATGCGTCATATTTATTTACGAAGCGGGCAAGGATTTGACGGTTTTGTGCAACCTGTTTACATTTCCTATACAATTTGGTGCCAAAATAGCGTCTAATATATAGGAGAGAGGCGTTATGGAGGTTGTAGCATTATGAGATGGATTTGGATTATCGGATTGGTGGCGGTAGCCGGCTGGTTGATGGTCGGTTGCGGGGTGGACACAGGCAAGCGTTATGGGTGG
>CAZPBO010000053.1:0-4952 GCA_964584815.1 uncultured Planctomycetota bacterium
CCCCCCACGCATTTGTCAAGGGGTTGATGATGGCGTTGGGATTTTTGCTTAATCAACGGATTTGGGAACCCAGAGGAGGAGAGGTGGATAAGTTCTTTGGCAGGGGATGGTTTTTTGGTAAGATTGATAAGGAGATTATGGTGGAAAGAATTATGGAGAGAGGGTTAAGGGAGATGTTGAAAGCGGCGGTGAGACTGGGATTTTTGAGTCGGACGGATGTCAGGCGTGCATTGAAGACGGAAAAGCCGCTTGAGTGGTTGAGACAACGGGGATTGCTGGATGAGAGGAAGGAGGCGGTGTTGAGGGAGCCGCGGGTTGAGGGGGAGCGTGGTCGTGCGGCGGCGCAGAGAGCAAAAGAAAGAATCGCCCGTGCTATAGCGAAAAAACGCGGGTTGGATGAAGTGGGGTCTGAAACGGTGGAGCGGGAGTTTGCGTTCTGTGAGGTTTGCGGTAAGGTTTATCCGCGCAAAAAGGTGCCTGATGCGGGGAGATGTTCGTATTGCGGTGCGGCGCTTGTGGGGGCGGTTCCCGTATCAGGCGAGGCAACACTTGTAGGTAAAGGTCCGAAGAAGATAGGGCGGTATTTGATAGTTGGTGAGTTGGGACGGGGGGCGATGGGTGTGGTTTACAAAGGTTTGCAGGAGTCGTTGGGGCGTTATGTGGCGATAAAGGTGATGTCGTTGGCGGCGACTTTGGCGGATGAGGAGGCGGTGGAGCGGTTTGTTCGTGAGGCGCGTGTTATGGCTCAGGTCTCGCATCCCAACATCGCCACCGTCTATGATGTGGGTGAGTATGAGGGGCAGCATTACATTGTGATGGAGTTCATAGATGGGGAGACTTGTGAGGAGTTGCTGCGCAGGAGGGGGCGTTTTACCGAGTATGAGGCGCTTGAGATAGCGATTCCCGTGGCGGAAGCGCTCAATCATCTTTACCGCAACAACTTGGTTCATCGTGATGTGAAGCCGAGCAACATAATGGTGGACCGCCGCAGCGGGGTTGTGAAGTTGTGCGATATGGGGTTGGCACGGCGTGCGGACGCGGCATCCTTAACGCAGGAGGGGACGGTGGTGGGCACTCCCTACTACATAAGTCCTGAGCAGGCGGAGGGGCGGGTTGATGTGGACATCCGTGCTGACATATACTCACTGGGCGCAACAATGTATCATCTCGTCACAGGGCGGGTGCCATTTGACGACGCCACGGCGATGCGGATATTGGTGAAGCATCTGACGCAGCCGCTTGTGCCGCCGAACAAAATTCTGCCCACAATCTCTGATGCGTTCTCCAAGGTGATAACGCATATGATGGAGAAGGACCGCGACAAGCGTTACCGCAATCCGGAGGAGTTGTTGGTAGATTTGCGGCGTTTGAAGGAGGGACGCCCACCGCTATATGCGGAGCAGCCGCCTTCCGACAGACTCGCCCGCAAATATGCGGGGTTTTTTGACCAGTTGCGCACATATTTCTTCGCAAGAGGGCTTGTGGGGTTGTTGCTCGGACTTGCCGCATCAGACGGTTCCGTCTCAAAAGACGAAGTGGAGAACTTCCGCAACTTCTTCAAAGAAGGACTCAACGCGTCCGATTCGGGGGTGATGCTGGTGGAGCGTTTAATGGAAGAGGCGCTGCAGAATCCCCAGGATGTGGAAGACCTTTGTGAGGAGTGCCGGCGGTTTTCGGGATACCAGGAACGGCTTATGCTACTTGACCTGCTCTATCGCGTCGCTATGGCAGATAGAGTTCTCAAGCCCGAAGAGGAGCGGTTCATAAAGGAGGTAGTGAGTCTGCTGGAGATATCGGAAGGAGACCACGCGGCGATAAGGGCGCAGTATCTGCCCGAGGAGGACGAGGCGCGTCACGCACAAGCATTGGGTTTGAGCGGGGCGTTTGGGGTGGAGGAAGTGAAGGCGGCGTATAAGAGGCTGTTGTTGAAGTATGACCCGACCAATTTCGCGCATTTGGGAGATGAGTTTGTGGAGATGGCGAAGAGGCGCTTGGCAGCCATAAGGGATGCTTACAATTATTTCCGCCGCAAACTGGGCTTTTAGTCACCCTGCTCTCGCTCTATCTCTTCAACGACGGCTTTGGGGTCTTCGCGTCCGTAGATTACGCGCATAATGCCGGGCAGATAGCGGTCCATAGTAAGGAGGTTGGCGTAAACGATGTTGCGCATATGTGTGGTTGTGAAATCAATATCTGCGGTGAAGAAGCCTGTGCGGAGGCGCACCTCGCCGTCAGAGTAGTCCATTTCAAAAGCGCCGAAGGGGAGTCCGTAGTTGGCGCGTGTTATGAACTCCGCCATCGCGTCACGCCGCTCCTCCGGCACATGCACCTCAAGCAGCGAATAGAAGACAACAAGCGGTCCCTGAACACGCGCAAGGCACGCCCAAACGCCATTCTCACCCCGAAAACGCGATACCAGCGCGTTGTTCTCAATGTCCTCCTCAAAGAACCATTCATCCTCATCAAAGAATCGCCGCATCTTTTGATACAACTCCGCTGAATCCACTTCCCCAAACACCTATCTTCACCTCCATCAAGCGCATGGATTTTACACACAAAGATTTGGATTACCACAACAGAGGCACTTTTGGGTCAAATATGTTCTATGACTTTGCGGTGGAGTGTTCGCAGCGCTGCCGCCAGTCTTCCCTCCGACTCAACAGGACTTGTGCCGTTCGCCATTGCCGAATAAGCCGCCTCGTCAAACGGCAACTCACCCAGCCATACAAGCCCTTTTTGGACAACCCAATCCCGCAGTTTTGCGGTCATATCAGGATTTAAGTCAGCCTTGTTGACACACACCCCCACTTTAAGACCGAAATGTTGCGCCACGCCAACCACCCTTTCGGCATCGTGTAGTCCGCTCAAAGTGGGCTCTGCAACCACAACTACGAAATCCGCCCCGGTCAATGCCGCCAGCACGGGACATCCGATTCCTGGCGGTCCGTCAACGATGCGCAACTGGTAGTTTCCTTCCTGCTTGCGCGCCCGCTCCTTCAAAACCGCCACCAACTTTCCCGACAGACCCTCACCGACCTCAAGCCGCCCGTGAAATATCAAACCATAACGGCATTCCGCAACCCACCATCTGCCGTTTATCCGCGGTTCCATAACAACCGCCTTCTCGGGGCAGGTATAAAAGCACGCCGCGCATCCCTCACACGCCAACTCGTCCACAACCGCCACACCATCAAGCGCCACCGCCTCAAAACGGCAAACCTCCGCACATCTGCCACATCCCTTGCATAAGGAGGTGTCAATGCGGGCGACTTCGCTGTCGCTGTGGGTGTGCTCCTCCAACACGCGCCCTGCCCCGACCACAAGACGCAAGTTCGGCGCCTCAACATCGGCGTCCACAAGAATGGCGTTACCCGCAAGCGCCGCAAACGATGCGCAGACAAGCGTCTTGCCTGTTCCTCCCTTGCCGCTTACAACCACAATCTCTTTCATCTGTGTCTCCTATGCGCTGCTTTCGCCCTTGCCACCCGCCGCGCTATATCCCACCACAACCCCTCAAAGCGCTCCCGCCACTGGGGACGCGCATCCAGTAAAGTTTTACCCCGCGAATATGCCTTTGCCACATCCGCCTCATAAGGCAACTCAAGCAAAACATCAAGCCCAAGACGCGTAATAAGCCTTCGCGCTCCTGCAGCATCACCGTATGTGGCGCGATTTATCACAACGCCCGCCTCAAGCCCCAATCGCTTTACAGCCTCCGCCGCCATCCCAAGGTCGTTCATCCCAAACCGCGTCGGCTCTGTCACAAGCAGCACAAAATCAGCCAGACGCATCGTCTCTATCACCGCACACCCTGTGCCCGGCGAGCAGTCAACGAGCGTGTCACACTCATCAGATGCGCGCTCTTTGAGCGCCTCAATCACAGGAGTTGCCCGCGCCTCGCCCACATTCAACCTGCCTTCCAAAAACTCTATCCGCCGCCAACTTGTTTCCACAAAACCCCGTCTTATGCGCCCCACAAGCCTGCGTTCCCAGCCCACAGCACCCTCTTCACAAACTATCTCGCATGTCCTGCAACTATGGCACAACTGCTCAAAGAGCATAACGCTGTCGGGCAGAACAGCGAGAGCGTTGAAGCGACAAGCGCGGGCACACTCCCCGCAATGGCTACAACGCTTCTCGTCAATCTTGGGAACCTCAACATAGACATCGTCTTCTGATGTGATAAGGGGGTGGAGGAGTATGGCGGCGTTGGGCTCCTCCACATCAGCGTCAATGAAACGAAGTCTGACGCGGTCACCAACGGCAATAGCCAACGCCGCCGCCACCGTCGTTTTCCCCGTCCCACCTTTACCACTTGCAACAACCACTATCATCTTCTACCACCACCATCTGCGCCAACCGCGTCCGCGTCCACGACCACCACCACGGCGCCAGAAACCTCTTCCCCTACCAAAAAACCAGCGCCTGCCAAACCACGCCCAAGGACGCCACCACGACACAGGATAGGCGGGATAACCCGGCGGCGCCGCATAACCTTGGTAGGGAACGCCACCTGACGCAGGTGGTCCTGGGGGGCACAAGCCCATCCCACGACCAGTTCTCGGTCCCAAACCCAGTGGACCTGTTCCATCAAGCCCTGGCATCACTCAACCCTCCACCACAATTAAGCACGAACCATTGGCGTTCCACATTTGGGGCAGTTAACATCACGGCAAGGTGTCCCCGGTTGATGGGGCAGCCTGTGTCCGCATTGCGGACAGACACACTCACCGCCTGGACCACGACCGCCACGGGGTCCTCTCTGACGATTCATAATAAACCTCCTAATCACCACGCATTAAGGGGAGACCACACTGCGGACAACGCATTGAGCGGCAGGGAACACCTGGGGTGTGAGGGACGGTGGTGCCGCAGGATGGGCAGACGCAGTTGGCGGGGGGACCCCAGCCGCGACCGCGACCGCGACCCCAGCCCATACCGCGTCCACCGCC
>CAZPBO010000053.1:5052-15049 GCA_964584815.1 uncultured Planctomycetota bacterium
CCACCACCATAAAACGGCACTTGCGGTGGTGGAACCTGCTGCGGCGCACCTCCACCCTGCCCCGCACCCGCATACGCCCCAACGGTCGGACCTGACGCCTTCGTTAACTTACCCGCCTTTAACGCCTCTATCGCATCCTTGACGCTGCCAGAGGCACCCACATAGATCTCCACCCCCCCACCTTGCAGAACAGCCGATGCATTGGGACCCACATTGCCTGTTATGACGGCTTTCGCACCTTTGTTGACGACAAACTGCGCTGCCTGAATACCCGCGCCACCACCTGCCGCTGCCGCCGCGTTCTGCACCGCCTCCACCAACTCATCCTTATCGGTGTCGTAAAACAGAAACCACGCACACCGCCCAAACCGCCCATCTACTTGAGCATCCAATGTGTCACCTTGGGATGTGATTGCCACCAACATCTTCAGTCCTCCTAACAAAGCCTCATAAAAGAATAACAGATGAGGGACGATGGTCAAGCAAATTGTGGGCATTTGCTCAAATATTTTTGGCTTTTTAGCATTGCCACCCCTTACCTGTTTCCATAGAATTGTTTGTCGTGTGAGGAGATGGTAGGTGATAGAGATAACGGACCTGCGCAAGGTCTATCGTGGTGGTGTGGAGGCGTTGCGTGGGGTCAATCTTACGGTTAGGGAAGGTGTATCTTTAGGGCTTGTCGGACCCAATGGGGCTGGCAAGACGACGACGGTTCGCATTGTGGCAGGACTTCTTGAGCCGACATCTGGTGTGGTGCGTCTTTTCGGCAAGAACATCTGGGAGGAGCGGGATGCGGTGCTGCCACGGATTGGGTATGCGCCTGATGAATACAGGATGCCCGACAATTTGAGGGTCTGGGAGTATCTGGACTACTTTGGAGCACTGTTTGGGCTGCCGAAGCGGCAGCGTGTGGAGCGCACCGACCATCTTCTTGCGCTTGTGAGGTTGTCCGCCAAAAGAGACTTATTTATCGGACAACTTTCGCGCGGAATGAAGCAGCGCCTGATGCTTGCGCGAACGCTGATTCACAACCCGCCGCTTCTGCTTATGGACGAGCCGACAAGCGGGCTTGACCCGCGTTCTCGTGCTGAAGTTGTTGACATCCTGCGCCACCTTGCGTCAACTGGGAAGACGATGCTGGTTGCCTCAAACATCCTTTACGATTTGAGCGGATTTTGCAACTCGCTTGCCATAATGGACCACGGCAGGATAGTGGACTGCGGCACATTTGAGGAGTTGTCGGAGAAGTACTGCAAGGAGCGGCTTCTGCGGGTGGTTGTTGTGAGCGGTATAGAGAAGGTGGAGCAGATACTGTCTGTGGAGGAGAGGGTGCGGTCATTTGTGATAGAGGGGAATGTGGTGCAGTTGCGATATGGTGGCGGCTTAAGCGATATAGCGGGGTTGAACGAGAAGTTGGTGCGTGCCGGGGTGAAGGTTTGCGGGGTCTGCGAGCAGGCGCGCACATTAGAGGAGATATTTTTGCGGGCGACGGATTGAGGTTTGGGTCTTTTGCTGCGCGCACTTTATCTTCACAACCTTCATAAGGAGTTGGGAGCGCGATTTCGCCGTTATGGCGGTTGGCTCCTGCCTCTGTTTTATGAGTCAATTTTGAGTGAGCATATGTATGTTCGCATTTCGGCGGCGATATTTGACTTATCTTATCTGGGCAGGATAGAAGTGCGGGGCAAGCAGCACAAGCGTTTTTTGTCGCGCCACCTCACACGCCCGCTTGACAAACTGCCCACAGGCAAATGTATCTATGCCCTGCTCCTGACAGAAAAGGGGACGATTTTTGCCGACTGCATGGTTTATGTGTTGCGGGAGCGTTGTGTGGTTTCTGTCAACCCGCTGAACACCGAGAAGGTATACGCGCGGTTGGCGGGCGATGCGCCTGATGGTGTTGATGTGAAGGACATAACTGAGAAGTGGCTATGCGTTTCGGTTCAGGGACGGCGTTCAGCGCCCATTTTACAGCATCTCACCGATATGGACCTGTCGCTTCTCAAGACGGGTTTTGCGTGTGAGGCTTTCTGTGTAGGGGGGCACGAGATAGTGATTGCGCGCACAGGCTATACGGGAGAGGACGGTTTTGAGGTGCTTGTTCCACCTGATGGTGCAAATCTACTTTTTGATTCGGTGCTCCAGGTAGGGACGCACCAACACCTTGTGCCTGCAGGGATAGGTGCCAGATTCTCTCTTCGCCTTGAGGCGTGTTTTCCACTTTATGGAATGGAGATGGACGAGAAGACCGACCCTTTGGAGGCTGACCTTGAGCGTTTTGTGGATTGGGAAAACGATTTTGTAGGCAAGAGGGGGTTGCTCAAGCGCAAAGAGGGGGGTGTAAAGCGGCTGCTCACGCCTTTGAAGATAGGCGGACCGCGGATTGCGCGCAAGGATAACTCGGTCTTTTTCAGGGGCGAATTCGTGGGACGGGTAGCACGGGGAACATTCTCTCCTGTGATGCAACAACCCATAGCGACGGCTTTTCTGCGCCCTGACCTGAGCCAGATAGGGACGAGACTTGAGGTGGCGATACGGGGGAAGCGCTATCCTGCTGTTGTGGCGCGAAAGCCATTCTATTTTGTCAGGCGGCGATGAGGGCAGCGTCGTGGAATGGCGTCTGATTGACACAGGTCGTTGTGCTGCTGCCTACAATATGGCATTAGATGAGGCGCTGATGCTCTGTGTTGAAGAACCTGTTCTGCGCTTTTACGGATGGGAACCTGCGGCGGTAAGCCTGGGATATTTTCAGTCGGCGGCGGAGATGGAGCAGTGGCGCAAGAAGGGGTATGTTGTGGTTCGTCGCCTGACAGGCGGGGGGGCAATATACCATTATCGGGAGTTGACTTACTGTCTTGTTCTGCCGCGCGGACATAAAATCGCCGAATCCACAAGACTGGCTTATGAGGTTGTGCACGGTGCGATAGTTGAAGCGTTGAGGGCGCTTGGGGTGCCGGCGGCAATGCGGGGGGAGACTCCACAAACACCGCCTCATCAGCCTTTCTGCTTCAACCGCACGATATTCTGCGACATCGTGGCTGACGGAAGGAAGATTGTGGGTTCGGCGCAGCGGCGAACACAGGCAGGATTTTTGCAGCACGGCTCCATTCCGATTGAGCGCAATCCGCTGACACCTGAAGCGGCGTTCGTGCGCGGTTTCGCCCCCGACGCCAACTACGCCACTGTCAGAGATGCGATAGTGCGGTCGTTGATACGCCGCCTGCGGGTGGTCTTCCGCTGGAGCCGCCCGAGTTGGCGGGAGCAAAAAAAAGCCGCCGAGTTGCAGAGAACCAAATACTCGGCGGCTCACTGGACTTTCAAGCGCTGATTTATTTTTTCACCTCAAAGTCGGCGTCAATCACATCATCTCCACCAGACTTATCGGAAGAGGAGCCCCCGGACTGCGGCGGCGTTTGCTGACCACCTGTGCCTGTTGCACCCGCTGTCGCTTTGCGGTACATCTCTTCTGCCGCCGCGTGAAACTTGCTCCACAGTTTCTGCGTCTCGGCTATCTCGCGTTCAATCTCCGCCTTGTCCTGCCCACTCTGGCACAACTCCCTCAATCGCTTTATCTTCTCCTCCAGTTGGCGTTTTGTGTCGGCATCAATTTTGTCGCCGAAATCCTTAAGAAACTTCTCTGACTGATAGGCTACCGCGTCGGCTTGGTTACGCGCTTCAATCAACTCGCGTTTGCGTTTGTCCTCATCAGCAAAGCGCTCGGCTTCCTGTCGCATCCGCTCCACCTCATCTTTTGTGAGACCCGACGATGTGACGACCTTTATGGACTGTTCTTTGCCTGTCGCCATATCCTTTGCGGTGACATTGAGGATACCGTTTGCGTCAATGTCAAAGGTGACCTCAATTTTGGGAACGCCACGGGGTGCGGGCGGGATTCCTGTGAGTTGGAATCGTGCGAGGGTGCGGTTGTCGGCAGCCATAGGACGCTCTCCCTGCAGAACATGGACATCAACGGTGGTCTGGTTGTCGGCAGCGGTGGTGAATATCTCCGCTTTGCGGGTGGGTATTGGGGTGTTGCGCGGTATCAGCACCGTCATCACTCCACCCAGTGTCTCAACTCCCAGAGAAAGCGGCGTCACATCAATCAGCAGAATGTCCTTCTTCTCACCTGCCAGAACAGAGCCCTGAATAGCGGCACCCACTGCCACCACCTCGTCAGGATTAACGCCTTTGGACGGCTCCTTACCGAACAGGTCGGTGACGAACTGCTGCACAATGGGCATACGCGTGGCACCACCCACAAGTATCACCTCATCAATGTCGGATGGTTTGAGTTTGGCGTCCTCAAGGGCTTGTAGGACGGGGTTGCGGCAGCGCTCCACAAGGTGACGCACCATCTGCTCAAACCGCGCTCGCGTCAACTTCTTCAGCAAGTGTTTGGGTCCTGACTGGTCTGCGGTGATAAATGGAAGGTTTATTTCAGCCTCAAGGCTTGATGAGAGTTCGCATTTTGCGCGTTCGGCGGCGTCCTTCAGTCGCTGCAGCGCCATCGCGTCCTTGCTTAAGTCAACTCCTGTCTCCTTCTTGAACTCGTCAACCAGCCAGTCAATTATGACCTGGTCAAAGTTGTCGCCGCCAAGATGCGTGTCACCGTTCGTCGCCAGAACCTCAACCACCGACTCACCGTCTTCCTTACCTATGCGCAGAATGGAAATATCAAATGTTCCACCACCGAGGTCAAAAACCGCCACCTTGCGCTCACCCTCCTTGTCAAGACCATAAGCAAGAGCCGCCGCCGTCGGCTCGTTGATTATCCGCAAAACCTCAAGCCCCGCTATTGTGCCGGCATCCTTTGTCGCTTGACGCTGACTATCGTTGAAGTAAGCGGGCACCGTTATCACCGCTTTCTTCACCTTAGCGCCGAGATAGTCTTCCGCCGCTTGTTTCAACTTCATCAGCACCATCGCCGATATCTCCGGCGGTGTGAACTCCTTCTTCGCCGCAGGCACATACACCTTCACCAACTCATCCGCACTTCCCCGCACTTCATACGGCACCATCGTCTCTTCTTCTTTCACCTCATTGCGTCTCCGTCCCATAAACCTCTTGATGGAAAAAATGGTGTTCTGTGGATTGGTTATCGCCTGCCGCTTTGCCAATTTTCCCACCAGACGCTCTCCGCTTTCCGTAAACGCCACAACCGACGGGGTCAGGCGGTCACCTTCCTGATTCACTATCACTGTGGGTTTTCCGCCCTCAACCACCGCAACCACGGAGTTCGTCGTCCCAAGGTCAATACCGATAACCTTTTCGGTCTCTTTGCCTGACATCTTCACAACCTCCAAACAAAGCACTCGCAAAGATGCTATGCAAAGAGTATGCCGCTTCAAAATCGCCAAACGAAACGGCAAAAATGAAGAAAACCCGCCTCATTTGGTGCCAGATTGGCACCGCTTCAGGTAGTCGGAGAGTATTTTTGGCTCTGGGCACATAGCACCACGCCAGAGCGCATCAGGCGGTCCATACGGCACAAGCACCCCCTGCCAGTCGTCTGGGGCGCCATATGGTGTGTATGCCGAAACAACATCCGGAAAAAGCCAGCGGCAGAGTTCCTCTTCCAATGTGAGAGGAAAAATCCATGGACGGAGATTGAACCGCAACGATGCGTGAACATTTTCAGGGAACAGCCACCGCCAGGTGTCGGAGGTCACATCGGTTTTGCGGATGAAAGGCTCCATCGCGGGACGGTGTTTCTCGCGTTCTGTGTCAACGATAAGGTCAAGACGGAGGCGGTCCACGAACGCAGCGGCAAGAGCACGGCAACTCGGATGTGGAATCCGTATCTCAGGAAGCGGCTTAGCGGGTTTGTAATAGACTGGACTGACTGGTTCGCGTGTAGGGGCAGGTTGACGCTGTGGGGGCGCCTCCACACAACCAAAAGTGGTAGCAACAAAGAGCGCGGCAAACCACCTCACTCGCCGCCTCCCTCTTCTCCTTCCCCTGTTTCTTCTTCACCAGGCAGAACCGATATTTTCGGTTGCGCAACGACTCTCAAATCGTTTATCCGTTTGCGCGTAAGCGAGGGTAAGGGAATCGGCGCATTGCCGTAAGACAACCATCCCGTGCCGTGACATTCAGGGCAATATCCCAAATTGCGGTCCTCGTGCCAGCAGTGGGGGCAGCGAACAGTAGATGCCCCTTCCGTTACGGGAAATATCAGGTTGCCTTTACCGCCGCAGAGCGCACATTTTCCCGTCCCCTTGCACGCCCAGCAAACCTGCTCGTAGTTGCGCCAGCGAAAATGGTGCTTGCAGTTGTAGCAGTATCCCAGATGCGGCGCCACAACACGGTAACAATACGGACAATGCGGCACACCATCCTGACTGAATATCACCCCCCGTTCGTTCACCTCCCACTTAAACTCATAAAGCAAAATCGGAATACCTATTATCGCGCCCACAGTTATCAGAATTGAAGCGATGATAAAGCGCTTGTCGTACTCCCACACATCCTGCCTCCTTCAACGCCCTTCATTATCAACCAGCCGATATGGCGTTGTCAAGTCAAAAATGGTGCCCTTCACCCCACGGTTTTGGGTTTTTGCAAAGTATCAGTGGCGGAAGTGGCGACGGTGGGTGAAGACCATAAAAAGTCCGCGTGCGTTTGCCGCCTGAATCACCTCTTTATCGCGTTTTGAACCACCAGGCTGCACAACACCAACAACACCCGCGTCCGCCAGAACCTCAACACCGTCAGGGAACGGGAAGAAAGCGTCTGATGCGGCGACCGCGCCAACCGCTCGCTCACCCGCCTTCATCACCGCCACCTTTGCCGCGTCCACCCGACTTGTCTGCCCTCCTCCAGCGCCCACAAGCATCCCGTCTCTTGCCAGCACCACCGCGTTTGACTTCACATAGCGGCACACAAGCCACGCGAATCTCACTTGCTCCCACTCCGTATCGTCAGGTTTGCGCTCTGTCACTACCTCCCATTCATCCTCTGCATCAGGTGCGCTGTCGGCATCCTGCAGCAGCAGACCACCCGTCACATAGCGCACCTCCGGTTCAGACGGATAGGAGAGTTGCGCAATCTTCAGGATGCGCAGATTGCCTGACCAAGGCGCCGCGGTTTTCAGTATCTCAAGCGCTTCCGGCTCATAATCCGGCGCCACAACCACCTCAAAGAAGTTCTTCTTATCGGCGATGAGACGGGCGGTTTCGGTGTCAATCTTCTTGTTGGCGGCGACGATACCGCCAAAAGCGCTCACAGGGTCTCCCGCCAACGCCTTACCGAACGCCTCCGCCAGACTACCGCCCTGCCCCAACCCGCACGGCACGGTGTGCTTGATTATCGCCACAGTGGGCTTCTTAAAGAGCCGAACGCAGTTGAGCGCGCCGTCTGTGTCCAGATAGTTGTTGAAGGAAAGCCCTCTGCCGCCTGTCTGGAGGACCTCCGCCGCCGCAAGCGAGCCCGCCTCCAACCTTGCCGCGCGGTAAACCGCCGCCGACTGGTGCGGATTCTCCCCATACCGCAACTCACCAAGCAACTGATAACTCATAACAAGCGTTTTTGCCCATTTCGCGCCGTTGAGGGAGGCGAGGTATCTATGGATGGCGGCATCATAAGCGGCTGTTCTGGCAAACGCCTCCACAGCCAACTCCCGCAGTGTTGGCTCCGTCAGAGCACCGCCATTTTGCCGCATCTCCTCCAGCACAGAGGCATACTGAACAGGAGATGTGACGACGGCGACGAAGGGGTGGTTTTTTGCCGCGGCGCGCACCATACTCGGTCCCCCTATGTCTATGTTCTCAAGCGCCTTCTGCAGGTCCGCGCCAGCAGATACCACCTCCTCAAACGGATACAAATTGCAAACCACCATATCAAAACGAACAATTCCCTGCTCCTTTAAGGTCTGCATATGCTCTTTCTTGTCGCGTTTTGCGAGAATTCCGCCGTGGATTTTCGGATGCAGTGTCTTGACCCGTCCGTCAAGAATCTCAACCGCGCCCGTGTAATCGGAAATCTCGGTGACATCAAGTTGCGCTTCTCGCAGAACCCGTGCCGTTCCACCGCTTGAGTATATCCGCACCCCAAATTCCTTCTGAAGTGCCCTTGCAAAATCCACCACCCCACTCTTGTCGTAAACGCTTATTATCGCGTTCTGAACAGAAAGCATTACCTACTCCTTAAAATGCCTGTTCAGCGTAGCGAATATAACGCAGCGCCGTCCTGCAAAGAAAGACTTCCCCAGATTTGATGTTAAAAGCGGAGAAAACGCCGCATAAGGTGTAAACAGGAAAGGGTCTGTGGCGTAGAATTTGTGGTGATTAAGGAGTGAGGCATGCGATTTTTTCTGTGTGTGGTGGTTGCAACAACGGTTGCTTTTCTCTGCGGTTGCGCAAGTTCCCAAGAACGGGTTGCAGAAACACTTTCGGTATTGGAGAGCGCTTATGTGAGGATGGCGCCGGAACGGCGTGCGGATGATGCGGCGGTAAAGGCGCTGGCAGGAAGGTATGCGGAGCAACTGGCGGCGGCAGGTGATGCGGAACTTCTGCTTATGCGCCTGAAGGAGGCGGAGCGTCGGATGCGGCGTTGCGTGGGCAACGATGATATGGCGGGTGCGGATGTGGCGGGTTTTGTGGCGCTGTGCCTTGTGCAGGGCTTGGCAAAGATGGGGAAAGAAGGCGAAAACGCGCTGGTTAAAGCGCTTGGACTGGAGTTTGTGGGACCGTTTGCGGGAGGGGCGCTGGCGGCAAGAGGAGCAAAGGATGTGCTGCGGGGGGTGCTGACACAAAAGGAGATGTCTTTGACGGCGCGGATGAACGCGCTGGTGGGGCTTGCGGCGACAAAAGACGCTGATGTGGTGGAGCATCTTGTGTTGTTGCTGAAGGAAGCGGGGAGAAGCATATCGGCGGCAATGGCGGCTGACCTCGTGGTTGAGAAGATGACGGAAAAGCAACGCGACCGCCTGCTGACGGCGTTTTTGAACGGCGAGTTGCCCAACAGTTGGACGGTGCGAGCGCTGCTGCGTTCTGCAAAACGCCGCCCCACAACCGCAATCCGCCTCCGCACAACAACACTGCCGCCAAAAGTCCGCGTCCCACCAAAAGCGCCGCTCCTCTACCTGACAGACGAGCAAAAACAGGTATCCCAACTTCTTGACTTCCTCAAAACGCAGAAAAACCGTTTGAACGGGAAGAACCATCTGCTGATTGAGTGTGGCAGGGATGTGGTCTACAAGGCTTTTGAGCGTGTGCTTTCGGTTTGTGAGGATGCAGGAATTGAGCGGGTTGTTGTTGGCTGCTGGCGTGGAGGTGGGCTTGTGGCAACAGGTGTGCTGCGTTTAGACAGAGATTGGAGGGGAGCGGTCAAAGTGCTTGTGCGTCTTGACGGAGAAGATGCTCTGCTGCGGGTGGGGAGCAGGAAATTTCAGGCAAGATGGAAACGCGGTGGCGGAGTGTCGCTGTCGGATGATTTCAGCAGACTTATAAGGGGACAGGAAAGCGCGGCGGTTTTGCTTGCGGTGCGCGGTGACACCCCAGTCTGCTTCCTTGTTGACCTGATAAATGCTTTGAAAAGTCAGGGGATTGGTGCTATAGGATTTGCAGGACATAACGGTTCTGGGCGGTGAGAGCAACAAGGTGGTTGGTGAGGCGTTATAGGAGTTGGGTGATATAAGGGGTGTCTGATGAGGTTTGGGTTGTTTTTGCTGTTGTGCGCGGTGGGTTGTGTTGTTGTGCCTGCGAGGCGGACGGTGGTGGTGGAGCGGCGTCCTGCGGCGCGGAAAGAAGTGGTGGTCATAAAGGAGCGCCCACCGTTAAGAGTGATTCGCGGCACGCAAATCAAGTGGTATGCCGGGGCAGGATACGACATATATTATGTCGGCGGATATTATTATCTTTATCGTGGTGGGGTGTGGTATCGTGCGGTTTCTTATCGTGGACCGTGGGTGCGGATAAGGTATCTGCCGCGTGTGTTTTTGAGGGTTCCGCGCACGCATCCACGCTACCACATCATCATCCGCTTCACAGTGCGCTAA
>CAZPBO010000054.1:0-14750 GCA_964584815.1 uncultured Planctomycetota bacterium
GGCAATCTGGACTTTCTTGTAGGTTCGGCGGCGGTCACCACCGCTTGCGGGGTGGAGGCAAGACCTGCTGATGTTGCAGGGGTTGCAACAGCGCCGCCTGCTGCGGGAGTTCCCGCAACAGAGGCGGTGGGTCCCACCATAACTCGGCGCTGTTCCGCCACAATCGTCCCTACTTCCGCCAGCAGAGTCGTCCTATGCGCCGTCAGAACCGCTTCTGAAAGTCTGCCCGCCGTCGCCGACGCAAAGTCCTCATAAAACTTCGTTGCCGTTGCGTAGCGCTCATCTGGGCTTTTGGCAAGACATTTGCGCATAACCGCCGTCAATGCCTGCGCTACCCGTGCGTCGCCCACCAACCGCGGCTCAATCGGCGGCACATCCTTCTTCAAAATTTTATAAACCAAATCCATCCCCGCGCCACGAAACGGTGGTTCACCCGTCAGCAATTCATAAACCGTGGCGCCCAGACTGTAAATGTCCGCACGCGGGTCTATCCGCTCTCCTTCTATGGCTTCTGGCGCCATATAGACAGGAGTGCCTGCCACAACCGTTTGGCTTATCTTGGAGACCGTCTCCCGCAACCGTCTCGCTATGCCGAAATCGGTAACCTTCACAACCCCGTCTCGCGTTACCATAATGTTTTTGGGCTTTATGTCACGGTGAATCACACGCTTTGAGTGGGCATAGTCCAGCGCCGCCGCCATACCAGCAAGCAACTCCACCACCATCCCCAACGGCAGACCGCCTCCGCTTTCCTTCTTATGCTTCCCCAGAAGAGCGTGCAAATCCACCCCATCTATGAACTCCATCACGATAAAGGATGTTTGCTTCTGGTGGTCAACATCAAAACTGTATATGGCGGCGATGTTGTCGTGGCGCAGTGTGCGCGCGAGTCTCACCTCCTCCTTCATCCACTCCACCGCACGCAAATCCGATGCCACCTCCGTCGGCAGCACTTTCACCGCCACTATCTCATCCAACTGAGTGTCCTTAGCGAGCCAGACCGCGCCCATACCTCCCCGCCCCAGAAGCGCAAGCAGCACATAACGGTCGCTCAACACACGGCTTGGGTCAAAACCTGTGGGACTGACAAGGGTGGCGGCATTCAGCACCGCGCCACATTCAGGACATAAAAAAGCATCGTCACGCACCTCCGCTCCGCAACTCTCGCAGCGCTGCAACAACTCTCCCCCAATCCGCAACGCCCCATTTTAACTCCCGCAACTCCATCTGTCAAAAACCCGCTACCACATCAGAAATCAATGCGACCCCAGAACCACATCCGCTCGTCTACTTTCTCATCCACACTCTCAACTATCGCACTTACCCGCGCCGTTATGTAGTCGTTGAACACCTCCTTGCCGTTCAACACAACTCGCACTTTTTTCTTGGGGTCTATCAACTTCTCGTTCAGCAGAACCGAAAAGCCTTTGTCAATATTTTCGGTCTTTATTGTGATGGTGTTTTTTTCAATTTTTGCCTCAAGCCGCTGACCTATCTTGGGATTTTTCACCTTTAACCACCACAGGTAATGGTTGAATTTGCGCTTGGGCTCCCATATCACCTGTTTCGGATAGGGATTGCGTTTGAATTTGAAGACCCAATCAAGGAGTTGGTTCAGTTTTGCGCCGGCGGCTTGGTGACCGCCTGGCACCTCAATGTAGATGTGTTTGTAGCAGCCGCGATATTTCTGGGCGAGTTTAGTTAGGATTTCGTTTGCTTTTCTGTCTGACCAGACGGGGGCAGGACGGTCGCTTGAGCCGTGCGCAAAAGCGATTGGCGTATGCATTAAGTTGGCGATTATTCCTTTGCCCCACGGCTCACCAAGATGGCGCAGTATAAGCATCCCGCCAGCGCCCGACACAAGCCCCGCAAAAGTATCCGCTTCGTGCCCACCTATGTGCCAGGTTCCGTATCCGCCCATTGAGTAGCCCGCCAAATAAACACGGTCTGTGTCCACATTATATGTGCGCTTTACCGCCTTTATCACCTCCTTCACATAGGCTTCCTCTTCGGGATTGCCGCCCCATTCGGCGTACTCTTTGCGCAGAACTGTTGGGGCAAGAAAGATAAAATTCTTTAAGCGCACCCTGACGCGACCCAGCCACGCCCGCACCGCGCTTGAGTAATGCCCAACCCCCCTACCTCCTCCGTGCAACGCCACAAATAGAGGCAACTTTCCCTTATGACCCGCCTCCTGAAACACCCTCACATATATCAACCCGCAATATTTGGGATGTCCAAAACGACTCTCGCCTTCCTTGACCTTCAGACCAAATTCCTTTGCGCATTTGAGTGCAAACTGTGCAAACCCCTTGGCGGCAGAGAGCGGAATCTCATCAATCTGCTTGAGCCGCTCAAGCACTTTTTCCCTCTCTTGCGGCTGCGCAAAGAAGCGCTTTATCAGTTTATTCAACTCCTTCTTGCGCGCAGGCGATAAGGAATGCGGTTTTTCTGACGGCGTCTGCGACCGCTTCACCCACTTGCCGTCTTTTTTAAGATATCCTAACGCCTTCCGCGCGCCCTTATGCTCAGGCGCCAGTCTTAAAACCTTTTTCAACAAATCACGCGCCCTGCGGGACATTCCTTTCCTGCGCGCCCACTCCGCCAACTCAAACAACTTCTCCGCATCTCCCTTCGCCGCCTCATATCGCTTTCTATACTCCTTCTCCAAACGCTCCCACTCCGTCTCCTTCTTCTCTATTTCAACTATCTCTTCCTTTGGTATCTTAAAGCGCACACCACCACGCTTCTCCACCCATACCGCATCTTCTGTCTCACCAACAACCTTGCCCTCTATTTTCCTGCCGTCTGCAAGATGTATCACATCGCCGAAAAGCACACCACAAACCGAAAACAGCACAGCAAGCAGCAACCACCTCATCACCACTTCCTCCATCCATAAAATTTTACGCTGTTTGCTCATTAGGCAACACTGAAGGAGGCATAAATACAGATATTTGTGTGAAGTTCTGTTACCTTGCACCGAAGCGTTTGCACTCATATATGCCATCTTTGGTGCTGGTTGTGTATACTATTTTGCAGGATGGAGGCAACTTATGCTCAATGCCTTAAGCAGGGTTGAGGGAGTGCGGGATGTTTTGGAAGGGGCGGGAACGGGTGTGTTTGTGGGGTCTGTGTATGGGGCGGCACTGGGAGGACTTGCGGTTCTGCTGCAGAAGGAGACAGGACGCGATGTGGTGGTGGTCTGTCGTGAGAGGATGCGGCAGCAGGAGTTGCTGGATGATGTAGCGCTTTTCGGCGGTAGGGGGCTGTTGTTTCCGCAGAGTTTGGGAGGGGTGCCGCATCGGATGGCGGCGGTTATAGAACGGGATAGGCTGGCGGTTTTGGGGCGGCTGGGGACAGGTGTTGTGGTCGTGGCAACACTTGAATCGCTTAAAAGTGACCTGCCGCGTCGCGGCTCCTTTGAAATGCTCCGCGTTGAGGTTGGCAAAAAAATTGATACCGCAACGCTGCTTAAGCGTCTTGAAGAGGCGGGTTATGAGGCTTCAGACCCGGTTGAGTCGCCTGGGCAGTTTGTGATGCGGGGCGGCATAGTGGATGTGTTCCCACGCGATGCCGCTGCGCCGATACGCATTGAACTCTTCGGCGACACTGTTGAGTCTCTACGCATTTTTGATGCCGAAACGCAGGAGTCAAAAAGCCATATTGCCGCGGCGGATGTGCTGCTTCTGCGCAGAAAAACGCCACACGATGCCTCACTTCTTGACCACGCAAGAAGCGGCACGGTTTTTGTTATGGATGGGGAGTCAGTGTGGGAAGTTTTGGGAGGGCGTCTGCGCCGACGGGGATTTGGTTTTGTGGTGGCGCAGTCCACCTATGTCGGCGGCGACCCCAACCTTGCCCTTGAGCCGGCACGCAGGCTGGGTGATGTCGCAGAAGCCATGCGCTATCTTGCCGCTCTCATCCCAAAATCCGAACGCGTCTTCCTTGTCATCTCAAATGAGGGAGAAAAGCAACGGCTTTATGAGTTGATGGATGAGTATGGCGTTGACAGGGATGGTGTGGAGGTGATGGTAGGGTTTGGTAGCGGGGGATTCGTGAGTCGCAAGCCGCTGTTTGCACTGTTTCTGTATGAGCAGATGCTCGGACGGCGTCTGCTGCGCCACATCGCAACCCCACCTTCCAAACAGCACGCCTTAACAAAGGAATTGGAATTCGCGGTAGGCGACTACTGCGTGCACGAAGACTACGGCATATGCCGTTTTGTGGGTGTTCGGAAGGAGGTGATAGAAGGGCAGGCGGAGGAGGTATTTGTTTTCCGTTTTGGGGATGGGGCGACGATATCGGTGCGACCGACGCACATAAGGAAAGTGCGGCGGTATATAGGTTCGGGTCGCGGCAAGGTGCGTTTAAGCAGGCTGGATGAGGTGGGGATTTGGCGGCGGCGGAAACGGCGAGTTATGGCGGCAGTTGGTGAGTTGGCGCGCGAAATGCTGCGCATTCAGGCAATCCGCATCAGCCGCCCAGGCATCCGCTATCCGCCAGATACGGTGTGGCAGCACGAATTTGAGGCTGGATTCCCGTTTGTGGAGACGCCTGACCAATTGAAGGTGGTGCAAGATGTGAAAGCGGATATGACATCAGCACGCCCGATGGACCGCCTTATCGCCGGCGATGTGGGATACGGAAAGACAGAGGTGGCGATGCGTGCTGCCTTCAAAGCCGTCCAGTTCGGAAAACAGGTCGCTGTTCTTGTTCCAACAACGCTGCTTGCGGAGCAGCATTTCCGCGTTTTCCGCGAACGGATGGCGGAATTCCCCGTTGTGATTGAGTGTTTGAGTCGTTTCCGCAGCCGCGCACAGCAGAGACAGATACTGAAACGCCTTGCTGAAGGTGGTGTTGACATCATTGTTGGCACCCACCGTCTCCTATCAGGCGATGTTCGTTTTCGCGACCTTGGTCTTGTGATAATTGACGAGGAGCAGCGGTTTGGCGTGGCGCACAAGGAACACTTCAAACGCTTGCGTGCCAGCGTTGATGTGCTGACGCTGACGGCAACCCCCATCCCGCGCACACTCCATCTGGCGCTGAGTGGTCTGCGTGGTATAAGCGTGCTTGCCACCCCGCCGCCGATGCTGCACGCGGTCGTGACGCGCGTCTGCCTTTATGATGAGCGGCTGATACGGCAGGCGATAATGCAGGAGTTGCAACGCGGCGGTCAGGTCTTCTTCGTCCACAACCGCGTAAAAACCATCGGTCGTGTATATGCTGAACTGACGCAGTTGGTTCCTGAAGCCCGTATCGCGATTGCTCACGGACAACTGGACGAGGCGGAACTCGCGTCGGTTATGGCGGACTTCCTTGACAGGAAAGTTGATGTGCTGCTGACTACCACAATAATTGAGTCGGGTCTTGATATACCCAATGTGAACACTTTGATAGTGGACAACGCGCACAAGTTCGGTTTGGCGGATATGCATCAGTTACGCGGCAGGGTTGGGCGTCACGGTGTGCAGGGTTTTGCGTATTTTCTGGTGCGTGCTGGCGAGCGCCTGACCGACGCCGCCAAAAGACGCCTTGCGGCGATCGCCGAGCACGACCAACTCGGTGCGGGATTCCGTCTTGCTTTGCGCGACCTTGAAATCCGTGGTGCCGGCGAACTGCTCGGCAAAAAACAGTCAGGTCACATCCACGCCGTCGGGTACCATCTATATGTTAAGATGCTGGCTGATACCATCGCCCGCCTACGCAGACGGAAAACTACGCCGGATATTATCGTTGATATTGACATTCCAGCCGCCGCGTTCTTGCCGGAAGAATACATCCCCGATTTGCGGCAGCGAATAGAGGCGTATCGCGCTCTGTCTGAAGCGCGCTCCGCCAACGATGTTCGCCGCATCGCCGCCCTCATCCGTGACCGATACGGTCCACTACCTCCACAAGCCGAGAACCTCTTAATCAAGTCCGAAATCGCCGTCATCCTGCGTTCCCACCACATCACCTATGTCGGTCTGCAGCCCCAGGGGCTTCTCTTTGAGACCACTCCACCCACAAAGCCTGACCAGTTTGCAAAACTTCTCGGACACCCCGCGTATCCCGCCACACACAACAGGGTGTATTTCCCGCTGCCTGACAACATCCCGCACGACCAGCCTGCCACTATCCTCAAATTTCTCCTTGAAACCCTTTACAACAAACTGATTGGTTTGGCATCCCATAGCGGATAGACCGTCATCTGGCGAGGGTGAAACAGAAGACATCAGCGCCTGCGCGGCGCAGCAGTCTTGTGCAACGCCGCAGCGTCGTGCAGGTCGTCGCCAAGTCGTCAACCAGAAGAACTCTTTTACCTGTGACATCTGCGGTGAGTTGAAAGGCGCCTGAAAGAGCGGCTTTGCGTTGTGCCTGGCTGCGTCCCGCCTGCGGCGGCGTGGAAAAACGCTTCCTCAGCGTCTGCTTCACATCAACTGCCAACACCCTGCCGACCGCCAACGCCAACTCCCCCACTACATCATACCCCCGCTGCCACAAACGCACAGGGTCAGGCGGAACCCATGTTATCAGGTCAACACAAACTTCTGCTTTATGCTGCTGCCAGAAGCGCGTTGTTAAGGCGACCAGCGCCCGTAGAGCTGATGTCTCACCATAATATTTCGCCGCCGCAAGTATGTCCTTTATGTCACCCTCATAGCGGTATGCGCAGAGAAAGCCGCGCCACGGTGGACGCACCTTTGAGCATTGCGGACAGGCAACTTCAGCGCTCGCCAACCTTGCCCCACAGCGATAACAGACTACAGCCTCCTCAAAGCGTCCTAAGCAGTCCTCACATAACGCCTCATCCCACGCAAGCGGGCATCCGCAGAGGTAACATCGTGGGGGCCACAAAGCCGCACCCAGAACCTGCAAAAATCTCATCAAAACACCCGCTATCTGTTTTCCCCAACAGCGCTGCACTAACATTATACCCACCTTGCTGGAGTAACCAGAAGCACTGTTGTGAAGATAATCAACAGAATCGTGATGGAAAGTTGGGGAGTTTGGTGTAAAATAAGGTGGTGCTGTGGAGGAGGAGTTATGCGCGCTGTTGTTGTGTTGGTTTTGGCGGCGTTTGTTGTTGGATGCGGCGGTTCATCCGCGCCCAGAAGCAGTATCCGCAAGCGGCGTAAAAGACGCAGGCAGACATCGGTCGTTCCAACTCCTTTGCCTGGGACATCCTCGTCTGTGACCACGCCGACGGCAGGGACGCAACAACCTGCCCAGCCCACACATCCGGGTTCGGGAGAGTTCATACCCGGGCAGGGGAGGGTGCCTTTGGGCGCCAGCAAAGAACTCTGGGACGCCTGGAAAGGTTTTCAGAAGGCTTACTTGAACTGGCGTAAGAAGTGGGATGCGATGGTTGACCGTAAGGAATCGGGGCAGGAGATAGCGTTGGGCGAGATAAACAGTATGCTATCTGAGACCCGTTCTCTGCAGAAGCGTATGTTTGAGGTGCGCAAACTGGCTGAGGGTTTGAAAGGCAAAGACTCGTTAGCGGAGGGTGTGGTGCACGAGATAGACAGGGATGCGGCGGTGTATCTGGGGCGTGCGGTGCAGACGCTGCTTGACTGGCGTTCTGCAAGCAGGTAATGGGTTAGATTTGCGAAGGAGAGGTGCCCGAGCGGCCGAAGGGACGCGCTTGGAAAGCGCGTGTAGCCTCACAAGGGCTACCGTGGGTTCGAATCCCACCCTCTCCGTTGTCTCCCCTGATTCCCAGACCGACACCATAGCAAATGTATAAGTCTGTATCAGAAACGATAAGAACGGGCGATGTGTTTCTCAAGTCCGCGAATTTGCTCTTCAAAGACCGCTTCCACGCGTTCCACCAACTGATGTGTCAGTTTGCGCATTTCGTCCTCGCTTCTGTGGTTGAAAGGATTGAGTTGAGCCAGACGCTCCTTGGGGATGCCGGGCACATCAACGGGGACAAGCACTTTTTCGCCCCAGAGGGGATGGGGTTGATATTTGACGGCGCCGCGGGCTGCCTGCAGCAAGAATATCGCCGTCTCAATGATTTTGGGACCTGTGCCACCTACAGGTTTTTTGGAGCCGTTTCTTATCTCAAAGACAGGTTGCGCCACGCCGTTGACCCATTCGTATTGTGTGCCAACGCGTCCTGTTGTGTTTATGAGATAGCACTCAAGTGGGTCTTCGCCGGTTTTTTGGTGACGCTTTCGGCGGTTGACGAGGAACTGGTGGAAGCGGTGGATGTGGTCTGCGCGGCGGGCTCGTTTGCCGATGATGAACGGGTTGTAAAGCGGCACAAAGCGCTCTTTGCCGACAAGTTCGGCGGCTTGGGCGGGATGTCCGACCGTGCGCCCCGCAGCCAATGTTGCTGCCGCAAAGTCGGGGTCCTCTATCTTAACCCACGCGTAATCCACAAGGAATCCAGGACTTATGAAGACCGCCATATTAGGGGGGAAATCTATATCAATTGAGCCGTTGAAGTATGGCTTCATATCGTCAAGGTACATAACGGTGCGGGCGTTGCGATTGGGCGCACCACGATAATGAAGCGTCGTATCAAGGAAGTCGGGGTTGCCGTCGGGTCCCATACCGGTGTTTTCGTGCAGCGCGCGTGGGGACATTCCCGCTTGGTATATCGCCAACTGCGACTCGCTCACATCTTCGGTTTTTGTCCAGGAGCCGCGTTCAGAGCCGAGCGCGCAGTCTTCAAAAAGCGCCACTATATCGTCGTTTTTTATGAACTGGTTGCGCACCCACTGAAGCACAGACAGACCACGCCTCTCAAACTCCTCTGCGTTGTGCTCGCCAAAGACCCACATAGAGTGTGTGGACTTGCCGCTGCCCGTCAGACCCCAGACGAGCATGCCGATTTTGCGCCATCTTCCGTCAACCGTCTTGACCTCAAACTCTTTTGTGCCTGCGTGCACGCCTACTCCTCCCTGCAGAAAGACATGGTAAATCCAGTGGGTGAGGGCGCCCTTTTTCCATTCGCCCTGATAGGAGGAGGTCATAAGGACGGTGAACCAGTGTTCAGGGAAGCGCAGGACAAAAAGAGGGGTTTTGCCGTCGGGCATAGTCGCGGGGCACCACATTCCGCACAAGAAAAGCGCTTCCATATCGGGTTTTGCGTTGGGGTTGGCGGGGAAGACCAGTTCGCGCCAGCGTAGCGGCAGGTCAGGATAGCGCGCATCGCCCCAGAGTCGGCAGTGGAACTGGACACGCGCGTTTTGCCCATAGACGCCATCAACCTTTATCAGCGGATTTGGCGCCAGCACATACTCCAACGCGCTGCGCAGAAAGAGTTTGTGCCCCTCCGTCAGTTGACTGTCCTCCTCCACAACATCGGTCATTGCGGGAGAGCGTGACCAGATGTTGCTCGCCCAACCCCAGGATTTGTTGGCATACTGCACTCCATAGAATTTGGACTGTTCTAGCAGTGTCTCATACGACGGATTGTCGTGGTAGGCTTTCTGCCCGATGGACTTTTTCCACTCAAGTATGGCGTGGAATGTGTCAATGAAAGCCTGAATGCTCATCTTGTCCAGCGAGGGGATTTTCGGCGCCATCGGTTTTCCTCCTCAATGCTACTCTTCTGTCTGCTCACATCCTATGACGGTCTTCTTTCTTATTTGAAGGTAGAGGTTCCAGTTTTTCGGGAATAGGGCATAGGTGACGGCGTCCTCATCGTTTTCAACGCCTTCCTGTTGTCGTGCCTGCTGGAGCGTTATCGGCGGCTCATCAGTTCTTTTTATGGCGCTTTTTTGGGCGCGCTCCACCAGTTCGGGCTTCACAGGACCGGGCAGTCTCCCGTATTTGCCGTGGATGAGGTCTTTGGTTTCCTCAAGTAGCGTGGCGTATCTGCGGTTAAAGAGGACATTGACGGCAGCCTGGATTCCAACAATTTGGCTTGTGGGTGTGACAAGAGGAGGGTAGCCGAGGTCGGCGCGGACCTGTGGGATTTCCTCAAGAACCTCGCTCAGGCGCTCAAGAGCGTTTTGTTCCTTCAATTGCCGTATCAGATTTGACATCATACCGCCTGGCACCTGATAGTGGAGGACATTGACATCCACAAAGGAGCGTGGTCTGCCGACCTGTTTTTCAAGTTCTTCTCTGACTTTGAGGAAGTGTTGAGCGATGGGGCGCAGTTTGGCGAGGTTGATTTTTGTGTCGTATGGTGTTGACGCAAGGGCGGCGACGAAGGTCTCGGTGGCGGGTTGGCTGGTGGCGCCAGACAGTGGGCTTATGGCGCAGTCTATGATGCGCGCTCCCGCCTCTATCCCCTTCCAGTAAGCCATTTCAGCCATTCCGCTTGTGCAGTGGCAATGCAGATGCACAGGGAGTTTAATCTCATCCACAAGCGCGGAAACCAACTCATATGTTGCGGTGGGGGTGAGGAGTCCCGCCATATCCTTTACGCAGATAAGGTCGCAGCCCATATCACGCAGTTGTTTGGCGAACTGGACGAAAGCGTCAATGGTGTGGACAGGGCTTGTGGTGTAGGAGATGGCGCCTTCGGCGATGCGACCGCACTTTTTGACGATGGAGACCGCCGACTCCAGGTTAGCGGGGTCGTTAAGGGCGTCAAAGATGCGGAAGATGTCAATGCCGTTTTCTGCGGCGAGTTCAATGAGTTTTGTTGCCACATCTTTTGGATAGTGGCGGTAACCGACGAGGTTTCTGCCGCGCAACAGCATCTGGAGCCGTGTCTTTTTAACCTTTGCGCGGATGCGACGCAGCCGCTCCCAGGGGTTCTCTTTGAGGAACCTTATGGCGGCGTCAAAGGTAGCGCCACCCCACATCTCAAGTGAAAAGAATCCCGCCTCATCCAGCATCTCAAGCGCAGGTTCCATCTGCTCAATAGACATCCGAGTGGCAAACAGCGACTGATGGGCGTCTCTTAATGTGGTGTCAGTTATGAAGACCCGCTTTGTCGCCTCATCCTGTCCGAACATCTACACTCTCCTTACCCACAGACCACATTCAAAAAGGAGAAGGTGTTATCTGCAAACAAAATCTGCTGACTAACGGTTGATTAGGCGTTAAAATATGTAGGAGTTGTGGTGAGCGGTCAGATGGAGACGCATTGTCCTTACTGTGGAGAGATTGTTGAAGTCACAAATAAGGAGGCGTTTATCTGCCCATCCTGTGGGAGCCATGTTGGGGTGAGTGGTGGGACGACGGTTTTGATGCGCACAGGTGTTGTGCAGGACACGATGGTGGGTGCGATGCTGGGTGCGTATCGGATAAAGAGGCTGCTGGGGTGTGGCGGCATGGGGAAGGTATATTTGGCGGAGCATGAGCCGACGGAGCGAGAGGTGGCGCTTAAGGTTTTGTCTGATGAGTTGTCGGAGAAGGAGCATTTTGTGGAGAGGTTTTTGCAGGAGGCGCGTGCGGCGGCGCGGCTTCTACATCCCAACATTGTCGCCGTCTTTGAGGCGGGAAAAGCAGACGACCACTACTTTATCGCGATGGAGTATGTGGATGGCAAGACGCTCTCGCAGATGATATTTGAGCGTGGGCGGCTTCAGGAGGAGGAAGCGTTGCGCATAATCCGCCAGATTGCATCCGCTATCGCCTATGCCCACCGCCAAAATGTCGTCCACCGCGACATAAAGCCCGCCAACATCCTTTTGACCCGCGACGGAGTAGCCAAAATAGCCGATATGGGGATAGCAAAACGGCTTGACTCCCCAGGTGTCACCATGCCCGGAACCGTGATGGGAACGCCATATTATATGGCGCCGGAGCAGGCGACCGATTCTTCCAGTGTTGACCACCGCGCCGACATATACTCCCTTGGCGCCACACTCTACCACGCCGTCACGGGGACGGTTCCCTTTGACGGCGCCACAGCACCTGAAGTGCTGGCAAAACTGCAGGTTCAGTCGCTTAACTTCCCCAAAGGAACCAAAATATCACCACAGGTGAGACGCCTGATAAGCCAGATGATGGAAAAGGATGTTAAAAAGCGGTTGCAAACGGCAGAGGAGGTGGTGGCTGAGGTGGATGCGATACTGGGTGGTGGGAGAGTGGCGGCGCAACATCATAGTGCGGGGTTCTGGGTGGCTGTGGCGGTGGCGGTTGTGTTTGCGTTTCTGTTTTTCGCGAGGGGTTGGAAACAGACGGAACCAAAAGGTCCTGACATAAAGGGGTTGAGGGAGCGTTTGAGCAAGGTGTCGGCGGCGTTGAAGGATGGCAAGATAGGAGCCAAGCGTGCGATAGAGGAGGCGATGAAGGTGGCGAAGGAGGCGGGAAGTGCTCTGGGGGAGGAAGTGGCAAGAGTGGCGGGGCTTGCGATGAGTTCGTTGACGGGTGAGGTGCGGGCGTTGATAGAGAACTTTCGTGTGGATGAGGCGCGCAAGAGGGTGAGGGTTAAGGTGTTTGATTACGGGATAGAGGGGATGGTGGGTGTTGAGCGGCAGTTGTGGCGGTTGAGGGAGGAGGTGGAGCGGGCGCGGCGTCTGAACCAGACGGCTTCTCGTGTGTTTAAGGCGGCGGAGAAGAGCGATAGACAGGCGCTTGTGTCGGAGATGTTCGGTCTGACGCGGGCGCTTCTGGGCTTGCGGCGCAAACCGTGGGAACGCATCGCGGAAAACCTCTTCAAAATGGTTATGGGGCGAAAGTGGACTCCCCTGAAAGTCTTTTTCACAAAACCAACAGAAGCGCACATTATGGCGAAGTCGGATAAGGGTGAGCAGCAGCGTTTCGTTTTCGTCTGGGTGGGAGAACGGTGGTATCTTTTGCGCATCGGTCGCAAGCAGCGTCCGCCACCCTTCAAACCTCCTCGTTAATCCGCCTTTTTTCTTGACCGCGCAACCACTTCAGGCAGCATATACTCTGCAATTAGGTTCTATAGGAGGTCTTACGATGTCAGAGCGTCCGATTCCATCCGACATTGAAATTGCCCAATCAATTGAGTTGGAGCCCATTACCCGCATCGCCGAAAAAGCGGGGGTCCTTGACGAGGAGTTGATTCCTTACGGCAAGCATATGGCAAAGATTGACCTCTCAATCCTGCAGCGTCTCAAGGACAAACCCAACGGCAAGTTCATTACAGTGACCGCTATAACGCCGACCCCTTTAGGTGAGGGCAAAACCGTCTCGGCCATAGGTCTTGGACTTGGGATGGCGAAGATAGGCAAGAAGGTGCTGAACACGCTGCGCGAGCCGTCCAAAGGACCGACCTTTGGCATTAAGGGCGGTGCAACAGGCGGCGGTTATGCACAGGTTCTGCCCATGGAGGACATAAACCTTCACTTCACAGGCGATATTCACGCTGTGGACACAGCAAACAACCTGATGAACGCGGCGTTGGATGCCCATATTCTGCACGGCAACAAACTGAACATAGACCCTCTTCGCGTCAATATTAACCGTTGCGTGGATGTGAACGACAGAGCACTGCGGGACATAGTCGTGGGTCTGGGCGGCAGAGCAAACGGCTATCCGCGCCAGGCGGGTTACGACATAACGGTTGCCACCGAAGTCGCCGCCATCCACGCACTCGCATCATCCTATAAAGACCTGCGCGAGCGACTGGGACGCATCGTCGTGGCGCTCACATACGACAAAAAGGCTGTCACAGCAGAAGATTTGGGTGTCGCAGGCGCTATGGCTGCCCTTATGAAGGACTCCATCAAGCCCAACCTTGTGCAGAGCACAGAGCACACACCCGTCATAGTGCACGGTTTCCCCTTTGCCAATGTGGCGCACGGCAACAACTCCGTTCTCGCCGATATGGTGGCGCTCAAACTGGCAGATTATGTGATAACCGAAAGCGGTTTTGGCGCTGACTGCGGCGCCGAAAAAATGGTCAATGTCAAATGCCGCCAGTCAGGACTCAAACTTGATTGCGTTGTCATCACGCTCTCAATTCGGGCGTTGAAGATGCACGGTGGCGCCTGCCATTTCAAACCCGGTATGGCTTACTCCAAAGTCAAAGACGCCCTTGAAGGCAAGAACATGCCTGCCCTTGAGAAGGGTTGCGAGAACCTCCGCATCCACCTTGAGAATATGCTGAAGTTCGTTGACAATGTGGTGGTCACCATAAACCGCTTCTACTTTGACCGCGACGAGGAGGTGGACTTTGTGATTAAGTTTGCGAAGGACCACGGCGCATTTGACGCGGTGCCGCTTGAAGGTTGGGCGAAAGGCGGCGAGGGTTCCAAGGAGGCGGCGGAGGCGATTGTGCGCGCCTGTGAGCGTCCCTCCAACTTCCGCCTGCTATATCCTGACGATATGCCGCTTGAGGAGAAAATCCGCGTTCTGGCGCGTGAGATTTACCGTGTTAAGGATGTGGAGTTCTCCCCCAAAGCACGCCGCAAACTTCGCCAGTTCACAGAACTGGGCTATGGACATCTCCCCATAAACATGTGCAAGACACATCTTTCACTGACGGACGACCCCAACATACTTGGTGTGCCGCCCAAGGACTACATCATGCCCATACAGGATGCACGCCTGTCGGCAGGCGCAGGCTTTGTCTATCCCATCGCAGGTTCTATGCGCACAATGCCGGGACTTCCCAGCCGTCCTGCCTTCCTTGATGTGGATATTGACACCGAAACAGGGCGTATCAAGGGACTGTTCTAACGACAGCACCGCTTGCGACGCAGTAATGAGGGGCTGGTCAACGCCAGCCCCTCTTCTTTGTGGTGCTCGCTGTTCAGTGAAACGATGTCAGGGATGTTCTATCTCCAGTGTCCTGACCCGCCAGTGCTCACCATCATAATAGAACGATATCTCCACCTTCATACCTTCTTTTACTGAGGTGAAAAGACGCACCTGCT
>CAZPBO010000055.1:0-13951 GCA_964584815.1 uncultured Planctomycetota bacterium
CGACGCAACCTGCCGAAACAAGGGAGTTCTGCACCTGTGCAGGCTGCGTGGAGGAAGCGGCAAGAATCTTTGCCGGCGGCAGATTCAACTGCAGCGTTCTTATGGGCCAGGAGGCGTCATACAGGTTAAATTGTGGCTCAAACTGCAGAAGTTCCATATTGGCGGCGTAGTAGGCGTCAATGGTGCCGATATCGCGCCAATATGCGGGCTGGCTCGGTTGTGCCTGCCGTGCGAAGTCGTAAGCCAGTAGTCTGCGACGCCCGACTTGAGCGGGTATCACATCACGCCCGAAGTCGTGCGTTGTCTCCGTCCGCTTTGAGTCCTCCACCACACTCTTTATCAGAACATCTGTGTTGAAAACATAAATCCCCATAGAGCAGAGCGCCATATCGGGACGCTGTGGTATCGGCTTCGGCTCCTTGGGCTTCTCCTCAAATCCCACGACCTGCCAGTTCTCGTCCACTTCCATAACGCCGAAACGGCTCGCCTCGTCCAGCCGATACGGGATGCAGGCAATCGTTATTTCGGCGGCGTGTTCGGCGTGAAAACGCAGCATCTCCATATAGTTCATCTTGTAGATGTGGTCACCAGAAAGTATGAGGACGCGTTTTGGGCGATGTTCCTGCAGTGTGTAGATGTTCTGGTATATAGCGTCGGCGGTGCCGCGATACCACATCTGTCCGAAGCGCTGCTGTGGCGCGACAGGTTGGACGAACTCATCCAACTCGCCACGGAAGAGGGACTGCCAACCTTGTGCGATGTGGCGGACAAGCGATATGGAGCGGTATTGGGTGAGGAGATATATGCGGCGCAGACCAGAATTCAAGCAGTTGGAGAGGGTGAAATCTATGATGCGGTATATGCCGCCGAAGGGGACGGACGGTTTTGCGCGGTCGCGGGTCAGCGGATACAAACGCTCACCTCGTCCCCCAGCCAGAACCATAACAAGCGTGCTGTCCGCAAGTTCTTTGTATGTCACAAAAGTGCCTCTACAGGACGCCGCGGGAGCGCAGAACCTCTGCCACCTTGTCCTTCAACTCCGTCAAATCGCTTGACTTTATCACATAGTGTTCTGCAACCCATGTCATGAAGTTGTCCTTGTAATGGGCGTAAGCGGTATGGATTATGACGGGCAACTGATTGTTGCGGGAGAGCATCCGCCCCAACGCCTCTATCCCGTCCATCACTGGCATATTGATGTCAAGCACCACAAGGTCTATATGCTGGTTGTTGACAATTTCCACCGCCTGCTTGCCATCTGACGCCATAACGACTTTGTAGCCCTCATCCTCCAACTCCTGACGGTAGAGTTCCCGTTGATTGGCGTCGTCCTCAACGACCAGAATTGTGGGGGCAGGCATCGCAAAACCTCCTTTTCATCTCAACTCTGCAAGATATATCTGGCGCAACAGCCAAACATCGCCTTTTTCAACCGCCAGCCTTATCCTTTCATTATCTGTGCTTTGGGCTGTTGGGTTCTTTGTCTCAAGCACTTTCCTACCGTCAAGGATGACCGTTACAGAAGATGCCACAACACGCACCTCTATCTCGTACCACTCTCCCAACCTGATGGAAACATCCTCACTGACACCTTGCGCTTTCTCAAAGGAAAGGTGTTTGCCGCCTGCTGGCACAACGAGTGTGACCACCTGCCCCGCACCGAGTGGCAGAACCACCTTCAACGCCGCCTTACCCTCCTTGCAGCAGAACTGAAACCGCAGAACATACTCATAGGACGAAAGAGGTTCGGTATAGGCGAGGGAACCATCAGAAAGACGAAGCGCGTTGCCGAACTCATCTTCTATCTTCGCGATGGAGACCTTGCCTTTTTCGCGGCGCAATTTGTAAGATGATGTCCCGTTGAAGAGCCAGACTATGCGGGAGACCCTCATCCACAGGGCGCGTTCTTTGAATGTTTCCCGTAGGGTTTCCGCCACATCTCCGAGGACTCCTTCAAGAAGCGTGGTATCCCCGCCGCCGTTGAAGAAAGCCAGCGCTGCCTCCCCCAGACGACCATCCTGCTCGCCCATCTGAAGCCGCGCAAACTTCTCAAGATATTCTTCCTTCACCTTGTCTAATGCCACCGTCACAACACGCCCTGTCTGAACCCGTATCCCCAACTTCTTACCGTCAAACGACTCAAGCGTTCCACGATATGGAATGTTGGTCTTTGTTTTTATCTCAATCTGTTTGCCGATGCTGTTTTTGAGAAAGTCAATATGGGCGTTGCAGAAGCGTTTTGCGAAGGAGAGCCAGAGGAGCATTTTCTGGGCGATGTCTGTGGGCAGTTTTGCTTCTTTTGCGATTTTGTCAGCGCGCTTGAGCAGTTTTTCAGCAGAGGCGAAGTCTTTTTGTGCGGCGGCGCGAGACGCCCTCTCAACCAGTGCGTTGAAAACTATGCGCGCACGCATCATACCCTGCTTAAACCGCGCCTTTATCTCGTCCTGCAGTTTCTTTGCTTTGCGCGCCAACTCAAGCAGCGGTGCAAGCCCCTCGCCCTCCCCGCGCTGCTCCCACACAAGCCACCCCGCTATAGGAGAGAGTTCATCAAGCGCCTTATCCACTTTGCCTCTCCGCTCCCACGACAGCGCCCGTTTTCTGGCTTCATCAAACGACTTTTTTGCCTGCGCTTCAACGAACTGGCGCATCTTCTGGAAGCGCTCCGCAAACTCCACCGCCACCTGCCTGTAGCGCTGCTGTAGACGCAACTCCTGAACGCCGACCATTTTGTAGGCAGTAACAAACTGCTCCTTATGGCAGAGGTCTTTTATCTGCTTTTCTGCGGCATCAACTTCAGTCGCCGCTTTTGCCACACGCTCCTGGTTCTGTAGAGTCTCAAGCAGTTTGCGCGCCTCATTCGCCAAAGCGTGCTCTGCGTGCGACTTTATGAACTCCCTCACGCGCTTCTTCGCCGCCTCCAGATATCCCTTCTTGCCCTTATTCTCCTTAAGCCACTTTTTAAGGTAACCCCATTCATCCTCAACTTTCTTCTCGCGCTGAAGGCGCTCAAACCGTGTAGCAATTTCAAGGAATCGCTGTGCAAGCGATGTGTTGACATATTTGTTGTAGAGGCGTTTGGCGCGGGTGATTACCGCTTTGTAGTCGCCTTTCTTCTCGCACTCGTTCGCAAACGCAAGTAGTCTTTTGAGGTCCTGCTGCGCAAGCAGTTCGGGACCCTTCGGTTTTGTAGGCGCAGGTTCGCTGCTGCCGCTCAACTTGACGACAAGGACAACGACTATGACGAGCGCGATTATGCCCAGCGCCATAAACGGCGCTTTTTCGGATAGCACTTTCTTCCATTCGGGTTTTTCAACCTCCTCTTCGGATGGCGTCAGCGGAGGCGGTGTTGCTTCCTTCTTCCTAACCGTTTCCGCCAGTATCTCTTTCTTTTCTTCTGCAGAAAGCGCTTCTGGTGGTGGTTGCGGTGCCGGGGCGGGTTCTGCCAGTTTCAGTTCCTCTTCTTCTGGTTCTTGTGGGGGTGGAGCCAATTCAAGTTCGGGTGGTGCGTGTTCGTAGCCTGCATCCTCGTCAGCGAGGCGAAGGTCGCCGTCCACAACGGACGGGCTGTAAGGGTGGATATCGGCTTTGTGGGATGTGAGGGTGTCAACGCTTATCGCCTCCAGCGCCGTCTTCACTTCCTGCAGCGATGAGAAACGCTTATCGGGGAAACGCTCAAGCATCTTGTCCACAATCTGACAAATCTCTTTGGGGACATTGTCGGTTATGTCGGCAAGGCGTGGGCGTTTGCCTTCAAGGTTCCTCGCCAGCGCTTCCACGGGATTTTCGGCTTTGAAGGGGCTGTGTCCGACAAGCATATAGAAGAAGAGTGCGCCGAGGGAAAATATGTCGCTGCGTTCATCGGAAGAGGAGTAATCTTTTATCTGCTCTGGCGCCATAAATTCGGGGGAACCCAAAAGGACACCGATTTCTGCGGCGCCTTCGGCTTTTTCGGCGACGCGGCGGTAGAGTCCCAGCCCGAGCAGGACGGGGCGTTTTTTGCCGCCGGGAAAGACCACATTCTCGGGGCGGATATCGCGGTGGATGACTTTATGTTTGTGTGCCGTCAGCATACCGTTGACGAGGTGCAGAGTGACATCAGCAGCCAGTTTTACGGGAAGGCGTCCCTCGCTTTCCACGCGCTCTCTCAGGGTGGGACCCTCAAAGTAGCCGTGGCAGATGTAGAAATAGCCTTCCGCCTGTCCTGCGTCATAAACTGGGGAGATGGCGGGGTGTCGGACTTTTGCGGCGGCAGCGGCTTCTTTGAGGAATCGTTTTATCAATTCCTTGTTGTGTGAGCAACGCTCCTTCAGGATACGCATTACCACATCGCGCTGCGGTCCGACCTGCCACGCCTTATAGGAGCGCGAAATGGCGTCCTCTCCGATGAGTTCCTGAATTCGGCACCCTGCGAGGGTTGAGCCGAGTAGTGGGTCTTCATACTCCTGTTCCTCTTGCAGTTCTTCAGGGGAGCCGACCACATCAACAGCGGCGCCGCAGACACGGCACTTGAACAGGTCACCTGATGAGGGGTCAGCAAGATTGAATTTTGACCCGCAGGATGTGCAAACAAGCAGGGTTTTCCCCTGCCGCAGAAGTATCTGCCTCACCTGCTCCACAGAAAGGACCCCCCGCTCCACCAGAATCTGCCCTAGCGGTTTCTCCTCTCCTTCCTCAGCGAGTCTGCGTTGAAGCCTTATCGCTTCGCTCACCTCTATGGGTGAGGCGAACCCCAATGTCACAACGAGTTGTCCGAACTGCTCCTCCCCGCTGTTTCTCTCCTTCATAACGCTGACTCCGAAAAGCCATCACACCCCTACCTCTTCGCTTTGAGGTATTTGCGCACCTTCTCAATGTCCTCCTCGTGGAGAGATGTCTCAAGCAATTTACCTGGTTTGAAAGAGACGGTGAGTCTTTCAGGAACTTTCACAGGTTCGCCTGTTCTGGGGTTTCTGGCGGTGCGGGCTTTGCGGATGCGCACTTCAAATACGCCGAAATTGCGCAGTTCAAGTCTCCGCGTGCGCAGAATCGTCTCCAGCATCGCGTCAAGGGTCGCCTGCACGACCGCCTTGGCTCGTGCCTGTGTCAAACCCAGGCGCTCAGCTACACTCTGCACGATGTCGCGTTTGGTCATCTTGCTACCTCCTCCTTCACTGTTGCTGGAACCCAAAGAGGGCTATACACCACAATCTTAAGAGCCGATTTATAGTCTGTCAAGTAAAACGGCTCTACACCATATCAAGTATGGTATCTATGTCAATGTATCTGGCGGCAATATCACGCACAAGCCCTATTTTGACGGCGTCTCTTGGTGATATCTTCGTATCCAGCGTTTTCACCTTGGTTGCGGTGGTGTAGGAATCGTCTTCCACGCTTATGACGGGGAGGGATAGTCTGCGCAGCACATCAAGGACTTTGGGGTCTGGCAGGATGCCGCCTGTCAGGACGACGCCAGCCACGCGATTTGCGCCCCCGTCCGACAAAACCCGCACCGCCACCGCAAGCAGCAGGTCGGTTCTATCGCCCGCGGTTATGAGAAGGGCGCGGTTTTTCAGCCGTGGCAACGCGTTATGCGCACTCATCGCACCTACCTGCACCGTCTCCACACGGTTGCTTAAATGTTTCTCACCCAGAAGCAGGCGCCCACGCAATCGCTCCAGTATGTCCATCATCGTGGGACAGTCCAGAACACGGTTGTAGGGAATTATCCCTAAAAGGCGGGTGCCTAAACGCTTAAGAACATCTGCCCCGACAGTTTTTATTTTCTCTATCTCGTGACTGCGAACTTTGTTGAACACCACTCCTATCACTTCAACCCCGCATTTTTGGAAGAGGCTCATATTGAGGGCGACCTCATCAAGGGGATGCCCGACTCCGCCGCTTGTGACAAGCAGAACCTTGCATTTGAGGTGTGCGGCGACGCGGGCGTTTGAAAGTCCGAAAACGCTCCCCACTCCAGCGTGCCCTGTCCCCTCCACCACCACGACATCAGCGTCCTTTGTCACGCGGGCAAACGCCTCCTCTATCTGTGTGAGCAACTCCTTCTGTTTGTCAGACTTTGTGAACTCATCTATTGATGTGCGGTCAACCGTTATCGGGCTCATGTCCTGAATGTGGGCGTGCAATTTCAGAGCGCGCTCAAGCAGAAGCGCGTCCTCGTCCACCTCATATCCAGGTGTGCGCACATCTTTCAGCCCCAACGGCTTAATGAAAGCGCACCTTTTGCCCTTATCCACCAACAGAGAGCATATACCCAACGCCACCACCGTCTTGCCGTCGTTCAACTTCGTCGCCGTTACATATAGGCGCTTCATCAAGCCTCCTCCGCTTTGCGGGCTTCTGTCTCAAGCACCATCTTTATCGCTGACGCCTTCGGCGGGCACTCATTGGCGCATATCCCGCAGCCCTTGCAATGCTCATAGTCTATTCCCACCATTTTGCCGTCCTTCACCATTATCGCCGCGTCAGGACAAAATATAAAGCAGGTCAAACAGTTGATGCAAGCCTCACTGTCCCAAACGGGTCTGTATGTTCGCCAAGACCCTGTCTTGTATTCGGTTGAGTTTCCCGCTTTCAGGATTATCCCTGCTGTTGGTTCCTCTCTCCACGAACGGCTCATCCTTCCTCCTCCAAACCCTTGACCGCCTCATAACCGCGTTTCAACGCACGGATATTGCCCTCAACCACTTTTTCCGGAAACTTCTTCCCGAACTTGTGCTTTATGTCGCTTACGAACGCCTCAAGCGGCAGAAGCCCTGTCACCCGCGCCAACGCTCCCATCATCGGAACATTCGGTATCGGTCGCCCCAACTCCTCTATAGATACCGAGGTGGCGTCCAATGTGTAGACGCGGTTCTCCACCCCCAGACGCTTGCGCACCCTATCCGGCTCATCGCTTGTGTTGACCAAAAACACCGTTTTTTGCGTCGCCCCTTCTGTAACAGGCACCGCCCCTATCAGCGTCTCATCAAGGATTATCACGACATCCGGCTCGGTTATCGGGCTGTGGACGCGGATGGGTTTATCCGAAATTCTCGTGTAGCCACGCGTTGGCGCGCCCATCCGCTCAGGACCATACTCAGGAAAACCTTGCGCGTGCTTGCCCTCAGAGAGCGCCGCGTGTGCCACCATCTGGCTCGCGGTCTTCGCACCCTGTCCACCTCTCGCATGCCAAACTATCTCAAAGCGCTCCACAGAAAATCTCCTTAACTCCTCCGTTATCATTGTATCTCTGGCGCCATCTGATATCCAGTTTTTTTCGCACTTGCTATGTCGGCAACTCACAACACCACGCGGCATCCTTCCCATAACACCTTGATAAGAAGGGCTGTTTCTGATATGCTCTCTGCGGAGGTTTTGGAGGCACTGTTATGGCGTACGAGGCATTGTCAGGCTCTTATCTTTTTGAAGCGCTGCGGGATAGGGGATGCATAATCCTTGCCTGCAATGTGCGCATAACCAAAGGGGTTCTGCGGGGAATATTCCGCGCCGCCAAAGAGACCGATGCCGCCATCATCATTGAGATGGCAAAGTCAGAATGCAACCAACATACAGGCTACACTGGCTACCGCCCCCGCGATTACGCACGGGTCGCCTATCAAACCGCCGCCGATGTGGGATGCGATGTCTGGGCGCTCCACGCCGACCACATCACCGTCAAAAAAGGCTCTCCCGATGAAATCGCCGACACAAAAGAGTTGATAACAGAACAGGTGGAATCAGGTTTTACATCATTTGCCATTGACGCATCGTATCTGTTCAACTTTGACGGCAAGGACGAGTATGAGCAGTTGCTGCCAAATATTGAGGTGACCACAGAACTGGCAACATACATAAAAGGGAAGATGGCAGATAAACCATTCGGGCTTGAGGTTGAGGTAGGCGAGATAGGCAAAAAGGATGAAAGCGGGATGGTTCTGACGACGCCGCAGGAAGCGGTCACCTTCATAAGGGCGCTGAAAGAGCGGGGGGTGGAGCCGCAGGTGATTGCGGTCGCAAACGGCTCCGTTCACGGCAATCTCTACGATGAGCACGGCAACCCCATACCACAAATCGCCATAGACCTGGAGCGCACAAAAGCGATAGCGCAGGCTTTAAGGGATGCGGGGTTCGGCGTGCGTATCGCCCAGCACGGCATCACAGGAACACCCCTTGACTTAATCGCCACCCGTTTCCCCAAAGGTGATATAATAAAAGGAAATGTGGGAACAATGTGGCAGAACATCGCGTGGGATGTGTTGAAGGTGTTTCAACCCGACCTTTATGAGGAGATTTGGAACTGGACGATGTCAAACTACAAAAAGCCTGGCAAAAAAGATGTAGAGGTGTTCGGCAAGAGCAGTAAGTATGCGATAAAGGAGTTTTTCGGGCGTATATATTCTGTGGACGAGAGGACAGAGAGGGCGTTGGAGGCGGCGGCGTTTGCGGAAGCGCTTAAGTTCATCCGCGCTTTCGGCGCCGAAGGAACCGCAGAAACTGTGCGTCAGTATATGAAGGAGAAACGCTTGTGAGGTATAAACGATGAGGTGGCTTGTTGTGAGTTTGGCGGCGGTCATCTGGGGTGCTGCCTGGGCAGATGTTGTCTATCTACGCAACGGTCAGAAGGTGGAGGGCAAGGTGCTGAAGGACGACTGGGTGGTGCGCCTGCAGTTGCCCAGTGGTGCGGTGGTGGAGTTTCCCCGCGCCGATGTGGAAAAAGTGGAATACACCCTGCCCCCGCAAGAGGAGTTCAAGGAGCGCTTTAAGGCACTCTCCGGCGACGACGCCGAAGGCTTCTTCAGACTGGGTCTGTGGGCTAAGCGACACGGGATGAGTAAAGAGGCGCAAATATGCTTTGAGCGCGCCCTCAAGATAGAGCCCGACCACACCGGAGCAAGACTGCAGTTGGGCTATGTCCGCGTCGGGTCAGAATGGCTGCAATTTGAAGAAGCCCAAAAAAAGAAAGGACTTGTCAAATACAAAGGACGCTGGATGACAAAAGAAGAAGCCGAACGCCTCAAGTTCGCTGAACGCAAAAGGCATATGACCAAGGTGGTGGAAAACCTCATAACACGGTTGCGTAGCCGCGACCCCCTCAAAGCCAAAAAAGCCGAAAAAGAGTTCGCAAAAATCAAAGACCCCGCCGCCATTGAAGCCATCGCCAAAAACTTCCCTCGCCTCAAACCCGAACATCGCCTGCTGGTCATTGAGACCCTCAAGAACAACTTCAAGGCGGAAGATGTGGGCGACCTCCTTATCGGGGTTGCGTTGCGTGACCCTGAAGAGGATGTAAGAAAGGAAGCGGCACTGGCGCTGCGCCACCTCCGCTGCACCTGGGCATACGCGGAGTTCATAAAGGCGCTCTTTTACGAAAGGTCAGAAAGCGTGAGGGACGCGGCAAGCGACGCTCTGGGCTATCTGCGCGACTCCTACGCCATTGAACCACTCATAGCAGGTCTCTGCGTCAAGGTTGGCACAGGACGCGCCCTCTCCAATCTCCGTATGTTCTCAGGCACGATAACCAGTCGCGTTGTCGGATGGAAAGAATACATAACACCGCGTGGCAAATTGCGCGTTCCGATTATCGTTCAGGTTGAAAGCGGCACATCCGTCGGTGGCGGCGACAACGCACCCACATATATTGAGAACGGACAAGCACTCCACGCCTTAAAACATATAACAGGCGTCAACTTCTGGTATGAGAAGGATAAATGGCGCAAATGGTGGGCAGAAAATAAAGATAAATTTGACCGCTTTATGAATCCGAAAAAATAGATAAGAGGATGTAGGACAGGAACCGTGGAGATAGTGTTCTACCCTGACGAGCGGTTGCGTAAAGCGTGTGAGCGGGTGGATGTTTTTGATGAGCGTCTCCAGCGGGTGGCAGTGGAGATGATAGATGTGATGCATAAGAGGCGGGGGATAGGGTTGGCTGCTCCACAGGTGGGACTTCTTGTGCGCCTCATCGTGGTCTGCCCCAGCGGTGTCGCAGGCGAGGAGTATGTGCTTGTCAACCCGGAAGTAGCGCCTTTCGCGAGAACCGATGTTCGCGAGGAGGGATGCCTTTCGCTGCCCGGCGTCTTTGCGGAGGTGGAGCGCTCATCACGCATCTTCTGCCGCGCACAGAATATCTTCGGCGACCGCATTGAGTTTGAGGCGAACGGACTCCTCGCACGCGTTATCCAGCACGAAACCGACCACTTAAACGGCATCCTCTTCATTGACAGAATCACACCAGAACAGATGAAAAGAGTTGAAAAACGGTTACGCGAACTGGAGAGCAAATATGCAGGTGGTCAAACTTGAGGACGCATCCCCGTCACTTTTTGCCACCCCAGTCGTGACGGTCGGCTTCTTTGACGGCTTCCATCTGGGGCACCAGACGCTGCTGTCACGGCTTGTGGGCTGGGCAGCTTCAAAACGCTCCGACGCCGTCGTCCTCACATTCCCCCGCCATCCAAAAGGAGTCATCGCCCACACCCCTCCTCTCCATATTATGTCGCCCGAACATCGCCTCATCTGGTTCCGCCGCCTTATGGTTGACGCCGTAGTCCTGATGCAGTTCAACGACGAGTTAGCGTCAATGCCAGCCGAGCGCTTCATTGAGGAAATCCTGCTGGAGCGCATAGGCGCAACAGGCATCCTCTTCGGATGGGACTCCCGTTTCGGCGCCCGCGGCAGAGGCGACGCCGACTTCACAGAAAACGGTCCGTGGAACATTGAGGTGCGCCGCTGCCCACCCGTTGAGGTGGACGGCACACGCCCCTCAAGCACACTCATACGCCGACTCATCCTACAAGGACGCCTTGACCAAGCCCACAAACTTATGGGGCATTTCCACACTCTCTGGGGATTGGTGGTGCAAGGACACGGAGTGGGGCGCAAAATGGGAATACCAACAGTCAACCTCAGCACAGAAGCAGAAACACTGCCGCCAGAGGGAGTTTATGGCGGCAGAGCCGTTCTGCCTGACGGTCGCTGGCACTGGGCACTTGTCAATATCGGTCCACGCCCCACATTCGGTTCCCGCACCACATCCATTGAAGCCCACCTTCTCGGCTTTGACGGCGAACTTTACGGACAGAAAATAGAGTTGGAAATCCACCGCTTCATCCGCAAAGTGCGCCCATTTCCCGACGCGGCGGCGCTCAAGCGCCAAATTGAGCGCGACATAAACAGATTCCTTTCGGAGATGCGACTTGGAAGACGCTCTTGAAAAGTTCTCGCGTGACGGTTCCGTTCTGCGGTTCAGTCTGCAGCAGGGGGAGAAAACACAACAGTTTGAGATGCTGTATCTTGAGGTGGAAAGTGACGAGGAGTTAGAGGAGGCGGCGCGGTCACCCGACCCCCACCGCCGTTTCGCCGCCATCTACCGCATCGCCCAGAACCCCAAACCTCGTTTTCTGGGTGTGCTACTTGCCGCGGCGCAGGACAGAAGTTTCGTGGGTCGCGGCGCTGCTGTAATCGGGCTTGCAAAACTCGCAAAAACCGACAGAACAGCGCGTAAAGCCGTCAATGCCGCCCTCTTCTCCGGCGATTACCTTCTGACTCTAAGTGCGCTGCAGGGGATGGGATTTTTCTGCGGTTTCTGGGTGCGGCGTAGGCTGCGTCGTGTCCTGCGCCATCTGATGCGCCAACCTCTTGACAAAAGCCCCGCCAGCATCGCACGCGGCTTCCTCGCTACCGCCGCCGCAGAATCACTCATCAAATGCCGCGATAACTCCGCTGTCCCACAACTACACCGCCTCCTTCAACACCCAGACCCACACATCAGAACACAAACTCTCTCCGTCCTTGCCCGTCATCCAGAAGTCGCCGACATCCAGAAAGTCGCACCCCTATCAAAACAGAGTCCACCTGTCTCCATCCCCGCCCTTGAAATCCTCGCCAAAAAGGGTGATGCAAGCGCGCTTGAGGACATAATAGCATATGCTGAATCGCCTGAAGGCAATGTGCGTGCGCAGGCGCTTGCGGCGCTCCTCAACATCGGCTCCCAAAAAGCCCTTGACGCCGCCCACAACCTCATCAAAAACGAAAAAGACCCGCTCCTTCGCACCCAAGTCGCCCTACGCCTTATAAATGCCGGCAGAAAGGTTGACGCCGATGTCGTCTCCCCACTTCTTTCGCACAACTCCCCTGTGGTTCGCCAAAGCGCCATACTGGCATTAGCACAATGTGACGGCGGAAAGGAAATTCTGCGACACCATCTTGAGCGTGAGCCTGACGAGATACTGCGTCGCATGATAGAAAAGCAACTTACAGAGGAGAAGTGACGGCGGTGTTTGGGAGTAGACGCGCCAAAGGTGAGCGGTATGAGAAGAAAGCGGCAGCCTTGCTTAAACGCCGTGGATACCAGATAATAGAACGCAACTTCATAGCCCGCGGCGGAGAGATTGATATCGTCGCCTTGAAAGGCGACTGTCTGGTCTTTGTGGAGGTGCGGCAGCGTGGTGAGGGGGCAAAAGAGAGCGCGGGTGAGAGCATAACAGCGCAAAAGATAAGGCGCATAAAGCGCGCCGCCGCTCACTTCATCTCCCAACGTCCCGCCGCAAAGAAACTCAAAATACGCTTTGATGTCGTCCTATTTGACGGCGAAAAACCGCGCCATATTGAAGGCGCCTTCACTTAACAAACGCTCTGAAGCGGAAACTCCCACCGCAACAGTGAGCCAACTCTGCCAGCAACTCCGCCGCTTTCTCATCCTCTGAAACCAGTATCGTGTTGAGGCGCCCACCGTTTTTGGAAACAAGCCGCCGCGCCGCCCCCACTATCTCCCCCGCATCAGTCTCGCCCGTGTTGGGATAGTCGTCCGCCACCAGAAAAACGCTGACACAATCGGACAACGAGAACGCAGTTTTTAACGCTACAAGAAGAACGCTGCAACCGGCAGGACGCCATCCGCCAAGCCAGCGCATCGCCTCCGCTTTCCCACGCGCATCAGCAACAACAAGCCCCCTACGCCACGCTACCGCACCCCCCTCACACGCAGATGAAAATAAAACAATGTTGAAAAACGCATTCGGCGGTAACTCCGATATCGCGCTCTCCGCTGATGCCACCACCTTCTCCCATATCCGCTTCATTGAAGCGGAGCGGTCTATCGCAAAAACGACAAAAACATCCTCGCAATCGGAGTCAAACAACTCGCAGAGGTCGGTCTCATCTCCGAAAGTGCTATGACGGTTTGGCGGTGGCGGAATGGGCAACTCCACCTGCTGCGCCCACACAAAACCTATCATCAAAATAACCGCAAACCTCAA
The DNA here is from genome assembly GCA_964584815.1 of uncultured Planctomycetota bacterium. Classification (GTDB taxonomy): domain Bacteria; phylum Planctomycetota; class SKW154; order SKW154; family SKW154; genus CAZPBO01. The sequence goes on from CAZPBO010000055.1 coordinate 13,236, forward strand.
CTTATAACCCCCAAGATGCCTGCCAACATTATACGCACCTTTGCGCCTCTTCTCCATCTTTTCGCCGCCTGCCTAAAACTTGGTGTTGAGAACCTCACACTCGGGAATTCCATCCTCACTCTTTCTCCAGCCAGAAGGCAGGCTCACCTTAAATGTCCTGTCAGGAAATGTGCGGTCAAATTTGACAGATTTGCACTCATAAACTTCGTGCGCAAGCACTGCTCCTGCCGCCTTCAACAGATGCTCCTTCTTAAGGGCAACGCCTTTCTCCTTATCAACCCAGTAGGTGAGGGTCACATCGCCGCCTTGATATTTGCCTTTTATCTGCATAACCAAGCAGGTTCTGCCAGCGACGGTTTCTTTTCTGCCTGCGAACTTAGGGGCGCCGAACGGGCTCACTTCAGGCGGCATCTTCCAAAACGGTCTTCCGTTAAGGCTGTCCGCGTCAAACCGCATCGCCTCTTTTTTGGTGCGCACAAGCCGCCACAACACCTCACCGTTACATATCCATTCTCTTGTTCCTCTTTGGGACGGCGGATTGGCGTCGGTCCATTTGACAATCAGATGAAATTTTCCACCGCTGGCTTTAACCTTCATCTGCGCCCTCACCGCAAAGAAGGACTGTCCGGAGATTTGCGATTTGTAGACCCATTCTCCCTCAAAATTTGGGGAGCCGCCCCCGCCGCATCCGAACGCAGAAAACGCAACCGCCACAA
>CAZPBO010000056.1:0-11127 GCA_964584815.1 uncultured Planctomycetota bacterium
CATCGTGATGAGTAACACCCGCCTCCGCAGACCTATCTCCGTGTTGCCCATCTGCCAAAGAACCTGTGTGTATTGCTGTATCGCCAAGACCGTGGACTTTGTCGTGATGGGCATTTTCATCCGCCACATGCGCGCTCAAATCCACTCCATCCACATTGTCGCTGTGGATATTGACCGCATAGACATCTGCGAACCGCTTGGCTGAAGAACCCAAGTCGCGTGTGTTATCTGCGTCAGGGGTTATGTCGCCAACTAACTCAAATCCACTATGCTTGCTCATCCTTCAACTCCTTTACGCCATCCTGTGCGGCAAGCCATTCCTTTAATGCCGCAAGTAGCACCTTATCAAGCGGCGCATCAAGAAGCGGCTCCGGCAAAGCGCCTTCAATCCGAACACGCCCCGCAACAAGGTCTATCACCACTCGTTCAATTTCCGACTCCCTTTCAAACCGTATGCGCATCTTTCCACCTCCTATACACCTGTTATTGATAAGTTGCTGTTGCCGTAGAAATCTACTTCACTCGCGAGAGATGCATTAAGTTCCGCCCCTCCACAAACACAATTACAAACAGTGAAGGACTCAACCGTAGCGTCCGCGTCCTTCCGCAGAAGCCCCACGAAACCACTTTGCGGGATGATAGCGCAGCCGTCAAGAATTACCTTTCGCACAGTTGCCTGTCCGCTAACATAAACTCCTTCATATGCATTTTTAATGTAACTGTCGCGCACAGAGAACACATCAGTTATATCATTGCTATCGCCTCCGTTTACGCGAAGTCGACCATAAATTTCGCAACCTTCAAATTTGACAATTGAGTGGATTTCGGAAGAGGGATATGACTGTATCGTATAGCCGCTCTCAAGTTTACAACCAACGAAGATGGCTCTCCATCCATAAAGACGTAGGTCTGTTGATATGATGCAGCCAGAAAACAATGGGTTAGAATTGAAAGTAAACCCTGACTTAAAATAACAATTGTAAAAATTGACAGGAGTCCCGCTGGTAAACTTGGAGTATCCAGAATCAAAAACACAACTGATAAACGTGGTTTCTTCCCACGTGCCCACACCGAATCGCGATGAAAACTTCACATTTATGAGCGTCCATCGTTCGTAGGGGTTCCACCAAGTTAATCCCGATGGTGTCGTTTTGAACTCAATATTTTCAACTCTCGTGCCTACGGTTGCGCTTGCATCGGTGTGTGTCATAAAAGCAACATTGTATTGAGTAAACTCAACGACAGGATTGCCAATTCCCAGCAAATGGAGTGGGTGCGCTGGCCAGGTGATGGTTGATGTAACGGTGTGTATGCCGCCAGTCAAACAAATGATTTGCCCTGCGGTGGAGTTTTCAATTACAGACTTAAGGTCGTCGCTTGGTTGGACGATAACAATCCGCTTTGTGCCGCTCGCATCCTTAACGCCCGCAGGATTCTGGATGAACTTAGCGTCGTTTACGAACTTGAGCGTATCGGCAAGGAACTGATATGCGTCTATGCCGCCAAGAGCAAAGTTTATTCCCCCAAGACTGCTCAAATACTCTAACTTGACCTGTTGTGTGGCTTTATCAAGGTAGATAGGGACGCCTTCGGCAACGGCTATTCGGGATGAGCCGGTTTTGTTGACGATTTCTATGTCCTGCCCGAGGAGACGGCGCACAAGGTCAAGGTCCATTTTCAGTGGCTGGTTCAACGGCATTTGTTATTCTCCCAAATCGGGGGTGAAGATTCCGTTTAGGAGTTCTGTAAGGCGGTTGACGGCGTTGATTGTGTCACGCATACCTTCCGCGAGAGAGGCTTCTGCAAGGGCTGTGTTGGTGATTGGGTCAAGGGGGAGGGTGACATCAGGGTGTTCTGTGACCTGCATATCGGTGCCGAGCGGGTAAGCGGGTTGCACAGCAGTATTTATTTTAATTTGTGGGCACCACTGTCCTGATTCTTTTTGAAGAGCGGAGTTTTGGTTGGCGAGAGCGGGGTCGCAGACCATCTCACCTATGACATCCCAGCCGCCGCTTGGTCTTGTTCCAGCAGAAGCGTCGGTAAAATGGATTCTGCCGTCGTGGTCACGGTCAAGGTGGAAGTGTGCGTCGTGTCTGATGTTGGCACGGGTGAATAGGTCGCCGTCTGATGTGAGACAGATTGTGTCGTCGTCGGTGAGGATGACGATATCGCCGATTTGGGCGATGTGTCGTGGTGGGGCAGGTTTTTTGAGTTCTTCCACCTTTCGGCGCAGTCCGAGCCCCTCTGGTGGCACATCGGTCAACCAGCCGCCCTCGCCCGCTGTTTCGGTGTTTATCAGCCACATTGTGCGGTAGGATTTAAGGTTTGAGACGGCGGCGGTGGTGAAGCCGCCTCCCTTCCCCGCTGAAACCGCCTCTGCTGATGGAATCGCCCTCACGCGCCATATATCTGCTAAGTCGCCTTCCGCATCATCGCAGAGCCGCAGAACAGGCGTTGCGCGGTTAAGTTGGGTGTCCTGTGCGTGGCGGTCATCGCTTATCATTCGCAGCGCCCATACCGCATCGCTTTCGGTGTGCTGTCTGAACTTGAAATTGCGCTTCTCAAAAGGAGCAATGTGGTCAATGTCGGCAGAACCGTTGTCAGTTAGGCGTTTCAGTCTACCTGCGAGTTTCGTCTCTCCCTTCTCTTTTTCCTGTTCTGCTACAAGTGGGAAAACCCCTGCCCGTGGTGCGTTCACGAGGTTCAGGCTTATCCCACCCCCGCTGAAGCCTCCAGCATCGTCGCCACTGTTGATGCCACGGCAGAATATTTTGCTATTCCAGAGTGAAGGATTGAGGGGTGAGACTTCGGTGAGGATGGCGGCACCGTCAAAGCGGTAGCGCACCTGCCCGATGACGCCGGATGTGCGAACAGGTGCGGCGCCGGCGTAGGTGACCACCTCGCCGGAAGTTTGAAGCAGGTTTAACAGGGCGTCGGCGAGGTTGGTGGCGATACGCTCGGCATATGCTTGGCTTGCCCCGCCTGATGTGACATCTGGAAAACCGAGTTGCACTGTAAGATAAGGTGGTTTGCCCTTCCTGACCTTATAGCGGAGAGGTTGCGTTTCTGACTTTGTGATGGCGGGAAAAACCAACCGTGGATGCGCAACTTCAATGCCCACTTCCTCTCCGTCCAGAACGCGTGGCAACACCTCCGTTTTCTCCACCGTAAGGCGCCCCAGAAGGTGGGGACTGTAGACGATGCCGCGGTGCGGGTCTATTATTGTCCAGCCGGGGATAGGACCTTCTGGTAGCGTGGTGAGGGGACCGTCTTTTGAGCGGTCAATGGGGGTTGATATAAGGAGGGCGGTTTTGCCATCAGGGTCGTGGTGTTTAAGAGGTAGCAGATGTTTGAGGCGGTGTGGGACGAGGAAGAGATGTCCGACGGAGGCGGCGGCGAGGCGACGGAGCGGTTCATCCAGCAAATGGAAGCCTGAAGCGAGCGCGTGAGGCAGGTCAACTCCGCTTAGATAAGCGATTTTTGTTAACGGTTTTATGGAGCCGTCCTCATCTATTGCCGCCGGCTCCAATTCCACCTCTGTCCAGTAGGTGAGATTGCCGCAGACCACCTCCACACCACAGAACCCGCTGTTCCGCTCAACACTCTGACGCTCCACCACCTCAAGGTCGCATACTTCCGTTTGCTCCTGTCCCACACGCCTGATGCTGAAACCGTTTGGTTCACGACACAATATGTAACCTGCAACACCCAGCAACCAGTCAAGCGCTTCTCCCACCCGCATTCCCCGCCACTCAACTCCTACCAGAGGAACAGGGTCTTGCGGCAATTCTGAAATGTTCGTTACAGAAAAACCCGCCTCATCAAGCAGGTATTGGAGCACATCACGCCAGCGCCAGAGCCTTCCACCTTTGAGTGTTAACGGGTCATAGCATCCGCTATTTGTGGGAATGTTAAAAGCGACATTTGTGTGGTTCTGAAGACTGGCTCGGGCATCCACAAGACGCGCGCGCCACAGCGACGGCTCGCCCTCCAGCCTTGTCAGTTCAGACAGACGGAGTTGTGGCAAATCAAAGGCGGTTCCTTCGCTGCCGCTTTCGGGGCGGAAGAGGATGGTTCCTGTCTGTGGGGGAGCCTCATCTGAGAGGATTTCCGCCCATCCGCATTTGGGGTCGCTTCCGGTTTTGAGGACGATTTCGGCACGAAGGAGAGGATAGGTTCTGCCATTTTCTGTGCGCCAGAGCAGTCGCATCTTGAAATCCTACAAGTGCCAGCAACAATGCGCCGCAAATACACAAAGGGAGCCTTAAGATATGCCTTGTGCGTCATAACATCTTGAATATTGAAGGGTTAGATGCGGCGGGCAGATGGAAGGCGGGTTTCTTTTTGCAGGTTGAAGGGAGGTGCTTGAGCGGCGTTGGAAGGAAGAAAGCCCACCGCATTGGACGGCGGTGGGCTTTTGATGCGTCAGACTTCTAACAGTTATTCTTCCTCTTCCAACTCCAGAACCTCATTGGGGCAGGCGTCAACACAGGCACCGCACTCAACGCAGTCGTCAATGTTGACGATACTGACCTTGTCATCCTTCAACTCCAGAACCTCATTAGGGCAGGTGTCAACGCAGGCACCGCAACCGGTGCAGTCATCAAAGTTGACAATCTTAACCGCCATAGCCGAGCCTCCAAAAAGCCGACGGAACAGAGCAAGAAAATAGAGAACAAAATCAAGGGGGTGTCAAGTCTTTGCCGCAAAAAATCACGAGAATTTTTTATAGGGTGTCAGAGGAAGATTTTTGCGACGAGCCACCCGATGAAAAATCCCAACCCGAAAAGGGGAGGAAGGAGGATGAGGGTCAGTGGCGAGTCTTTACGGGTGGGGACAGATGGCAGCGGGGAGACTCTCTTTCTGGGTTTTGGCTGTGGTCTTGGGGCGGTTTTTTTGGGGATTTTTTTGTGTTGCGGGAGTCGTCTTAGTGCTTCGGCGAGGGCGTCGGCGACGGTGCGGGCATCTGGACGCTTGGCGGGGTCACGGGAGCACATATTGGCGACCAGATGTGCGATGACGGGGCTGGGGGCTTTGAGAGGGGGGACGGGCTTTTCGCAGCGGATACGCGCCATCGCGGGGGCTGACTCCGCCTCAAATGGTGGGCGCCCCATCAGACCACACCACAACACAATCCCCAGAGAGTATATATCGCTTGCCGGCATTAGCGGTTTACCGAGCACCTCCTCGGGACTTATGTAAAGCAGTGTGTTTATGCTGCGGGAGAAGACGGGGACTTTTTGCGTCAGTCCGGCAAAGCCAGTCAGTTTTGCGTTATCGTTTTTGTCAACGAGGATGACATCGGGTGAGATGGCGCCGTGGACGATACCACGCGGGTGCGCTTCCGCCAGCGCATCCGCCACCTGATGGACTACCGCGATTATCCGCCCCGCAGGCAGAGTTTTGTTTAACTCTTCCGCCAGAGGTTTGCCGTCAAAAGCCTCACTGACAGAGAAGACAAAATCGCCTGCTTCGTGGACATCATAGACGCGCAGGACCGATTTGTGGCGCAGCATACTGGCGGCGCGAACCTGCTCTTTGAAATAGGTGACGGCGGCGGCATCCTGTGCCAGAGCCCTGTCCAGAAGGTATATGACCACATCACGGTCAAGCGCCACTTGACGACCCAGATAGAACGCTCCCGCAGTGCCGTGGCGCAGACGCTTCAAAAACTGAAATCCCGCTATGGTTTTGCCCAGCAACTCATCATCGGGGTCAGGGGCAAAGACGAACTCCGTATCGCCGAGCCGCAACCTGTCCCCCATGCTTAAGGCGCTCTTCTCTATGCGCACGCCGTTTAAGAATGTGCCGTTGCTTGAGTTGAGGTCAACTACGACATACCTGCCGCTTTCCTGAACTATACGGGCGTGGTGGCGGCTCGTTTTGGGGTCGTCAAGGACGAGATGACAGTCCGCCTGACGCCCCAGAACCATCCCATCTTTTACCTCAACTGCCTGCCCCATCTTCCGTCCATTCAGGTAAACAAGTCTTGCCATATCTTTCTCCTTCTGCCAACAATTATACAGAAAACAGAGGCGCTGATGCTACAATTAGGTCATCAGGAGGAGACCGATGAGGACACTTTTTCTGGGCGTGGTGGCAGCCGGATGCGCAGCGTTGTTTGTCTGGATAAGCGGTTTTCTGCTGCCCAAGGAAACGGCGGCTCTTAAAAAAGGCGTTCGCAACAGGGTTGAAAACTGCCTTAAAAAGACCGCTCAGAGACTTGCCCAACTCCTGCGAAAAACGCTCCTTGACATTAAATCTCCTTCAGATTTTGTCCGCGCTAAGCGCAGTGTTTCTTCTCTTATGTGTTGTTTTCTGTTTGAGGGTGACAAACAGGTCTTCCCGCCGCCACCTGCCGCCGGCTCACCACCCCCACCCAACGACCCTGCAGAGACCCTCCTTGCCCAGAAAGCCGAAATGCTCGGTGACGAGAAGACGCTGTCCGCTCTCCTTAAGGATGCTCAATGGGTGGAGACCGTTCTGGCGGCTGCGCGTCTTCTGGGACGCAGAAGGGATGTGAAAAATTGGGCGATTCTTCCGCCGAAGGTTGCTTTTGGGTTGCTTGAGTTGAAAAAGGCGCACTCGTGGAGACAGAAGATGGACGCCGCATTAAAGACCGCGAATGCCTTGTGGCGCTGGCGCCCAAAAATCTGGTCACCACTTGCACGACAGGTTGAAAAAACCCTTGAGGATGTGCTTGCGAATGCTCCTCTCCTTGAGAATGCCGCTAAGTTGGAGGAACTTCTTCTGGGACTCAAAATGGGACGGCAGTGGGAGCAATATTCAGAACTTGCCCAAAACGCTGATGAGGGGTTCTCAAAAAAGAGGAAATGGATAATACTCTGCGTTACTGAAGGGGAGAAAAGGCGGGTGGGGGTTTTTGACGCATCTGTGCTGCTTGAGCGTTATATGGAGAACGCAGCAACGGCGCTGGGGGATATGGTGCGTTTGAGGCTTGGCGGATGGGAAATTTCTGTGGCTGTGGGGGAGCCTATTTTTGAGACGGTTGGTGCAAAGAGTGAGGGGTTAAAGGAATTAGAGCGTGCGCGGATAAGACCGATAAAGGCGGCGCTTTTTGGCGCGGCGGCGGGTCTTGTGGCGGCTCTCTTTGGGCTTTGGTTGATACTACAAAGGCGCGCTAAGGAAGCGTATGAGCGTTCCCGTTTCCTAAGCGCTATAGGGCATGAGTTGAAAACGCCGCTGACGACGATAAGGATGTTTGCGGAGATGTTGGCGGGAGGGCGATACAGGGACGCATCGGAGATGGAGCGGCTGGCGCGTGTTGTGGGCGGGCAGGCGGCGGCATTATCGCGTCAAATAGAGAATCTGCTTTTGTTCTCGCGGATGGAACGGGGAGCGTTTGTCTTCCGCTTTGCCGATTGTGTGGTTGATGATGTGGTTCGTGAGGCGGTGGCGGAATTTGCACCTGTGGCAGAAATTGAGGGTGCCCGCCTTAACACAACCCTCAACTGCCCGGCAAAGATAAGGGCAGACTCCAATGCCATAAAGGAAGCCATCCTTAATCTTGTCTCAAACGCCGTCAAATTCACCCCCGGCAAGCCTAAGGAGGTCTTTATCCGCACAGGTGTAAAAGGAAGGGAAATCTTTATTGAGGTAGAGGATAAAGGTGAGGGTATTCCCCCTGAGTTCAGAGAGAAGATATTCAAGGAATACTGGCGTCTGGAGGGTGAGGGTCGTCCTGGAGGGGCGGGATTGGGGCTTGCGCTTGTCAAACGGATAGTGGCGGCACATAAAGGGCGTATAGAGTTAGAAAGTGTTGTGGCAAAGGGTTCTCTGTTTCGTATAATTCTGTCTGCGGAATAAGGGGAGCATATGGGAAGCGTTTTAAGGGTGGCGACGGCGGCGGATACGGTCTATATCCGCGTGGAGGGTGAGGGGGTGGCGAATGTATGCCCGACGCTGCGGGCGTTTCTGTTGCGTATGGTGGCGGCAGGCAAAAGCGCCTTTGTCGTTGACCTCCTCCACTGCCGCTATGTGGACTCATCCTTTATGGGAACACTTCTTGAGGTGGTGACGGAGCACAGATGCCGCGTTGTGATAATCAACGCTTCAGAGAGTGTGGCGAGTCGGTTTGAACTTCTGGGTCTGGCGCAGTTTATGCCGATAAAGAAAGGTAGCGTGTCTATTCCCAACACGATATCGGTTCATCGTCTTCCGATTCGCGGCACCAACAAACGAACACTGACGGAAGTGGTGGAGCGAGCGCACAGACAACTGATAAAAGCGGACAAGCGCAACCGCGAACGCTTTGAGCCGCTTCTCAAACTTCTTCGTAAGGAACTGGAGCAAAAACCATAGAAAGGAGTATGCTATGTCAGGAGTTGACCGCTTCTTTGGCATAAGCGCAAGCGGTTCCAATCTGCGCCGCGAAATCGTCGGCGGGCTTGTCACCTTTATGACCCTCTCATACATCATCTTTGTGCAGCCCGCTATGCTTTCTGTCGCAGGCGTCCCTTATGACGGCGTTCTGTTTGCAACCTGTGTTGCTTCCGCAATAGCCTGCTTTGCTATGGGGTTTTTGGCACGATATCCTATCGCCCTTGCGCCCGCTATGGGGCACAATGCGTTCTTTGTCTATGCTGTTTGTCTGGGGTTGCTTGTTGCCAAAGCAGGCATGGACAAAGCCGAGGCGTGGAAATACGCCCTGTTTGCCAACTTCATATCGGGGGCGGTCTTTTTGGGGTTGTCTTTTACGCGTGTGCGCCGTGCCGTTATGGACGCCGTTCCTGACTGCCTTAAATACGCCATCGCCGTCGGTATTGGTCTTTTCATCACTTTAATCGGACTTGAATATGCCGGAATTGTGGTTCCAAGCAGCGCTACATGTTTGAAACTGGGGGCTCTTGGCTCAAAACCCGCCACAGTGGCGCTTGTCGGCGTTGCGGTGATACTGGCTCTTATGGCGTTGCGGATTCCGGGCGCGATTCTCTTTGGTATAATAGCGTCTGCCGCTATGGCTTTTGTGCTGGGGATAGCGCCCGTCCCTGAAGGGGTTGTTTCTGCTCCACCCGACCCATCAGGCACCTTTTTTGCTCTCTTTGATGTGAAACTGTCCCAGATTCCGTGGGCGATATTTATACAGGTGCTGCTTGTCTTTCTGTTCCTTGATATGTTTGACACGGTGGGCACATTGATAGGGGTCGGAGAGCAGGCTGGTCTTTTGAAGGACGGGAAACTTGAGAGAGCCGAAAGAGCACTGTTGTCGGATGCGGTGGGGACGGTGAGCGGCACATTGCTTGGGACATCAACGGTGACGAGTTACATAGAGTCGGCGGCGGGTGTGGCATATGGTGCCAGAACGGGGCTGGCGGCAGTGGTGGTGGGAGTGCTCTTTGTGGCGTCGCTTTTCTTCCATCCGCTGATAAAGGTGGTCGGCGCGGCGGTGCCCCTTAAGGGGGGCTTGTCCACCCATCCGATGGTGGCGCCAGCGCTCATTGTGGTCGGTGCTATGATGTTCAAACCTGTCAAAAAAATCGCGTTTGACAGGATAGAGGATGCTCTGCCGGCGTTCCTCACGATAGTTATAATCCCCTTCACATTCAGCATAACAGACGGTATCGCCGCGGGCTTCATATCATATGCGCTCTTTCGTCTGGTTCGGGGTAGAGTTGCTCGCAAAGACATTGCCGCGATGGTGATAGCGGCGGCTTTCGTTCTTTACTACATCATCAGACCTTGATTATGCGGTGAGTTTGTTTTATATTCTTTTGGGTAAGGATGGGAGCGGTTGTGATGCTCACGCTTGATTACATAATGTCGCGTTCGGTGCGGCTGCCGGAGACGGTCTTTCCGCTTGGCGCTGACTACCGATATGTGTCAGAGGATATAAAAAAGGTTGACCGCCGATACAGTCTCAACATAGACAATCTTCTGGCAGCAACACCGATAGTTTGGGCGCATCTGCCTGAATACCATATCGGACAGTTTCTGGTCACCAATGCTGAATACCGCATTTTCGTGGCAAGCGGTCCCAAAAAGACCGAGCCGATAAACTACAACTCACCTCAACTCTGGCGCGATGTTTGGGACACCCTCTATCGGGTGGTTTCCGCAAACATCCATTATAAAACCATAGACGAGCGCGTTCAGGTTCAGGAGCAGAACTATACGGGTTGTCAGAGTTTTGTGGAAGCCTACATTGACTCGCTCAAATACGAGATTCAGCGTGTGGTTGACAGGACAGAGGGGCGTGTGACATTCAAGGATGCCGATGCGCTTGAAAGGCTGTTTGGATTTGTGAAGTTCAAACTGCGTGGGGTGATAACAGGTGAGGAAGACGACCTGTTTGGGTTCGGGGACGAGATAAGCAATCCATATGAGGATATGAACGAGTTTCTGGGGGATTTGAAGGATGTGGTTCGGGCGGCGCAGGGTGGTTATATGGAGGTGGCGGATTCTCGGACGAGGGCGGCACTTAAGGCGGGTGCCCGAATTGTGGAGCCGCTTCTGTTCCTTAAGCGCTTCCGCGCCGCTTGCAGAAAGTGCGACATTGAAGCACCCATTCCGTTACACGCGGTTTTCTACCCCCGCAACTGGGAGACCCCCAGCGGAAAGGGGGGCGGTATTGCCCCAACTATGGTGCCGTGGGAACAGCGCCCCGTCACTTGGATAACTTTCTATGAAGCACTTGCTTTCTGCATATGGCTCACCCGCTTTCACAGCACACAGGAGAAGGGAATTATTGTGACCCTTCCGAACGAGGCTGAGTATGAGCGTGCCGCCACCTGGCCACCTGAACCTCTTGACGGCACAAAGATGGTCGTTGATCCCAGAAAAAAGGACATTTTGCCGTGGTTGAACCGTAGCAAACACGAGTTTCACCACTTCTTCGGGCAGGAGGGGATTAACCTTTACAGCAAGGACTGGTGGAACCATGTGATAGAGGAGACGGCGCGCGAGGTGGACGGTGAGAAAATCTATCAGTTGGTTGGGTTCGGGCATCAATGGACGGTGGAGCGCTATAACCCGAGAGACTACCGCTACGCTCATCTGCGTCTGCCTATGTATCCGCGCTTCACAGATGTTGCATGCTACGATACAGAGGGCAACAAACTGGATGTTGTGGACTACAACCCATATCAGAACCAGAACGAATGGTTGTTT
>CAZPBO010000056.1:11227-13129 GCA_964584815.1 uncultured Planctomycetota bacterium
GCCAAACAACTTCTGGAGCAGACACGCAGCATATATTCAGCCACAATTAAAGAACTTGAAAATCGTGTAAAAACTCTGGAACAACAACTGGCTCAATACGATAATAAGAAAAAATGACTTGGAGGTTAGGACTATGGAACAATATCAGGACTATCCTGAATATGACAACTCTTCTGACGAGGAGCGTGATGAAGAGCGTGAGGGAATGGGGCGTTATCAAGCCTCGCCTACTGAGCCGACAGAGGTTTTACGCGACTTGGATAAAGCCTTCCGGCAGATAGAGGAGGGTAGAGGGGCGGAGGAAAGACCACCTGAGGAAGTTGTTGAAGAGGGAAGTGCCGAGACTTATGCCGCCGCGGAAGCGGCAGAGGAAGCATCCCAGGAGCCAGAACCGTCGGCAGACACTCTTGCAGGCGTTCCTGAAGAGGTGTCCGCAGAGGCAGCACCTGAGGAGACAGAAGAAAGCACCGCTGAGGAGGCGGTGGTGGAAGAGGTGGGTGAGGAGCGTCCATCCACCCGCGATCTGGCGGCGGAACTCGCCGCTGAAATCGGTGAGGAGGTTTCCGAACCCGAAGAAGAGGAACCTCCCGTCCCAGAAGAGGAGAAACCCGAAGCGGTCTTTTCTGATATGGCAACATCTTGGCAAGAGGTGGCAGAGGAAGCAAAAGCAGAGGAAGCACCCGCAGAACCCTCACCTGAGGAAATACTGGCAAAAGAGTTGGCAGCAGCAGCGGAGGGAGCACCTGCAGAAGAGGAGAAAGTTGAGGAGACACCTGCGGAGGCGGCAGAAGAGGCGCCTGCAGATGAAGCAGCAGAAGTAACACCTGCGGAAGAGGAGAAGGCGGAGGAGGTGTCTGCGGAAGCAGCGGAAGCAGCGGAAGCAGTAGAGAAAGAAGAAGTGGCGGAAGAGACACCCACCTACGGAGCGGTATCTGAGCAGGCGGCAACAATTGATGTGGGCGCTGTCACAACGCCTGTGGAGGCTGCCGCCGCCGCTTCAGAAGTGCAGGTTGATATGGAGGAGGTGCGAACGACGCTTGAAGGCAGCGCTCCTGTGGAGGGGGTAGAACAACTGCCCCGCGGCGCCAAATACCGTCGCATTCGCAAAGAACAACTTTTCCAGATAGTCGCTGAACTCGTTCGCCGATACGCCGCTACCGCTATGCAGCAACTCGCCCAACGCGAGCAGCAACTCCGACAACTGCAGGAGCAACTCGCCGAACATCAAAGTCAACTGGAGTCCCTTCGCTCCGATGAGGCAGGCTTGCGCGCAAAAGCCGAAACCCTCCAGCAGCAACTCGCTCAACGCGAGGCAAAAGTCGCCTCACTGGAAGCAGAACTTGCGGAGTTGCGCGAGCAGGCGGACAAACTCGGCGCTTTCGGAGAAAAATGGCTGGAGAAAGAGGACGACTACATCCGCCGTATTCGCGAACTGGAAGAGGAAACCAACCGACTCCGTTCCGCCCTTGAGACAAGTGGGTCACAACTTCAGCAGAAGATTGAGCAACTGGAGCAGCAGATAGCCGTTTATAAGGGGCGTCTTGAGGAATTGCAGCGTGGGCTGGAGTATGTCGGCTTTGTTGAAGAGTTTGATGTTGCGGGCGGTTTGCTACAGGCGGCGGAGTTGCGCACAAAACTTGAGGAGTTGACAAGCGGCGTGGGAGAAGCGACCACCCGTATGATGCCCGCATCCGTGCGCGAACGCCTTGAGTTTATAGCCGCAAAAACCCGCGAAATAGAGGAAAAATTGAACCGTTACCGCGACACCTACTCCCAACTGGTTGAGAAAATGGAGAATAAGGAAGGCACGATTGCGGTGGCGGTGGATACCGCGGTTATGGCGGAGCGTATCCGTGGTCTGACCGATCAGTTGCGTGTTGTGGCGCAGATGCTGGAGATGGT
>CAZPBO010000057.1:0-12930 GCA_964584815.1 uncultured Planctomycetota bacterium
GGACGAGTTTAAGGGAAGCGTTGGGACCGACGGAGACGCTGACAGCGGGCTGATAGAGACTCCTTTTCCATAGTCTCACCTCCTCCGCTGTCCTGGAGGCGGTTGCCTTCTCTTTTACCTCGTCTTCAAATTCAATTATAGGGCGTTCCACCACACGTTCAGCCTTTACGGCACCTGCAGGTGGTGAGGCGGTGTATGCCATACCGACCCGACGCCGGACGACCGTGTTAGCGAACCGTGGGGTTCCTCCTTCTCCCTCTTCATCATCTTCATCCACGCCTGCACTTCGGGTAAACCGTTCCGCCTGTGCTGCAACGCGGGCGAGTCGCTCCATTTCTTCAGCGCTTATCCTCTTCATGCGTTCAATGATGCTCGTCGCACAGTATTTCTTTGTTGACATAACCAGGTAGAGCGCCACGCCACAGACCGCAACGGCAACAACTCCCACAAGCCAGGTCCAATTCCTTCTCATATCACCGCCTCCAACACGACCTAATTTTTTTACCGTGTTATCAAGACAATAATCCATAAAATTGGACGCAATATGAGTTGGTGGCGTTCTGGATTTGTGGCTTGTGTGCTTTCTGCTTTGGCTTGACAAGCGCGGTTGATGTTGGCAAACTTTGTGGGAACGCTTTTGGTGTTCTGTAGATGATTAGGTTGCATTTGCCTGATGGTTCGGTGCTGGAGGTAGAAGAGGGGGTAAGTGGTTTGGATGTGGCGCGGCGGATAGGGAAGCGTCTGCAACGCGATGCGGTAGCCGTCAGCATCAACGGCGAACTGATAGACCTGCGATTCCCCTTGAGGAAGGGTGGACAGTTTCGCGTGGTGACAGCAAAAGAGAAGGAAGCGTTGGATGTTTTACGCCACTCTGCGGCACACATCCTTGCGGATGCGGTTGTGCGGTTTTTCGGTGGTGAGGCGGTCAAACTCGGCATCGGACCCGCCATTGAGGACGGCTTTTATTACGACTTTGACCTGCCGCGACCGCTGTCGGCTGATGACCTGCCCAAAATTGAGGAGTTGATGCGCCGAATTGTGGCAGAGGACGCCGAATTCCGCGTGGAGTTTATGAACAAGGACGAGGCGCGGAAACTCTTTGAACGACTCGGACAGACCTACAAGTTGGAGTTGTTGGAGGAGATAGAGGACGATGTGGTAAGCGTCTTTCGGCATGGGGAGTTTGTGGATTTATGCCGCGGACCGCATATGCGACGAACAGGACAGGTGAAACATTTCAAGTTGTTGAGCATTGCGGGGGCGTATTGGCGAGGGGACGAGCGCAACCCGATGTTGACACGGATTTATGGGACGGCGTTCTTCAAGGAGGATTCGCTGAAGTCGCATCTTGAGCGTCTGGAGGAGGCGAGGAAGCGCGACCATCGCGTCTTGGGGCGGGAGTTGGACTTCTACAGTGTGCGACCGGAGTTCGGCGCGGGGCTGATACTGTGGCATCCAAAAGCGGGGCGTGTGCGTCACATCATTGAGCAGTTCTGGATTGAGGAGCATTACAGACGAGGTTATGAGTTGGTCTACACTCCGCATATTGCATCAGAGAAGATTTATCAGATAAGCGGACATCTGGAGAAGTACACGGAGTTTATGTTTGCGCCGATGGAGATAGAGGGGCAGAACTACCGCATAAAGCCGATGAACTGCCCAGGGCATATAATGATATACAAAAGCCGACAACGCTCTTACAGGGAGTTGCCGATACGGCTGGCGGAGTTGGGGACGGTCTATCGGTATGAGCGCAGCGGTGTGCTGCACGGGCTGCTGCGTGTGCGTGGTTTTACTCAGGACGATGCGCACATATTCTGCACGCCTGAGCAGTTGGAGGACGAGATAATCGGAGTCCTTGACCTTGCCGACTTTATGATGAGGACATTCGGGTTTAAGTATCGCGTATTTCTGGCGACACGACCGCAGAAGTTCATAGGGACGGACGAGGTGTGGGAGCACGCGACTGATGCACTGCGCGGTGCGCTGCGCAAGCGTGGTGTTGAGTATGAGGTTGACCCAGGCGGAGGCGTCTATTATGGACCGAAGATTGACATCCATATGGAGGATGCGTTGGGGCGGCTCTGGCAGGGACCAACAATTCAGGTTGACTTCAACCTACCGGAGCGCTTTGATGTGACATATATAGGCGCAGACGGCGCAAAACACCGCGTTGTGATGGTGCATAGGACGGTGCTTGGGTCAATGGAGCGTTTCTTGGGCGTTCTGTTGGAGCATTACGGTGGGCTGTTTCCGCTGTGGCTGGCACCTGTTCAGGCACGGGTGCTGCCGGTAAAAGATGAGTTTGCAGGATACGCCAAGGATGTGGAGCGTCAGATGAAGGAGGCGGGTCTGCGGGCAGAAGCGGACTTAAGAGCAGAAAGTCTGCAGGCAAAGATTCGCGACGCAGAGATGGAGAAAATCCCTTATATGCTGGTGGTAGGAAAACGAGAAAAGGCAAACAGAACGGTGAGCGTTCGCAAGAAAGGAACAGGAGACTTGGGGCAGATGGCACTTGAGAAGTTGGTGAAGCGCTTGCTTGAGGAGGTAAAAACGCGCAAAATAGGAATAGAATAGAGGCTCTTTGGAGGATTTGCCATAATCAAGGAAGTGCGTGTCAACCGTCAGATAAGGGCGAAAGTTGTGAGAGTGGTGGATGAGGAAGGAAGACAGGTGGGTGTGATGAGCACAAGAGATGCGTTGATACTGGCGGAGGAGCAGGGACTTGACTTGGTGGAGGTGGCACCAAACGCTGACCCGCCGGTATGCAAAATCATGGACTTCGGGAAATACAAGTACCTACAAAAGAAGAAGATGCACGAGGCGAAGAAACGCGCGCATATCGGCTCAATGAAAGAGGTAAGACTCCATCTTAAGATTGACAAACACGATTTGGAGTTCAAAATACGCAAGGTTCGTGAACTGCTGGAGGACCTGCACAGAGTTCAGGTGGTGATGTTCTTAAGAGGAAGGGAACGCAAACATACCGACTTGGGGATTGAGACGATGAATAAGGTGTGGGAAGCGGTTCAGGATTTGGCAAAACTGGAACGCGCTCCTGCAGCAGAAGGCAATAGAATAACGATGCTCGTGTCGCCGACGCGAGAGTTGCTGAAGAAAAAGGAGGAGGAATTAAGGAGGAAGGAGAAAGAGGATGCCAAAAGTGAAGGGTAAGGACTCGTTGAGGAAAAGATTCAGGGTGACACCGCAGGGGAAGGTGATGCATCGCCGCACAGGGAAGCGCCATCTGATGCGCAAGAAGGACGCAAAACGCCGTTTGCGACTACGCAAACCCAACATCCTCAACCCTCCCGTGGCGAAGAAGGTCAAGAGCGTTCCGCATATGAGTGTGTAAGGAGCAGAAGATGCGAGCAAGAAGTGGGGTTGTGACACGGCGTAAGCGGAGGAAGTTGCGCAAGTTTTGTAAGGGGTTCTGGGGGCAGAAGAAGAATGTGTGGCGGCGGATGAAAGAGTCGTATATGCGGGCGGGCAATTACGCATTTATGCATCGCAAGGATAGGAAGCGGGAGATGAGGCGTCTGTGGATAACGCGCATAAACGCGGCAGCACGCCAGCACGGCTTCACATACTCCCAACTAATGTTCGCCCTCCGCAAAGCCAATGTGACGATTGACAGGAAGCAACTGGCGGAGTTGGCTTTTAACGACCCTGACGCTTTCACACGAATTATTGAGACGGCAAAGAGTCAAATCGGATGAGGTGTGGTGGGGTGCTTAAGGCGTATCTTGCGGCAGCAAAGCGCTTGGAGAACTTAACGGAGCGGATGGAGAGCGACCACGAGGCGGACTTGGCGCCGTTCTACGAGCAGGTTGCGAACACGCTGGAAAGCCTCCCCGAACCGAAAGAAGACCTGCTGGACGGCGCAGATGAGGAGGAACGCGACCTCCTGATGCGGGTGTTTGTGCACAGAAAAGGTGCGCTAAGCCGCCTAACCCGCTTTATGGCGCTTCTGCCTCAGGAGTTACGCCGACGCGTGGGAATGGAGATAAACCGCATCCGCAAGAGACTTGTCCCCACACTCAAACGGAAGCAGGAAAAGACGACTCCCGTAGTGGTTGATGTGACCGCCCCAGGCAGTCCGCCACAGGTCGGCAACCGCCACATCGTCACCGCCCTAATTGACGAGGTCTGTGATGTGATGCGCCAGTTGGGCTTCCAGTTCGCTGAAGGTCCCGAAATTGAAGACGAATGGCACAACTTCGTCGCGCTCAACATCCCCGAAAACCATCCAGCCCGCGACGACAGCGACAATTTCTACATCACAGACAACCTCCTACTACGCAGTCAGACAAGCCCTGTGCAGATACGATATATGGAAAACCACGCCCCACCAGTGCGGATATTTGCGCCGGGACGGGTCTTCCGCCCCGACACCGTTGACGCAAGCCACTATTATATGTTCCATCAGGTGGAAGGACTGTGGGTTGATGAGGGAATAACCTTTGCGCATCTGAAGACGGTGCTTTATCAGTTCGGGCGTCTGATGCTGGGCGATGAGGTGAGTCTGCGTCTACGCCCGTCCTACTTTCCCTTCACGGAACCATCAGCAGAGATAGATTTCTCCTGCTTCGTCTGCGGCGGCAACGGCTGCCCCACCTGCCGCCATAAGGGATGGCTTGAAATGGGCGGATGCGGTATGGTTGACCCCAATGTGCTGCAAGCCTGCCAAATAGACCCCGAAAAATACACAGGGTTCGCCTTCGGAATCGGAATAGACCGCATAGCGATGGCACGCTACGGTATAAACGACATTAGGCTTTTGTTCCAGAACGACGAAAGGTTCCTACGCCAGTTTTAGGAGGGAAGACATGGGGGAGGAGAAGGGGAAAAGTCGTTACAGTGCGGTGCGTGCGATTGCGATACTGCTTAAAGTGGGGTGTCTGCTGCTGCTTGTCGCAACATTTGTAACACTGATAGGCGGCAGAACAGTGCTGGTTGAGAAAATAAGCGAAACTTTCCTTAAAAAACTGCAGGAGGCGAACAAAGCGATGGTGGATGTCGTGGGCAAACAGGCGGGTGAGGAGGAAGCCTCGCAACTACAGAAAAGGCTTCAGGAGACCCAAAAGAGCGCTGAGGAATCGGTGCAGAAGATGGTGAATCTCGCACTGATGGGTAGCGCTCTTTTCCTCGTCTTTATCGCCGTTCTGCTTTGGGCTGCCTCCGACCTTCTGCGCCTGCTTATCAACATTGAGGAGCAGACCCGCCGTCTCGCCGACAACCTCACATCCAAACAGTTCTGATTAAGGAGAATGCCGATGGGATACATAGGTCTGCGTGTTCTGTCTCTCCTTTACGGCGTAATAGGATGGATACTGCTTGTGGGTGGTGTGGTGTTGGCAGTTCTTTCCGCGATAGCGGCAAAAAGCGCCACGGTTTTCTTTTTCGTCCTTGCAACCGTGCTCATTTACGCGCTGCTCTTTCTGGGCGTGGGACAGTTTCTGCGGATGCTACTTGACACAGAGCAAAACATCCGCAGGGCAGTTGACGCCACATCAAGAACCCCCGAACTTTAAGGACGCGCTACTATGCGGGTGACATACAACTGGCTGAAGCAACTTCTGCCCGACCTGTACGCCTCCCCCGAAAAGGTGGCAGAAACCCTCACTTTCATCGGATTTGAGGTGGAACGGTTTGAGAAAATCGGAAGCGACTGGGCATATGATGTGGATGTGACGAGCAACCGTCCCGACTGCTTGAGCGCATTAGGATTGGCACGGGAATTGGGCGCCGCCCTTAAGGTCACCCTCAAAACAGTGGAGGTCTCACCCCCATTCTCCGACATATGCACCACCGAATTGACCAGCGTTGAGGTGATGAACACAGAACTCTGCCCGCACTACAGCGCCCATCTGATACTCGGCGTGGAGGTGAAACCCTCCCCACAATGGCTTATGGACGCGCTTTCAGCGATAGGTGTGCGACCCGTCAACAATGTCGTGGACGCGACCAACTTCGTGACGATGGAGTTGGGACAACCACTCCACGCCTTTGACTTTGACCGCTTGTATGAGCGTCGGATTGTTGTCAGACCCGCTGAAAGTGGTGAGGAAATCCGCGCCATTGACGGGCGCATATACCCTCTCAACGAAAATATGCTTGTGATAGCAGACGCCAAGTTTCCCGTAGCGATTGCAGGCGTGATGGGCGGTAAGGACACCGAGGTGACAGAACAGACACGCAATATTCTGCTTGAGAGCGCGTTGTTTGAGCCCGTCAACATCCGCCGAACAAGCAAAGCGTTGAATCTCGTTACCGCCGCATCTTATCGTTTCAGCCGCGGAGTTGACCCCGAGATGGTGGTGCCTGCCGCACGCCGCGCCGCACAACTCATCCTCCAAATCGCCGGCGGCTCCCTCGCAAAAGACCCCATTAACATCCGCCACCAAAGCCCCCAAAAAACCACCGTCTCTATGCGCTTTTCACGCATCAAAAAAATTATGGGCATTCACATCCCACCTGAAGAGGCGGTTGAAACACTTAAGTTTTTGGGTTTCGCGGTGGTTGGGCGTGATGACAACAAGGTGACGGTTGAGGTTCCCTCTTGGCGGAGTGATGTGGAGCGCGAGATAGACCTGATAGAGGAGGTGGCGCGGATACACGGATTCGGCGATGTGCCGTTTGTTGAAACGACCGTGGCGACGGTGCGTCTGCCGCGAAGACTGCGCCTTGAGCGGCGCATCCGCAACATAATGTCCGCCTGCGGTTTCCTTGAAGCAATGAGCGATGTCTTTGTGGGGCAAAACGAGTTGGCGCTCTTTGCTCCATTCGGCGGGCAACCTGTCTCTGTGCGCAACCCAATCCGCGCTGACTCCCCGAACTTAAGAACATCCCTTATCCCCACACTTCTGGCCGCCCTACGCCATAACCAGCACCGCGCCAACTCATCCCCTGACCTCTTTGAACTCTCAAGCGTCTTCTCCCAACACGACGGAGAGATTTCTGAGGCAAAGAGCCTCTGCGCCATATCTTGCCACTCGTTTGAACGCGTTAAAGGTGTGCTTGAGGAGGTGTGTCGCCGCCTCCATATCGCCGTTCAGACGGTGCCCGAGGATGTAAAAATTCTTGAGAAAGGCGCTTCAGGCGTTCTGAAACTCGGCAAGGAGCGTGTTGGAATTTGCGGAATGCTCTCTGATGCGCTGCGCGAGAAAGCCGACATTCGCGAGGCGGTCTATCTGTTTGAGGTGAACGCAGACGCATTAATTGAGGCGGCACGCGAAACCGTGCCATTCCAACCTCTTCCACATCACCCAACAATCCAGCGCGATATTGCTGTTATCGTTGATGAGAATCTTCTGTGGCGCGATGTGCAAAACGCCATACACGACCTACAAATTAAGCGACTCGCCGACTTCCGTCTCTTTGATGTCTACCGCGGTCAACAAGTCCCCAAAGGCAAAAAATCCTTCGCTATCCGTCTTCTCTTCTCGCAAGAGGAAGGCATGCTCACAGGCGAGCAGGTGGATGAGATGGTGGGGCGTGTGGTGGCGGAGTTGGAACGCCGTTTCAGAGCCAGATTGAGAGGGAAATAGAAACGGTGGATGTGACAATCTCACTTGTGATTGTTGCCTACAATGCAGCCGAAACGCTTCCTATGACACTTCTTTCGGTTTGTCAGCAGTTGCGTCCACCTGATGAGGTGGTCTTCGTTGACGACGGCTCAACCGATGCGACAGCAGAAGTCGCCGAGCGTTTTTGCTCACTGCTGCCCTGTCCCCTACAAATTATCAGAACAGAACGGCAAGGACCAAACCACGCCCGCAACAGCGCCATCAAACTCGCAAAGGGCAACTTTATTGCTTTCCTTGACGCTGACGACTTATGGTTGCCTGAAAAACTGCTCCTGCAAGAGCCGCTCCTTAAGGCAGGCTATCGCTTTGTCGCCACTGATTTTGCGGTGATGTCTGAGATTGGAGAGTTGGCATTTGTGAAATGTAGTCTGCGCTATGGGAGGGTGGCACGCCGTATGCTGGGCACCACGCTCTGCGCAGGACAAACCGTTGTTGCAGAACGCCGCTTGCTCCTTGATGTAGGCGGTTTTCCGAATCTGCCAGTTGGTGGGGACCACGCCCTCTGGATGCGCCTTGCAAAAAGAACACGCCTCGGCGTTGTCCCACGCATCCTCACACTGGTGCGCCAGAGGAAAGGCAGCGTCTCCTGGAACCCAAAACGAGTGCTTGAGGGAATGATAATGCAAATGGAAGAAGCAATGAGGTTGATGCCGGGGGAGTTCGGACCACTGTTTCAGGCAGCGTGGAGGCTGGCACCACGCCTGCGTCCGCTCATCTGCGCGCTCAAGCGACTGCACCTTTGCGGTCCTGCTGAAAGCCGCCGCCGTATCATCTCCTGGCTCAAACTCCTGCGGAGAAAAACCCTATGAAAGCCACAAAAATTATCGCCACATATGGTCCTGCATCCTCAAACCCCGAAATCCTTAAGGCGATGGCTGACGCGGGAATGGACGCTGTTCGTCTCAACCTCTCCCATATGAAACCTGAACAACTCTCAGAAACGGTTGAGAAAGTCCGCTCTATTCTGCCCAACATAGCCATCATTGTTGACCTTCCAGGGGTTAAGATGCGGCTTGATGTAGCATCTCCTCTGACTCTGAAAACGGGGGATGTGCTAACACTTAAGCAAAACACCCATCCCACCATCCGTCCTTGGGCTAAGGTGAAAGGGCTTGCGGCAGGGCAAGATGTCCTCTTCGGGGACGGCAGCCTCATAGCGGAATGTCTGTCAGCAAAAGAGGATGAGATAGTGCTGCGGGCAAAATGCGATATGCGTATTACTCCACGCCTTGGCGTTGCCTTCCCCCAAGCAGAAGTCCTCCTCCCCGCCTTGACAGAAGAAGACCTGCTATGGCTCCAACACATAAAGAGAGCCGAGATTGACTGGGTCTGCGTCTCGTTCGTGCAGGATGCAGCGGACATAAAACGGGTGAAGCAGAACGCGCCTGGAAGACCTGTTGTGGCGAAGGTGGAGCGGGCGGAGGCGGTGCGCAACCTTAAAGAAATAGCGAGAGCGGCGGATGGGCTGATGGTAGCGCGTGGAGATTTGGGTCTGGCGGTGGGATTGGTGAATGTGCCGCTGCTGCAGAAAGAAATCCTACACCTTGCCATAAGGCTTGACAGGTTGGGGATAGTGGCAACCCAGATGCTGGAGTCAATGAGGGAGTCTGTGGTTCCTACAAGGGCGGAGGTGTCGGATGTGGCAAATGCGGTGATGGATGGAGCAGATGCAATTGTTCTAACAGGTGAGACAGCAGTGGGGAGGCATCCTGTGGAGGCGGTGCAGGCGGCGCAGGATGTAACCAGCCGGGTGGGGTTTGTGGGACCCGATGTTGAGAGTGGTCTGTGCAGGGAATCACCTGTGGCGGATGCGGTGTGTGATGCGGCGGTGCAAGCAGCCGACGACCTCTCCGCCGCCGCCATCGCCTGTTTCACCGCCACAGGCAGAACCGCCATCCTCCTTTCCCGCTACCTACCCCAACGCCCCATCTTCGCTCTGACCGACCAGACACACACCGCCCGCAAACTCCGCATTGTGCGCGGCGTCACCCCACTCCTCCTACCAGGCTTCACACAGATGGAGAAGATGCTTAACAACGCCGAAGAGGTGCTACTCGCAAACGGGTTGAAGACAGGCGATACCGTGGTCTTCGTCAGCGGAACTCCTGTGGGCGTGCCAGGGCGCACCGACGCTCTACTCATTCGCCGTCTGGGAAGTAACTGACACAACAACCTTCCGACTCGCAGACCCGCACCTCGCAAAGCGCCACATCCTGCGGCAGATGCGGCTTGACCAACTCGGCAACGACAACAGCAATACGCTCTGCGGTCGTCTGCTCCCCCTCAAATTGCGGTAATTCGTTAAGATAGGTGTGGTCAAGCACCTCAAATGCTTTACGCAAAGCACGCTTTAAGACTCTGAAATCCGCCACCATAGAGAAGCGATTGAGGCTGTTTGTGCCGACAACAAGCGTGACCGAATAGTTGTGTCCGTGGAGTTTCTCACAAGCGCCTTGATAATTGACCAAATTGTGAGCGGCGGCAAAGGTATCTGTCACACTTGCCTGATATTTGTGACACCTCATCTATTAGCCTCAAGCGCGAAGGGTTTCGCCACACGCTCCTGCTCTCCGAGCGCCTCAGGAACATATCTGGTGCGTCCCGCCGAAGGTGTTGCGCCCACCTTCGCTTTCCTGCGCGCCCGATTTATCTTATCATCACCCTGAAAGTCCACCGTGAACAGACCCAATAGAAAGTCTGCAAATTCCCGCAGCCTGAAACCTAACTCAAACCCCACAAAAAGGATATGCACCGTCACGGCAACATCAAAGAAATCGCGGTCATAGTTGCGGAACATATCAATGTCTGTAACCTCATCCGCCCTGCAGTTGACGCACCAGTCATACAGGAAGCGGTTGTAGACAAGAGGTTTCAGGTGAGAGTTAGAAAGATAAAGAAGAGAGACTCCGATTTCGGTGCGGTTTTCCGCCCAGCGTCCGAAACGGCGCCCCACAAAACCTAATCTGTTTATCTTCGCCATACCGATGCCGGCTTGCCCAAGTTTGGTCGCTCGTGCATTGATAATAAATCCCGGACCCGCAGAAACATTGGCTATGAAACAGTCCAAAGCGTCAAGTAACCTGTCCACAAGATAACGCTCCAGTGGCGACTCTTCCACGGGAACCGACGGCAACTCCACAGGGTCCTTACTGAGACGAAATGCCTCACAACCAAATGCAGAAACAGCCACTAAACAGCAGACAAGGAGCCTCATCCGTCTACCCCCTTCAATCGGCTGCCCCTATGGTAGAGGCGATTTCGCCCCCTGTCAAGCCTTTTTCAAAAGAGAGACCAAACCGTCATCATCCCTCTCCGTATCAATATGCTTGAAAAGCAAGATAACTCGGCTTAAACTTCTGTTACCGTTTGAGGAGGAAAGAGATGGCGGACGAGGTGAAAGAGAACAAGGAGCAACCGCAGGAGGAGAAGGCGCAGGAGGCGCGCCAAGAGCAGCAGGAAAAGCAGGAGAAAGAGGAAGAGAAGAAGGAAGCAGAGGTCGCCAAACAAGCGGAAGGGGTTGACAAAGAGCAGATGGAAGCCGACCTTGCCGCTGTTAAGCACCTACAGGAAGCATACGAGCGCTTAAAGAAACAACTCCATAAGAACATCGTCGGTATGGACGAGGTCAT
Source organism: uncultured Planctomycetota bacterium (assembly GCA_964584815.1). GTDB lineage: Bacteria > Planctomycetota > SKW154 > SKW154 > SKW154 > CAZPBO01. The sequence continues at coordinate 11,219 of CAZPBO010000057.1, forward strand.
TGAACAGTTGCTGATAGCAATATTCTGTAGAGGGCACTGTTTGCTTGTGGGTGTTCCGGGACTGGCAAAAACGCTGCTCATAAAGTCATTGGCGATGTGCCTTGACTTAAAGTTCAGCCGCATCCAGTTCACCCCCGACCTGATGCCCGCCGACATAACGGGAACGGAAGTGATTCAGGAGGACAAAACAACAGGCGAGCGAAAACTGGTCTTCTTAAAAGGACCGATTTTTGCCAACATAATCCTCGCGGACGAGATAAACCGCACTCCACCCAAGACGCAAGCCGCCCTCCTTGAAGCGATGCAGGAGTATCAGGTGACCGCCGGCGGCAAAAAATACTCCCTTGAGTTGCCGTTCTTTGTGCTGGCAACCCAGAACCCCATTGAGCAGGAAGGAACATATCCGCTGCCTGAGGCGCAACTTGACCGCTTTATGTTTATGATAAATGTTGATTATCCGTCAGAGGACGAGGAGTTTGACATAATCAAATTGACGACAGCGGTTTACGACATCCAACTTGAGTCTGTTATGAGCAAGGAAGAGATACTGCGCATTCAGGAGATAGTGAGGCGTGTGCCCGTGGCGGACCATGTAACAAGATACGCGGTGAAGTTGGCACGGGCAACGCGTCCCGCCAAGGGTGAGGCGCCCGACTTCATAGAAGAGTGGCTGTCGTGGGGCGCAGGACCCCGCGCCGCCCAATACCTCATCCTCGGCGGCAAAGCACGCGCACTGCTTTACGGTCGCTACTATGTCTCCTGTGACGATGTGGCGGCTGTCGCTCATCCCGTTCTGCGCCACCGCCTCATAACAAACTTCAACGCCGAAGCGGAAGGCATCACATCCGACCACATAACCGACCGTCTCCTTGAAATCGTCCCAAAGACTGAGGAGTAAAGGCAATGCCTGAAAAGATGGAGGCACGCAAGTATCTTGACCCCAAGGTGTTGAACCGCATCGCGCGTCTGGAACTCAAGGCGCGTCAAATCGTTGAAGGCTTCATTACGGGACTCCATAAAAGCCCCTACCACGGTTTCTCCGTTGAGTTTGCCGAACACAGAGAATATGTGCCCGGAGACGATATCCGCCATATAGACTGGAAGGTGTGGGGGCGCAGCGACCGTTTCTACATCAAGCAGTATGAGCAGGAGACCAACCTCCGCGCTTACCTTGTGCTTGACACATCAGAATCAATGCGTTACGGCGGCGAGGCGGCGGGAATGACAAAATATGACTATGCCTGTTTTGTCGCGGCATCTATTGCCTATCTGATACTGCGGCAGCAGGACGCTGTGGGACTTGCGCTTTTTGACTCGGGAATCCACCGCTTTGTGCCGCCATCCACCGTCACCGCACACCTGCGCCAACTGCTCTGGGAGATGGAAAGCCACAGCGCCGAAAAGAAGACCAACATCGGTGTCATACTGCACAATCTGGCAGAGCGCATACCCCAGCGCGGTATCGTCATCCTACTCTCGGATATGTTTGACTCCATAGAAAACATAATGTTTGGCGTGCGCCATCTGCGCCACAGAAAGCACGAGGTTATAGTTTTCCATATAATGGATAACGATGAGTTGGAGTTTCCGTTCCAGCAGATGACGATGTTTCTGGGGCTTGAGGAGTATCCCAATCTTCTGTGCGACCCGCGGGCGCTGCGCAAGGCTTATCTCAAAGAGGTTCGCGAGTTTATGAATCAGTTGCGCCGTGA
>CAZPBO010000058.1:0-12788 GCA_964584815.1 uncultured Planctomycetota bacterium
TCAAGCAGGCTTCTGTCCATGTATGCGCCGGGGTCGCCTTCATCGGCGTTGCATATGACATAGCGCACGCCATCAGGTGCGGGCGCGTTTCGGCACGCCTCCCATTTCCGCCCCGTCGGAAACCCCGCTCCTCCACGACCGCGAAGACCTGAACGCTTAACCTCATCTATTATCTGCTCCGGCGTTATTTCAAACAACGCTTTCGCAAGCGCAGAGTAGCCGCCTATCGCAATGTAGTCCTCTATCTCTGTTGGGTCTATCAGTCCGTTGTTGCCGAGCACAAGCCTCATCTGCTTCTTGTAGAACGGCACATCATCTTCACGCATAATCTTTTTGCCGGTTGCTGGGTCCACATACAGCAGTCGCTCCACAACCTCTTTGCCGATGAGGGATTTTTCCACAATTTCTGGAACATCGTCTGGTTTGACCCGAACATAAAGAATTTTTTCTGGATGGAGCACGACAAGAGGACCGCATTCACAGAAGCCGTGGCAGCCTGTGGTCTTAAGGGCGATTCTTTTGGACAAACCACGGCGCTGCAGTTCTTCCTTAAACACTGCGGATACCCGCTCTGCACCGTGTTCGCAACCGACCGCCACCATGAACTCGAATGCGGCCCGCTTTTGCTTGGCTTCTTTGCGTAGTTGCTCCAGTTCATCGCGCGACTTCAGCCTGACCATTTTCCCTTGTCCTCCTTGCATCAATTGTGCTGTATTTTCTCAAAACCTTCTTCACCTTGCCGGGGGTCATCTTCTCGTGATACTCATCATCAACGACGACGACAGGTCCCAACGCACAGGCTCCAAGGCAGTTCACTGTCTCCAGTGTAAACTCCATATCGTCGGTCGTCTCTCCCGGCTCTATCCCAAGCAGTCTTTTCAACTCCCCAAGGACGGCGGGTGCTCCCCGCACATAGCAAGCCGTTCCCATACAGACAGTCACAAGATGCCGCCCACGAGGCTTAAGTCTGAACGCCTTGAAAAATGTCGCTACTCCATAGACCTGAATGAGCGGAACGCCAAGCCGTTCTGCAACCCTACGAAGTGCATCCTCCGGCAGATAGCCGAACTCATCTTGAATGTCCTGCAATATCGCTATGACTCGTTCCTTTCTGCAACCATGCGTTTCCACTATTCTGTCTATCTTTTCAAGTCTTTTCTCTTCCATGTTTTGCCTCCTGCGAATCTCTTTATCTTCGTATTTTCCCCCGCCGTGCCGCGATAGGGGTTGCGTTTAGGGGTTGGCTGTTTCGCATCGCTGCGGTTGCATTTTGAGAGCAGCATCTCGGCGCTTCTTAAAACGCCCATAACGCCAATAAATCTCTACGCCGCGATGCCGCTGTCAACAAAATCGCCGATTTGCCGCAAAAAATTTGTGCTTTTTACGCATCCACCTCCAGCGCCACATCCGCATACTCAAATCCCAGAGTCAGTTTGCCGACGCTGACACCGTCCGCCCACGAGCCCAAAATCTTATCCAGACTCTCAAGCCAAACCCCGCCCGAAACCTCCACAAATTTCGCCCCGTGTTTCCTCGCCCCCCACACCGCGCGCCACAAACCATCCTCCTCTATGTTGTCAAGCATGATATGCTTGAAGCCCGCCTTCGCCGCCGCCACCGCCTCCTCCTCACTCTCCACCTCCACAACCGCATCCTGCGCCGCATCACCCAGTCGCTCATAAACCCGCCGCCAAAACGACACCGCCCTCACATCACCTCCCAAAACCGCCTTGTGGTTGTCCTTCACCATTGCGCGTTCAGCAAGACCAAAGCGGTGGTTGAACCCGCCGCCAACACGCACCGCATACTTCAGAAGCCTCCGCATACCCGGTATGGTCTTTCTTGTATCAAGGACGAGCGCCTCGTGCCGTTGTGCAACACGCACAAAACGCGCCGTCTGTGTCGCCGCCCCACACAACAGCGACAGCAGATTCAGCGCCACCCTCTCTCCACCCAAAACCACCCTCACATCGCCTTCAACATATGCCAAAACCTCACCTGCCGACGCCCATTGACAGTCCCTTTTCTGCGGCTTAAATTTGATGTCGCCGCTCACTTTTCTGAAAACAATCTCGGCTGTCCACAGACCACAAACAAGCAACTTCTGGCGTGCTTCAATACGCGCCTTTATGGTTTTGGGCTTCGGAAAAAGAAGTTTTGTGGTGATGTCATTGAACGCGCCATCCTCTTCCAATGCTATCTCAATCAGCCTCTCCGCCTCTTGAACCAGTCGCCTATCCACGATACATCCCCCATCTTCTGCCTATGCTACGCATAATGTCCTAATCCTTCAACTCATACCCTGCGTTGTCAGTTTTTTGGATTGGCAGATGTTTGCTCTGCCACGCGCAACAGGATGTGTGTTACCACACCACTCAATAAGGATGTGATTTGAAAGCAGTTAGGTTTTATGACCGGGTGGAGCGTTCAGTTTGTCCTATTGCCTTCCGGCAAGAAGTTTGCGGAGGACACGCAGGTCAAGTTTGCCGTCCATTTTGCCGTCCATAGCGTCAACTTCGGCGAAAAGCGCAGTAATCTCATCGCGGGAAACAAGTCCTTTTCTCTCAAGGGCGATGATGAGTATTGCTACCAGTAGAGCGAGGAAATCCATATCCTGTTCAATCATTTGTAATACCTTTTTTGAGGGACCGCTACGGCGCATTGCTTGACGCGTCATCGCATCAGCCAGGCGTTTCATATGCCGTGCCTGCGATTGCTCAGGGAAAAACCACTCTTGTAGTCCCATTATATGTCCTCCAGAAATCGGCTCGCCGCTTAGGACTTACATTGCAGAATCATCCACAAAAGAGATGCGTTTGTCAAGTGTCCCTCCGAATTTGCCAGCCATCGCCTTAATCAAAATGCAGGTTATGCAAACTATGCAAAGATTCAGGGCTAACTGCTCCCTGCGCGGGTCATCAGACACCAGACAATGGTTACGACCCCAGAGGATTTCTTGTGGACATCCAGTGTGATGATGGTATCGTTTATCAGGGGTTGCGTCTTCAGAAGGTCTTTGTTGCAGAGAGTTACGCCACGGTGCTGCCCTTCTATAGCATCAAAGCGAATCAAATGGAGGCGCTGCGATGAGGGTGACAATTTTTGTGCTTGTTATGGTCGTGTGCGAGACGCTTTGCGCGAAGGACCTTACCGCGGAGTTGCTGAAAGCCGTTCGCGGGAAGAAGCATCCATATCTTTTCGGGAACATAAAGAAGGCGCCTGGTTGGAAGCGGGCTGGTAAGAAGCCTTTTGCGGATTTCTGGGGCGTTGTGGAGCAGGCGGCAAAGGCAAAAAAGGCTGAATGCTACTTCCTGCGTGGTCCCATAACGGGCGCGGTGGTGCATGCCGGCGGTCGTGCGCATGAGGCAGAGGTGATGTTCAATCCTGCCGTGCTGGGGCTTATGTGGCTTCGCACAGGCAAAAAGGAGTTTCTTGAGGCGGCAAGGAAGGAGTTGGCGAAGATTCAACCGCGGCGGGGAAGGGACAACAGGACGGGGGAGTGTGAGGTTCTGGCGCGGTTTCTTCTGCGCTACAGTTTGCTGTTTGATTTTGTGGCGCAACGGTTGAGGAAGAAGGAGCGTCGGGCGACTGTTGAGGCACTCTGCGGCTACGCCAGAACCTGTGCTGATGAGTTTCTGCGCTCACGCAACTCGCACAGGCGGCTTATGCTTGGGGCGGCGCTTGGTGTTGCCGCTCTGGCACTGGCGAACGAAAAAGGCGTGCCAAAGGACGAACTCAAAAGTTGGCTGCGTCTGGCTACTGTGGGGCTTTTTGAAGACGACCCATATAAGTGGCCAGAAGGGTTGAAACCGGCGCTGCCGCGGGGGAGTATAGGAGGTCCGTGCAATTATGGCGGCTACTGCCGTATTGGGGGTTATCGTTCCTACTGGACGGGGCTTCTGTCAAAGTGGCTGCTTGTGTATCATCTCGCCACGGGGAGGAACCCGTTCAAGGACTATCCGACGAGTCGCGCCTTGCTTGAGCCGCTCTGGCTGGCGATGCCAACCCGCCACAGCCCGCAGCAGAACACCCGCCTCGGCGGCTTTGAACACGATTTTCTCATCCTCTGGAAACTTATGAGCCAGCAGGAGCGCTCGGCTTTGAGATGGTATATGCAGCAGGACCCCGCCATCCCCGACAGACCGCGTTTCACCTATGGCGATGTGTGGAACTCAATCTTTTGGGCGCTCTACTATCCGCATAAACTGCCGAAGGAGAAAATGAACTGGCGCTCCTTTTTTGACCCCAAAGCCGAGGTCTGCATCTTTCGGCAGAACTGGGATAAAGACGCACTCTGGCTCTCCTTCTACGCTTTCTCTTATCCAATAGGGAGCCACCGTGATATGTGCCACAACGACAATATGTCATTTGAAATATGCGCTCTTGGCGACTATCTCGTCTGCGACCCTGGCGAGGTGAAGGGCAGGATGCGCGGTTATGGTCCTGTGATGGGACACGGGCATAATATTCTGCTTATTGACGGACTTGCGCCGGTAAAAGAGGACATAACAGAGCAGTATTACCGCTTTGTGGATGCTGCGCAGTTCTGCGGACATATCTTTTCGCCCTGTTTTGAAGCGGTCTCCGCACGGATGAAGATAACCCACACAGAATACCGCGCTGAAAAAGTTGTGGTGGAGGAGAACGGGCGGGAGTTGAACGCCAAGAAACTTGAAAAGCCGCTGATTTGGCAGCGCGCCATACTTTTCCCCGCCCGCGAATACTTCGTCATCGTTGACCACATAAAGGCAGCCAAAAAGCACCACTTAACCTTTCTTCTCCACCTTTCATCGCTCAATTATGAGCCGACACGCGGCGCAAATGCAGGACATGTGCTCGGAGAACTACAGGTCTGCGGCAAGAAGGTTGACTGGCTCAAAGGAGACCAACTCAACGCCTCCCGCCAGTGGCTCTGGCTCTGGTCGCAAAAATCAACCCCGCTTGAGGCTCTATGGCAGACGGTTTCCATTTACAGAAAGAAAGTTTATCTGCACATCATCTCCGTTCCGGAGGGTGAGGTGAAGGTGGGAAGGATGTGGGGACACATCCCCCAGACCCGCTTTGCCAAAGGAGAATCGGCGGAGGTTGACCATCCGCTTGTCGGTATAACAAACCATACCAAGGAGTTGTGGCGCATAACGGTTCTGTTTCCGTCACGCAAGAAGACCGCCCCGCGATACAAAATGAAGAAATGCGCAAACGGACTGCTTCTCACATTAGAGTTTGGCGGGCATAAGGACCTTATCTTTGCAGGAAGTGCAGGAGAAGGCGGCGTCGCATTCAGCGGTTTCGCAGGTTTCTTGCGCCTTGTCGGTAAGAAACCCGCACTGCTTGGAGGCATCGGCTGCCGGAGATTGGTCTTCGGCGGTGAGACGCTTATCTCCGCCAGCAGACCTGTTGATGTGGCGTGCAGGGCGGGGCAGAAAGGATACATCGCCGTTACGGCTCAAAAAAATGTGGCGCTGAAGACACCGCTTTCTAATGAGAAAGGGGTTTTGGTATCGCTTCCTGCATCAACCCATCTTCTTATGAGCGGTGAGTGGAAGCCGAAAAAGAAGAAGGTCGCCTCGCTTCGTCAGTTGCATATTCCTGCGGGTAAATGGCTTGCTTCCGCGAATGGCGTTGTGGGTAGTTTCAGCAGATGAACGCCACCTCGTGATGCCGCCCTATCGCTTTAGGGACATTACATCTGCTTTGACTTTTGGAGGAGTCTGTTCTATAATTCGGCGCAAATCAGGATTCCTACACCGCCAAGTAAGATGCTCTGAAGGGGGATTTTATGAGGTTGGTTAAGGGGCTTCTTTTAGGGGCGGCGGTTGGGGTTGTTCTGTTCGGCTACTGGTGGGGCGGCAGACGCGAACTTGCCCGCTATGGTGCTGTTCTGCCTGCAGATGTTATCTGTGAGGTGGACGGCTGGCAACTGAAGAGGGCGGAGTTTGAGACGCGCTTAAAGGGGCTTGACAGTCAGACACGCGCTTATTGGGAGAAGGACCCAGAAGGCTTTGCGGAGGAGTTGGTTAAGGAGCATCTTGTGGTGGAGGAAGGGAGACGGCGGGGAATGAAGGGTTCAGATGAGGAGGTGATTCAGCAATTGCAGGCGCAGATTTGGCAGAAGGCGAAGGAGAAGGGAGAGAAGGATGTGGATATGGCTGCGGGGCGGATGTGGCAGGGACTGCTTGACAGGCTTTACAATGAGGCGGAGCGTGCGGGCAGGGTTAGGAAGAACGCTTTATGGGTGAAGCGTTGGCGTCAGAGGAAGGACATTGTGCAGCGGACTGTGGGGCGAGGGATTCCTGTGATAGTGGACTTTGGTCGTGGTGTGTGTCTGCCGTGTCAGCGGATGGAGAAGCGGATAAAGAAGGTTGCGCCGCAGTTTGAAGGGCGTGTCAAGTTTCTGCTTGTCAACATAGATGAGGAACCGACGGCGGTGCGCCGTTATCACATAAATGTTATCCCGCTACAGGTCTTCTACGACGCTTCTGGGAGGCAGGTTCTTCGTCACGAAGGGGAGATGCAGGAGGGGGAGTTGCGGCAGAAAACGGAGATGCTTGCAGCGGGTAAGTTAAAGCCGCAGCAGAAGCAGCAGGAAGAAGGTTTTGTGGGGCGGATAAAAGAGGCGTTGCGTGGCGGTATGTTTTTTGCGCTTCTACTGGTCTTTGTTGCGGGATTTTTGACGGCGGCAAATCCTTGCGTTCTGGCGTCGGTGCCGCTTTTAATCGGCTTTGTGGGCGGCTATCGCGCCGGGGTGAAGAAAGCCTTCACTTTGAGTCTCTTTCTGCTGCTTGGACTTGCCACGATGTTTTCTGTGATGGGTGTTGTTGCTGCTCTAACGGGACGACTGCTGGGCAACCTCGGATTTGAGGATTGGTTTAAGCATGTTGCCGTTGTGGTATGCGTGCTTCTTGGGACGCATTTTGCTGGTTTGTGGCGGCTGTCCTCTGGTGGTGTATCGGAGAAACTTGTGCCGAAGAAACTGACTATGCTCGGCGCCTACCTTTTTGGTCTGCTTTTTGGGGTGATATCAACGCCGTGCGCGCTTCCTGTTGTGGCACTCCTCTGTGCGCTGATCGCAGTCAAAGGTAGCCTTCTGTTCGGGGCGTTAGCGCTTTTTGTCTATTCGGTCGGTCATTCTGTCTTGTTGCTCGCTGCGGGAACATCTGTCGGGCTTGCGCAGAGGATGCTTGAATCAAAACGGCTTGTGGGTGGGCTTCAGTGGTTAAGGCGTGGAGCGGGGTGCTTGCTTGTTGTTGTCGCTTTTTTCCTTGCCTCAAATATTGTGTAGTCGGTTTTGGCGGCGGGTCGGCGTTGCCTGCGCACAAGAGTGCGTTTCTTTCCAAGCGCCACTCAGACGGTAGGTAGTCCACAAAAAATTTTTTTGTTTGAGTTGCTGTGTGACGCATCATAAAGTTTGCCGTTAAGGAGCGGTTGATGCGGACTGCTTGGAGGTGGCGTATTGGAAGAGCAGCGTAGAGTGAGACCGCTCCTTATGTGGTTGCGTGCAATTCTATATCTATATCTTTTCCTGCTTGCGATTAAGATAATGGGTGGGGGGTTTAAGGGTTTTAAGCCGCTTGCGGAGGAGTTGATAAAGACATCTGCCCATCCGCTGGTGGGGCTTTTTATCGGCATACTTGCGACAAGCATTGTGCAGTCGTCATCGTGTGTGACGAGCATAGTGGTGGCGCTTTGTGCGGCGGGCAGTCTGCCGATTGAGAACGCCGTTTACATTATTATGGGCGCAAACATCGGCACCACCGTGACCAACACGCTTGTTTCATCGGCTTATTTTCGCATAAGGAGCGAATTTCGCAACGCCGCCGCCGCTTCCACCATCCACGATTTCTTCAACATAATGACTGTGGCAATCCTGATGCCGTTTGAATACTTCACAGGCTACTTCCACAGGATTGCGGAAGCGCTTGCAGAACTCTTTCACGATGTGACCGCAAAAACCATTGTGAGTCCAGTCAAGTTGATTGTGGGTCCTGTGGAGCACGCGGTGAAGGAGGGACTTTTGTGGTGGGGGGCGTCCAAGACGGTTGCGTCAGTAATAATGATAGTTTTTGGTCTTTTTCTTCTTTTCTTTGCACTGGTTTATCTGACCAAGACTTTGCGAGCACATTTGATTGAGAAGGTTTCGCGTTTCATAGACAGGGTTTTGGGCAAGAGTGGGTATCTCGGACTGCTTGCGGGGTTTGTTGTTACGGCAGTTATTCAGTCCTCGTCTGTGACGACGAGTCTGCTTGTTCCGCTTGCGGCAAGTGGGATTGTGACACTTGAGCAGATATATCCGATAACGCTGGGGGCGAACATAGGGACAACAGTGACGGCGGTTGTGGCGTCAATTGCTGCGGGGGTTCCTGCTGGTATGATAGCCGCATTTCATCATGTAGCCTTCAACTTAACGGGGACTTTCATCTTTTATGTGATTCCTTGGACACGGCGGATACCGCTTTTTCTTGCGCGAAAGATGGGTAATGTTGTAGCCAAACACCGTTGGGTGCTTTTTGTTTACATTGTTGTTGCCTTCTATGGTGTTACATCACTTGTTATACTGCTTTATCGTCTGCTGGGGGGATAGAGATGCTGAAGAGGTGGCGTTATAGTGGGCTTTTGACGGAGGCGTTTTCGCTGTTTTGTCGGATGCTTGAGGTGGTGGGGCGTATGTTTGAGGCGAGCAAAGGGGTGTTTAGGGAAGCGGAGGACGAGGATGATGTGGTGGCGGAACTGCACAGGATGGAGGATGAGACCGACAATTTTCACACAGAGATAAGGCGGAAGATAGTGGAGTATTTAAGTCTTGTGCAGGGAGGGGATGTGATAGCGGCGTTGCTTTTGTTTTCTGCTGTTCACGATGCGGAGCGTTTGGCGGACCTTGCGGTCAACATTGCTGAAGCCGTGCGGCTTCTGCCGCCTGACAAGAGAGAGGGGCAGTATTTTGGCGAGATTAAGGAGGTGGAAGGGCATCTTGAGCGGATGGTGGCGTTGACGATAAAGGCGTTTTGTGAGCAGGATGAGGGAGCGGCGAAGGAGGCGTTGATGCTGCGTGCGCCTATTGCCGCCGCCTGTAACTCGCTTCTTTCAAAAATCGCATCTGATGAGCGAGTATCACCCGCACGCGCCGTTGCCTTAACACTTCTTGAGCGCTACCTCAAACGCACCGCCGCACATCTCTTCCACATCGCCGCCACTGTCGCCAACCCCAAAATGGTCATTGAACACACAAAAACTCCGCAGCCCCCCTCTTCAAAAAATCCTTGAACTCATAAGGTGAGACGCTAACCTTTTTTGGCGGATTGTGAGGAGGTCTACTATGCGCTTTAGTGTCGTGGCTCTATTGCCACTTCTGTGTGGTTGTGCTTTGGTTTTTTCGGGGCAGCACGACACGGTGGTGGTCAATGTCTCATACGAGATTCCGCAGGAGTTGCAGCCGTCCGACTTGCGCATAACTGTGGGCAATCAGGTGGTTCCACTCAAAGGGGGGCGGATTCTCATCAAGCGTGCTGGTGCCTCGCTTCCTGTTCGTGTTGAATGTCTTCGCCCAGGTTACACCGCCACCGTTACGCCTGCTGTTGTCACGCCTACCTTCAGCGTCGGATATCTGATAGTGGATATTTTCCCCGGAATGTTTCTGGGAGTAATCCCCCTTGTGGTGGACCTTGCCACAGGGGCGCTTTATGACTATCCCGATTTCATCTCGCTGCGTGTGGATGTTCGGTGGGCGCGTTGATTCCCGCTACGGATAAGCCGCTTTCACCGATGCCCGACGAACATTTTTCACGCCCGCCGAGAAACTGGCATCCAGAACTTTGTCATAAAATTTCAGCGGAATGTCGCCTATCATATCCACAAGCACTTCTGGCGGCACAACACCCGGCATCTCGTATACCCGCCGCGCAAAGTCCTCTATCTTCTGTTTCAGATTGAACCATACATCATCACCGCTGCCCTCAACGCGCTTGCCGTTGAAAAAGACCGCCAGCGCTACCTTCCCCACCCCTTTCTCTTTCTTCTCAAGCGGCACAAGCAGGAGCGAAACCACCGCCTGATGCGGGCGGCGAGCAAGTAGGGCAGGGCGCGTCTCAACCTTCACTCTCCGCACCACGCCAGGTCCGTATTGCGTTACAAAAACCTCTCCACCAGGTTTCTCCTTCAACTCTTTGGGTCCTGCCGCTGCCGCCTCTTTTTTCTTCTCTCTCTTGCGGTATTTGGCACGCACCGCTGCCAACTTCTTCTGCAACTCTAAATCCAACTGACGCTTAAGCGCAGCCTCCTCTTCCATATGCTGTCTCTCTAGCACCGCCAACTCCGCCTCCCTCCTGCGCAGATACTCACCCCTTATGCGCTTCTCCCGTGCCCTCAACGCCGCCTGACGCTGCCTCTCCACCGCGTCCAACTGCTTCTGCAACTCCTCAGGATTGCTCGCATAGGTCTTCTTACGCTCCTCTGCTATTTCGTTGAATCGTTTGTTTATCTCTGCACGGTGTTTGTTGAGCCGCCGCTCATACTCCATCCGCAAACGCCGCTTCTTCGCCTCCACCTCGTGTCGTTGACGCGCACGCAAGTCCGCCAGCACCGACTCCGCCTTTTTCCTGTGCCGCTGACGCACCAGTTCCATCTCTTCCTCCATCGGCGAAGTCCGACGAAACAGCCCACATCCACACGAAAGTGCAAACACCAACACAAAACCTGTCCATCTCATACCACCACTCCTCAACACACACCATCAGTTTAGCACCATATCGCCTCCCTTGCAAGCACCTCTTCGTCAGGTTAGGAAAGCCCGCAGCAACATCCGCGCCGACACCACAAAAACCACACCTGCAAACAGCAACCGCAGAAACGACGACCGCAACCGCGGTAGCACCGTTGCCCCCAGAAAAGCACCCGATGCAAGCCCTATCCCCAGCGCTACACTACCCCACACATCCACACCTCCCCCAATATAATGCGCCGTTCCAGCCACCACACAGGTCACCAGTATCACAACACTGCTTGTCGCAACCGATACCTTCATTCCTCGCCCAAGAGCGTGCAGTATCGGAACATTCAAGAACCCACCCCCCACTCCAAACAAACCTGCGCAAAAACCCGCACCAAAAGCCCCCAAAAACCACACCTTCTTGAACCAACCTACAACTTCTCCTTCCCGCGAGAACAACATCCTCAATCCCACAAGGAAAAGAAGCCCTCCAAACAGAGCCACCAAAGTGCTGCTTTGCAGTTCTCCGCATACATAGCGCCCAAGAAGTCCCCCAGGCACAGATAATGCCGTAAGCAGCGCCGCCATCCGCCACTCCACCAAACCACGTAAGCCGTAACGAACACTTGCTGAACCCGCCCCAAACGGTATCGCAAAAAGACTTGTTCCTACCGCAGAATGCATCTCCCGTCCCAAAGCCAGCACCAAAAACGGCACTATCATCACCCCCCCACCTATCCCCAAAACCGACGCCACAACCCCCGTCAGAAAGCCGAAAAAACCGCAAAACAACAACTGCAGCATAGAAAACCCCGCTATTTCCTGATTGAGTGGACAAACTCCACCAGCGACGCAATTCCCGCCTCTATGTCCTCTTCTGAACAGGCAAATGACAGACGCACTCTGCCCGCCGCGTAAAACGGACTTCCCGGAACCACCGCAACAGACGCCTCCTCAAGCAGCGCTTTTGCAAACGCCTCATCATCTGTTATTTCCACACCACCTGCACTGCGCCCTCCTATCCACTCCCTAACATCCAGAAGCAAAAAGAATGTTCCCCGCGGACGCACATAGCGCATCCCCGCCTCATCCAGAAGTTTGCATATCAACTCCCGCCGCTTAATGAACTCCTTGCGCATCTGTGCGGCGTTATCATCCCCTTCCCGCAGCGCCGCCAGCGCCGCATACTGACTCACACTGCACGCGTTGCTCGTTGACTGCGCCAGCAGCCTACCGCAATACCTCACCCATTCCTTATCGCCAACCCCGAATCCCAAACGCCAGCCCGTCATCGCATATGTCTTGCTGCACGAAAAGGCGGAAAACACGCGCTCCCTCCCCAGAGCAAACAGAGTTGTGTGTTCAAGTCCCTCATCTAATATCAGGCGGTCATATACCTCATCACTTATGACGGCAAGGTTGTGCCGCCGCGCCAATTCAACAACCCCTTCCAGAACATCCCGCCCATAAACCGCGCCTGTCGGATTGTTCGGACTGTTCACAATTACCGCACCTGTCCTCTCTGTCACCGCCGACTCTATCGCTTCAACATCCAATACATAACCGTCCTCCGCCTTCGTCTCCACCAGAACAGGCACACCTCCCGCCAACTTCACCATTTCAGGATATGTCACCCAACAAGGTGTGGGGACGATAACCTCCATATTTGGCTCACAAACCGCCCGCAGCGCCGCATACAATGCCTGCTTCGCGCCCGCCGTCACCACCACATTCTCCTCATCCACCCCAGCGCCATATAAAGAATTCACCTTCTCCGCAAATGCCTGACGCAACTGCGGCACCCCCGCCGCAGGCGTGTAGCGTGTCCTCCCTTCCTCTATCGCTCTATGCGCAGCATCACGAATCACCTTCGGCGTCAGAAAATCCGGCTCCCCCGCACCAAAATTGTGCACCTTCACACCCGCTTCTACCTTCTGCCGCACCCGCGCTACCACCGCAAGCGTCGCTGACGGCTCAACCACCCTCGTCCATCCTGCATAACGCATAGCACATCTCCTCATTCTGTCTTGATAGAGGATAGCAAGAGGGCGCTTCTCTTTCACTTAAAACCCCGTTATGAGAACCC